>NZ_JAHBDE010000004.1:0-187660 GCF_019956175.1 Pseudomonas sp. BF-R-30 | reverse complement strand
CGAATGCGCAGTGTCAGTCGATATTTATGGTGACTGACACTCCGCTTTCGCGAGCAAGCCCGCTCCCACCGTTGTTTTCCGGTTACTTTCTACTTGCGGCTTTGCTGCCAGGCCGCCGCCAACCCGCTGCAGCAGATCACGGCAATGCCGAGCACGGTGGTCAGTGTCGGCGTATGGGAAAACAGCAGCCAGCCCAGCAGGCCGGCGAAGATGATCTGGCAATAGCTGAACGGTGCCAGCAGTGCCGGTGCCGCGAGGCGGAAAGCCTGGGTCAGGAACAGGTGAGCCGTCATCCCGCAAGCCCCCAGCGCCAGCATCATCGCGCCATGCACCAGGTTCGGCGTTTGCCAGAAGAACGGCACCAGCGCACTCATCACCAGCGTGTTGCACAAGCCTGCGAAGAAGTTACTGGTGGTCGGGCTATCGATCTCGCTGAGCTTGCGGGTCAGCAGTTGGTAGAAGCAGAAAAACAGCGCCGAGCAGAACGGCAGCAACACCGCCGGGGTAAACAGATCGCCCCCGGGGTGAACGATGATCAGCACCCCGCTAAAACCGAAAATCACCGCCAGCCATTGCCCCCGGGTCACCCGTTCGCCAAGCAGCGGTACCGACAGCGCGGTGACCAATACCGGAGCGAGGAAGTTGACCGACGTGGCCTCGGCCAGCGGGATGTACATCAGCCCCGTGGTGAAAAACAGACTGGTGCCCAGCAGGCACAGCGCCCGGATCACCTGTAGCAATGGCCGTTTGGTACGCAGCACCCGCAACCCGGACTGCGGCAGGAAAATCCCGGCCATCAACAAGGTGTGAACCACGTAGCGCGCCCAGACCACCATGACAATGGGATAGAAACCGGAGAGGTATTTGGAAAAGGCGTCGTGGGTGGAAAACAGGAAGGTTGCGACAATGATCAGCAGGATCCCTTTGAAGGGCTGATTGACGCCGGAAAGCGGGGTGCTGACGGTCATTGGGTTTCCTTACATAAAGTCAAAAGCATCACGGGCAAACCACGCTTCCACCCAGTCAGCATAGAACCTGTGGGAGCGTGGCTTGCCCGCGATAGGTGCGCAGCACCGATTACAGCCGCGCAAACAATTCCCGGGTTTTATCCAGCGCCATCTGCGCCCGCTCCAACCCACTCACGCCCTGCTCCAGCAACTGCACGGTGGGAATCTCCAGGCTCAATGGAATGTCAGCCGGCAAAATCCCCAACAACCCCTGCAGATCACAATCGCCATCGCCGGGAAAACGCCGTTCGTTACGCGCCTGGCGCAAGATCTCCGCCATATCGGTCGGCCGTAGTCCTGCGACGTCACACAACTGTGCATACCGTAACCGTGAGGGAGCAACTTTGGCCAGATCTTCCAGGCGCGATCCCGAACGATCGAAGTGGAAGGCGTCCACCAGCACTCCGCCGTTTTCACGCCCGGCGTTTTCCACGATTCGCACGGCTTGTTGAAGATTGCGCGCATCGGTCCAGGGCATGAACTCCAGATGCGGGTGCAGCCCATAGAGTGCCGCCAGATCACAGAGTTCGGCAAAATGTTCCGTCAGCCGTTGTTCATCAGGGTCGTTACCGGCCACCAGCAACTCACTGGCGCCGAACTCGGCACCCACCGCCAGGACTTTTTCGAAATCGGCGACGACGGTTTCCGGTTTGAGCCGCAGGATTTCGACGTCCAGCACCCGAATACCGGTATCGCGCAGACGCGCCAGGGTCTGGCGCCGCAGTTCGTGGTCGGCCACCAGGGCAAAATGGTGCTCCTCCGGGGTTGCCGGTACCAGACGCAAGCCGACATGGCTGTAACCGGCCTGCGCGGCGACCTCGACCATATCGGGCGGTGACAACTCCAGCACGGTCAGGCTGGCCAGGGAGAAGATACGTTCGCTCATGCTCACCCCTCGATCAAGGATGGCGAGCAGGCATGCCCGGTTTCGGCGGCTTCGCGGATGGCTTCGATCAGCGCCAACGTACGCGCAGCATCGGCGGCACTCACCAGCGGCTCGACCTCCCGGCGCGCAACTCGCACGAAGTGCTGCAACTGCAGACGCAGGGCTTCATCGGCATTGAAGTTTTCCTGGGTTGCCAGCAACGGTTGATGCCAGCCGCCATCGAAATCGTTGTAGTGCCAGCGTTTAAGCTGCGGAATGCTCAGCGCCCCACCTGTCCCGGCCAGCAAGTAGCACGGTTGATCAGGATGACGCGGATACACCGGGTTCTCCCCCGAATCCAGCTCCCAGCTCCAGGGCGCAGCCACCGCATCGGAGCCGGTCAGGCTGCCCAGTGCACCGTTGTCGAATTGCAGCAGTATTGCCGCGCAATCTTCGTTGGCAAACCCGCGAATGGCGTTGCTGGTGATGGCCTGAACCTGGCGCACTTCACCGCACAAATGCCGCAGCAGATCGAGGTCGTGGATCAGGTTGGTCAACAGCATCCCCGCGCCGGCCTCGCGCCGCCAGGGTGTTTCAAAATAGCTGTCGGGCTTGCGCAACTGCCAGAGCGCCGTAACCGTGGTCAACCGACCCAATGCGCCGCTGTGGACAAGCTCGTGGGCGCGGACGATCAGCGGATTGTGGCGACGATGATGACCGACCAGTACCGGAACGCCACTCGCCTTCGAGGCAGTCACCAGCTCCCTGGCTTCATCCAGGTGCACGCCCACCGGTTTTTCCAGCAATACCGGCACGCCGGCCGCGAGGCAATCGAGGGCCGTGCTGACGTGCAGCGTGTTCGGGTTGGCGACTATCACGGCGTCCGGTTTCGCCTGCTCCAGCATCTGACGATGATCGGCGAAACAGGCTACGCCCCATTGCGCCGCAAGACTGGCCGCCTGCGGTCCCGGATCGGCCACGGCGCACAACGTCGCTTCAGTCAGGGATTGCAGATGCTGGTAGTGCTGCTGGCCCATGTTGCCAGCACCGATCAGGGCGATGCGAAGTGGCGAATTCAAGATACGGTCCTCTTGTGAGTGTTATTGGAGCGATGAACTCCAATAATTTAGAACCTGGTTCCAGATTCTTACACAGACCTATCCTGAAAGTGTTCGAACAGCGCACAGCTTCTCAAGCTAGACACTGTTCAAAATGTGGGAGCGGGCTTGCTCGCGAATGCAGTGTGTCAGCGCCATCCAGATCCCATGACACACCGCATTCGCGAGCAAGTCGGATCGCCGCACCGCCGCTCCCACAGTCGATTTGCACAGGCCTTAGTTGAACAACTCCGAGGCCAGACTCGCCGCCGACAACTCCTCGGTGTACGCCAGCAACAACGGCGCCAGCTCATGCAGCCGCGCCCCCGGCATCCGTGCACTCGGCCCGGCGATGCTGAGCACGCCGATCACCCGCCCATCGGCGGGATGGCGCACCACTGCCGCAATCGCCGAAGTGCCGACCGCCGAGCTCTCCTCGACCCAGGCGTAGCCCTGATCCCGCGCCATACGCAGGCGTTCGAGCAATTCGATGTTCGAACGCGGCGCGTTCGGCCCCACATGTTCCGGCACCTTTGCGCCCTGCCGCTCCACCAGCGACAAGGCTTCGGCATCGCTCATGCAGGCCAGCCAAGCATGCCCAGAGGCTGTGTAAAACAACGGCGCATCGCGGCCCATGTCCGGGTCGTAACGCAGACCGGAGCGCGCGCCCTGGGACTTGGCGATCCAGGTCTGACGCTCACCGTCGATCACCCCGAGACGCACCAGCTCGCCAGTTTCCTGCGCCAAGCGGTCAAGCACTGGCTGCACGATGTCGGCACCGCTGCTCGACAGGTAACGGAAGCCCATCGCCACCAGTTTGGTCGAGAGGTGATAACGCAGATTATCCGGATTCTGCCGCACGTAACCGAGGCGGATCAGCTCGGCCAGCAGGCGATGGGTCGCACTCTTGGGGATATCCAGTTGCTCTGCCAGGGTCTGCATCGGCAGGCCACGGGGATCGCTGGTGAGGCTTTCGAGCACACTGAAAACACGTTCGATCTGACTGCCGGCCATGGTCGCTTCCACGCAAAATTTGCTCGATTCTAGAAGACATCTGAACGAATGCGAAATCTGGAACTGAACGTTCGATAACCGCCCGTTTTACACCCTCAAGACTTGTTCGGCTTCACCTGATTCTTATATTTTCTGGAACAAGATTCCAAAACAATAAAACACCGGAGTTCAAACAATGCCTGCCCAAGCGCACTTTCTTCCCGACATCGACTGCGATGTGCTGATCGTTGGTTCCGGTGCGGCGGGACTGTCGGCGGCCGTGACCGCCGCGTGGCATGGACTGAAAGTCATAGTGGTAGAAAAGGACCCGGTGTTCGGCGGTGCCACGGCCTGGTCCGGTGGCTGGGCCTGGGTGCCTTGCAACCCGCTGGCCCGACGCGCAGGCATCGTCGAAGACGTTGAACTGCCGCGCACTTACCTGAAACACGAACTGGGCGAGCGCTTTGATCCGGCGATGATCGACGCTTTCCTGGAAGCCGGCCCGCGGATGGTGTCGTTCTTCGAGCAGCACACCTCGCTGCAGTTCGCCGACGGCAACGCCATTGCCGACATTCATGGCGACACGCCGGGGGCCGGCACCGGTGGACGCTCGGTGATCGCCGCCCCGTACGACGCACGAAAAGTCGGCACACTGCTCAAGCGTCTGCGCAAAACCATGCGGGAAACATCGTTCATGGGCATGCCGATCATGGCGGGGGCGGACCTCACGGCATTCCTCAACCTGACCCGTTCACTGTCGGCGGCCTGGCACGTTACGCGGCGCTTCAGCCGCCACCTGTTCGATCTCGTCGTACATGGCCGGGCGATGCAACTGGTCAACGGCGTGGCCTTGGTGGCGCGCCTGGCGAAATCCGCCGATGACCTCGGTGTGTTGCTCTGGGAATCAGCGCCCGTGAGCCGATTGCTGCGCGAGAATGACCAGGTACGAGGCGCGGTGGTCAACACCGCCAAAGGCTCGGTGCGCATCCATGCACGCAAGGCCGTGGTGCTCGCCGCGGGTGGTTTCGCCAATGACATCGACCGCCGCAAGGCCCTGTTCCCCCGCACACCGACCGGGCATGAGCATCTGGCCTTGCCGCCCCTCGGCGTTTGCGGCGATGGCCTGCGCCTGGGCGAAAGTGCCGGTGCCCGGGTGAATACCGACATGGCGTCCGCCGTCGCCTGGGCACCGGTTTCGCAGGTGCCGCACAGCGACGGCAGCACGGGACACTTCCCGCACATCATCGAGCGCGGCAAGCCGGGCATCATCGGGGTGCTGAGCAACGGCCAGCGCTTCGTCAATGAAGCCAACGGCTACTACGACTACGTCACGGCCATGGTCGCCGCCGCCCCACCGGGTGAAGAAGTGGCGTCGTGGCTGATCTGCACCCATGGCTTTCAGCGTCGATATGGCCTGGGCATCTCTCGGCCATTTCCGGTGCCGCTGTCATCCTTCATCCGCAGCGGCTATCTGAAAACCGGCAACACCCTTGAGGAATTGGCTGCAGCCTGCGGCATCGACCCGGTTGGCTTGCGCACCACCGTGTCGGACTACAACCGCCACGCGCGCAACGGCGAGGACCCGCAATTCGGCCGTGGTTCCACACCCTACAACCGCAAGCAGGGTGACGCACTGCAACAGCCCAACCCATGCGTCGCGCCGATCGAACAAGGCCCCTTCTATGCCGTGAAAGTCCAGCCGGGATGCTTCGGTACCTTCGCCGGGCTCAAGGTCAACCAACATGCCCAGGTCCTGGACGGCGCGGCGCAACCCATCGCCGGGCTGTACGCGGCGGGCGGCGACATGGCCAGCATCATGGGCGGTCACTACCCCGCTGGCGGCATCAATCTCGGCCCGGCGCTGACATTCGGTTATATCGCCGCGCGCCATATCGCAGGCGTCACTGCTTATGAAAAGGAGATCGACCATGCAGCACATCATTAACGCTCAGGGTTTGAACATGCCGAAACTCGGCCTCGGCACCTGGCCAATGCTCGGCGAGGAATGCACCCGAGCAGTGGAGCAGGCTCTGACCCTGGGTTACCGGCACATCGACACGGCAGCGGCCTACAACAACGAAGACGCGGTCGGTCAGGCGCTGGCGAACAGTCCGACACCCCGCGAGCAGATCCACGTCACGACCAAAGTCTGGTGGGACCAACTGCAACCCGACGCCATGCGTCACTCCATGGACCGTAGCCTCAAAGCCCTGCGCAGCGAATACGTCGACCTGTTCATGCTCCATTGGCCAACCACCGATTGGGATTTGCCGCGCACCATAGAAACCCTGGTGTCGTTCAAGGAACAAGGCCTGGCGCGCAACATTGGCGTGGCGAATTTTCCACTGCCCCTGCTACGCAAAGTCGTCGAAGAACTGGGGGCGCCGCTGTCGGCGATCCAGGTCGAGTACCACGTGCTGCTCGGACAAAACGCCCTGCTCGACTACGCCCGTCAACAGGATCTTGCGCTGACAGCCTACACGCCACTGGCACGCAACAAGGTATCCGACATTCCGGCCATCCGGCGGATCGCCGCGAAACACCGCGTACTGCCGACGCAGGTCGCGCTCAAATGGCTGCTCGATCAACCCAACGTGGCCGCGATCCCCAAGGCCAGCAGCGAGCCCAATCAACTGGCCAATCTCGCGGCGCTGGATGTGCGACTGGATAATGAAGACCGTGCCTTGATCGCCAGCCTGTCCAAACGCGAGCGCCAGGTCAGCCCTGACTTTGCGCCGGTGTGGGATGCATTTGACGAATAATTCGCAGGACCGGCGATCGCCCTCACGATAAAAACCCATCGCCCAACGGAATTCGATGGGTTATCCGTGTTCAATACAAGCCTGAGACCTTCTCGGCAACCCTTCACGGGTAGCCGGGAATCAACCTGTGCGCAGAAAAAAGACGGACGGCCGGACTGGCGCCGCTCCCACTTGGCAGCAACACTCATCGGACGACGCTTTCCCCGGAACAGAAGAGGATTCCCACATGCTATGGAAAAAAGGCCGACGCAGCGACAACGTGGTCGACGCCCGTGGCGATGATGTCGGCGGTGGTGGCGGCGGCATGCGTTTTGGCGGTGGCAAGGGTTTGAGCCTGACGGCGATCCTCCTGATTGTCGGCATCGGCTGGATCACCGGCCAGGATCCACTGCAGATACTCGGACAACTGACCGGGCAAATGGAGCAGCAATCGGCGCCCGCCACCAACCAGAGTCGCCAGGCACCGCCGGCCAATGATGAGAGCGCGGAATTCGTGCGCTCGATCCTCGGCGATACCGAAGACACCTGGGGCGCGATATTCCAGCAGGCCGGTCGCCAATATAAGGACCCGACCCTGGTGCTGTTCAGCAACCGCGTGAATTCGGCCTGCGGTCTGGCCACCTCGGCGACCGGCCCCTTCTATTGCCCGGCCGACCAGAAGGTCTACCTGGACATGGCGTTTTTCCAGGAAATGTCCCAACGCTTTTCCGCCGCGGGCGACTTCGCCCAGGCCTACGTGATCGCTCACGAAGTCGGACACCATGTGCAGACCCTGCTTGGGGTGTCCACGAAAATTCAGGCAGCGCGCCAACAAGGCCGGCAGATGGAAGGCGACGGTGGTTTGCTGGTTCGCCAGGAACTTCAGGCCGATTGCCTGGCCGGCGTCTGGGCCAACAATGCGCAGAAGCGCCTGAACTGGCTGGAACCGGGTGACATCGAAGAAGCACTGAACGCCGCGAACGCCATCGGCGACGATCGTTTGCAGCAACAGGGTCAGGGCCGTGTGGTCCCGGACTCATTCACCCATGGTACGTCGGCGCAACGGGTGCGCTGGTTCAAAACCGGTTTCGCCCAAGGCCAGGTTGGCCAGTGCGATACCTTTGCGGCGAAAAATCTGTAAATGAAGAAGTGGTTGTTGGTTGTTCTGTTTACTTGCACAACGTCCCAGGCCGCCGAGCATGGGGTCAAGGAACTCAGCTCAGGGCGCCTGCTGTTGAAGTCAGGTGAAATCGCGGTGGGCATCAGCCCCGCCCCGGCAAAAATCGAACGGGTGCTGATCATCCTCCACGGTCGCTTGCGCAATGCGCAAACCTATCTGCAGAGTGGTGAGCACGCGGCCGAACTGGCGGGGCAAAGCGCAACGACCCTGGTGATCGCCCCGCAATTCCTCAATGAAACCGACGTCGCGGTCCATCCGGTGGCCGACACCGTTTTGCGCTGGCAAGGCAATGAATGGATGGCCGGCGGCGAATCCACGGCACCCTTTCGGCTGAGTTCCTACGCGGCGCTCGACGAAATCATCGCCCGCTTGGGTAACCGTCAGCAGTTTCCGGATGTGAAGCAAATCGTCATCGCCGGGCACTCCGGCGGCGCGCAGGTGGTTCAGCGCTATGCGTTGCTCGGTCACGCGCAATCCGACCTCGATGCAGCCGGCGTGCAGGTGCGCTACGTGATCGCCAATCCGTCCTCCTACGCTTATTTCGATGAGCGCAGGCCCGTGGCGTTCAGCCACGCCGGTTGCCCGAATTTCCATCGCTGGAAGTACGGGCTGGCGGATTTACCGGCTTACGCAGAAGGACAAACCGCAGCACAGTTGCAGGAAAGTTACCTCAAGCGTGAAGTCGTTTATCTGCTGGGGCAGCAGGACACCGACCCGAATCATCCGGCGCTGGATAAAAGCTGTGAGGCCAGGGCGCAAGGGCCGTCTCGATTGGCCCGCGGGCGTTTTTACTTTGACTACCTGAAGCGGCTGGCACCCAAGGGGTTGAACCAGCAACTGATCGAAGTGCCCGGGGTCGGGCATAACGGGGATGGGATGTTTACCTCGCCAGAGGGGCAGAAGGCATTGTTCGGGCAGTAGTATTTGTGGTGTCTGGAAGGGCCTCTTCGCGAGCAAGCCCGCTCCCACATTGGACCTGCGGTGTACACATCATTTGTGAGCACCCGAGATCAAATGTGGGAGCGGGCTTACTCGCGAAAGCGGTTCACCCGACAACAACGCCCTCAAGCCGAAAGCATCTGCCGCAACTCAACACAATCCGCCGCATGCCAATCGGTCAATTCCGGCCATGGATTATCCGGCAGATTCACCAACACAGTCCGCGCTCCCGCCGCCCGCCCACAATCGAGATCGAAGCGGTAATCACCGACCATCACCATCTCGCTCGCCGGCACCTTCCATGCTTCGGCCAGTTTCAGCAACCCGCCCGGATGCGGCTTGGGCGGAGCATCATCGCGGCCCAACACATCCTCCAGCGCAAAGCAGTCGGCCAGGCCAATGGCCTCCAGCGTGACATGCGCCAGCTCCCGGGCGTTGCGCGTGAGAATGCCCAGGCGATAACCACGCCCGGCCAGTTCGCGCACCAGTTCCACCGCGCCCGGCGCCGGTTGCGAACCAAGGGCCAGGTCCCGCTCGTGCTCCAGCAGCCATGCATGTTTGGCTGCGGCTTCATCGGCCGGCAGTGCGGCGAGGTGGGTCAGGATGTCGTGTTCGGCAGGAATCGCCAACGCCACGCGAATCGCCGCGAAGTCGTGCACGGCCACCGTCAGGGTGCCGTCCATGTCGAACACCCAGTGACGCACTTCGGCCAGGCTCATGCCCAATCCTTGCGGTGACGGATCAAGCCTTCCTGGGTGACCGAGGCCACCAGTTGCCCGGCGCGATTGAACACGCTGCCACGGGAGAAGCCACGGGAATTGCCCGCCCACGGACTGTCCATCGCATAGAGCAACCAGTCATCGGCACGCAGATCCTGGTGGAACCACAGCGCGTGATCGAGGCTGGCGACCTGCATATCCTTGTGCCACACCGACTTGCCGTGGGGCTGCATCGAGGTGACCAGCAGACCGAAGTCCGATGCATAGGCCAGCAGGTATTTATGCAGCGCCGGCGAATCGGCCAGCGCCCCGTCGGCGCGGAACCAGACGTACTTGACCGGATCGGAGGGCAGCGGGTTGTAGGGATCTTTCTCGGTCACCGGGCGAAATTCGATCGGCTTCGGGCACAGCAGTTTTTCGCGCATTTTCTCGGGGATCAGGTGCGCGCGCTGCTGGGTGATTTCGAGTTCCGATGGCAGGTTTTCCGGACCGACCACTTGCGGCATTTCGGTCTGGTGCTGGAAGCCTTCTTCGTCGTACTGGAACGACGCACTGCACGTGAATATCGGGTGGCCCTTCTGGATCGCCGTCACCCGACGCGTGCTGAAACTGCCACCGTCACGCACCCGGTCAACCTGATACACCACCGGCAACCCGGCATCGCCTGGGCGCAGGAAATAGCCGTGCATCGAATGCACATGGCGCGCCTCTTCAACCGTCTGACTGGCCGCCGACAGCGACTGACCGAGCACCTGACCACCGAACAGCTGACGAAAACCCAGGTCCTGGCTACGGCCACGGAACAGGTTTTCTTCGATCGGCTCCAGCGTCAGCAGGTCGACCAGATCTTCCAACACTTGGCTCATTCAGACTCTCCTCACACAACGCAATACCGCGCAGTCTTGGCTGCGGCGGTCGATTCAGTTTCTGGCCCGGGCCAACATGTGGTCCATTGTAAACGTCCGTGTCAGGTTATCCATGCAAGGTTTGCAGCCATTGTTCACGGCTGATGCGGTACAACACGTGGTGATGCAGGGGATGATCGACGGAGAGCTTGGGATGATCGAAGTCATCGGCCGGATCGTGATGCATGCCAATCGCCTGCATGACTTTCTGCGACGGCAGATTACTGTCAGCGGTAAAGGACACGACTTCGCTCAGCAGCAAGCGGTCAAACCCGCAGCGCAGAGCGGTCCACGCCGCTTCACTGGCGTAACCCAACCCCCAGTGCTCGCGGGCCAGGCGCCAGCCGATTTCCGTGGCCGGGGTGAAAGGCGCGTCGAAACCGACCACACCGAGTCCGGTAAAACCGATGAATTGGCCGGTGTCCTTGCGTTCCAGAGCCCATAGGCCGAAACCATGCTCGGCGAAATGACCACGGATTCGCCCGATCAATGAGGCGCTCTCCAGCCGACTCAAGGCTGCCGGGAAATAGCGCATCACCTGCGGATCGGCACACATCGCCGCAAAGTCAGGTAAATCTTCATCGCGCCACTGGCGCAACAGCAGCCGAGCGCTTTCAAGTTCCAGTATTGGCTCCATCGTGCCCCGCCCCTCCATTTCAATGTCGCCAGTCTACAACGCTGGTAGGATCCGTCTCTCATTCCTACATGAAATGACCATGCCACTGCCGCTGATTTATCACGAAGACTACAGTCCAGAGTTTCCGGCGGATCACCGCTTCCCCATGAACAAGTTCCGCCTGTTGCGCGATCACCTGGTGGGCAGCGGCCTGACCCGCGACGCCGATCTGCTGCGCCCGGATCTGTGTCCCGCAGAGATTCTCGCCCTCGCCCATGACCCTTCGTATATCGAGCGCTACATGAGTGGCGAATTATCCCGCGAAGACCAGCGCCGCCTCGGCCTGCCCTGGAGCGAAGCCCTGGCCCGACGCACGGTGCGGGCGGTGGGCGGTTCGTTGCTGGCGGCCGAGCAGGCGCTGGAGCATGGCCTGGCCTGCCACCTCGCGGGCGGCACCCACCATGCGCACTACGATTACCCGGCCGGGTTCTGCATCTTCAATGACCTGGCGGTGATCAGCCATTACCTGCTGGAAAGTGGTCGGGTGAACCGCGTGCTGATCTTCGATTGCGACGTGCATCAGGGCGACGGGACTGCACGAATACTGCACAACACCCCGGAAGCGGTGACCGTTTCCCTGCACTGCGAGAAGAACTTTCCCGCACGCAAGGCCGAAAGTGATTGGGACATTCCACTGCCCAAAGGCATGGGCGATGCCGACTACCTGAAGGTGGTGGACGATGCACTCAACTACTTGCTGCCGCTCTACCAACCGGATCTGGTGCTGTATGACGCCGGGGTCGATGTGCATAAGGACGACGCCCTGGGTTATCTGAAGCTGACAGACGAAGGCGTCGCCGCCCGCGATGAAAGCGTGATGCGCCATTGCCTGGGCCGTGACATTCCGGTGGTCGGTGTAATCGGCGGCGGCTACAGCAAGGACCGCCAGGCCCTGGCACGCCGTCACGGCATCCTCCATCACAGCGCGCAGCGCGTATGGCAGTCATCAGGTTGTCACTGAGCTGTGGATGCTTTACCCACAATGCCTGTGGAGCTGCCTGTGGATAACCTGAGTGAAAGGGCCTGCAGCCCATGCGGAGCTTGAGCTACAGAGCGCTGGTTGTTTTTTAACCAACCTTTTATAAACAACAAAAACCAAATGTGGGAGCGGGCTTGCTCGCGAATACAGTGTGTCAGGCGCCATAGATGTCAGCTGACACTCCGCTTTCGCGAGCAAGCCCGCTCCCACATGGATTTGGGCTGGTAGAATGCCCGGCTTATCCCGCCAGACCGCAGCGCACTCCATGACTCAATCCTTACCAGCCCTCTCCCCTCACGTCGCCATCATCGGCGGCGGCCCCGCCGGTCTGATGGCGGCCGAAGTGTTGAGCCAGGCCGGGATCAAGGTCGACCTGTACGACGGTATGCCTTCAGTGGGGCGAAAATTCCTCCTGGCCGGCGTCGGCGGCATGAACATCACGCACTCCGAAGCCTACCCGGCATTTCTCTCACGCTACGCCGAACGCGCCCCGCAGATCGCCCCGCTGCTGCGCGGCTTCGGCGCCGAAGCGTTGTGTCAGTGGATTCATGAACTGGGCATCGAGACCTTCGTCGGCAGCTCCGGCCGGGTATTCCCCACCGACATGAAGGCCGCGCCGCTGCTGCGCGCGTGGCTCAAACGCCTGCGCGACAGTGGCGTAGTTATCCACACCCGCCACCGCTGGCTCGGCTGGGACGAGCGTGGCGGATTGCGTATCGACAGCCCGGAAGGCGAAACAACCGTGCAAGCCGATGCCACCCTGCTCGCACTCGGTGGCGGCAGTTGGTCGCGCCTGGGTTCGGACGGCGCGTGGATGCTGCCACTGGAGCAACGCGGCGTAGGACTGGCGCCGTTGCAACCCAGTAATTGCGGCTTCGAGGTGCAGGCCTGGAGCGAATTGATGGTCAGCAAATTCGCCGGCGCGCCGCTGAAAAACATCGCCATCGGCCTTAACGATGACGTGCCGCGACTCGGCGAATGTGTGATTACCGCCACCGGGATCGAGGGCAGTCTGATCTACGCCCTGTCGGCCCCCATCCGCGAAGCGATCAACCAGCACGGCTCGGCAACCATTCATCTGGACCTGTTGCCGGGCCGGCCTGTGGATAAAGTTGCAGCCGCGTTGAGCAAACCCCGGGGATCGCGCTCCATGGCCAAGCACCTGCACAGTCAGTTGGGCATCGATGGGGTCAAAGCGGCGCTATTGCGTGAACTGACCAGCGCCGACTGCTTTGCCGACATGGCCTTGCTGGCCAGCGCGATCAAGGCGTTGCCACTGACACTGGTGAAAACCCGTCCACTGGACGAGGCGATCAGCAGCGCGGGGGGGGTGGTGTTTGAGGCGATGGATGAGCGCTTGATGCTCAAGCAACTGCCTGGCGTGTTTTGCGCGGGAGAAATGCTGGACTGGGAAGCGCCGACCGGCGGCTATCTGCTGACCGCGTGTTTCGCCAGTGGGCGAGCGGCGGGGTTGGGGATGGTGGAGTGGTTACAGCGCAAAGATTGAAGACCGCAGCGCGCCCTTCGCGAGCAAGCCCGCTCCCACAGGGGATTTGTGAACGACACAGATCCAGTGTGGGAGCGGGCTTGCTCGCGAAGGCGGCCGAACAGACGCAGGGGTAAATCAAGGCTTACGCTTGCGCGGCCCGGTATTGAACACCGGCACCTTGCGCACAGGCTTGATCGAAGGCTCCGCCGGCGCAACCTCACCGCTATCAACCCACCGACCCAGATTGCGTTTACCACCGCCACCACCGGAAGCCTTTGGCTTCTTCGGTTTCTTCGGCTTTTTGACGACCTGGCCACTGGCATCGGTGTCCGGCACACGGTGCTCGGGCTCGAAGTCCGGCTCGTTCTGCCGCTTCAAAGTCTGGCGGGTCAGCATCTCGATGGCCGACAGCAGATTCACTTCATCGGCGCAGACCAGGGAAATCGCCTCGCCGGTCGAACCCGCACGGCCGGTACGACCGATGCGGTGGATGTAGTCCTCAGCGACGATCGGCAAGTCGAAGTTGACCACCAACGGCAGGTCTTCGATGTCCAGGCCACGGGCTGCCACGTCGGTAGCGACCAGGATCTGCACTTCACTCGCCTTGAACCGGTCGAGCGCACGCTGGCGGGTCGCCTGGGGTTTGTCGCCGTGGATGCCGTCGGCGTTGATGCCCAGGCCCTGAAGTTTCTCCACCAGCGCGTCCACGCCGTTGCGGGTCTTGGCGAACACCAGCACCTGCTTCCACTTGCCCTTGCGCATCAGGTGCACGAACAGTTCCGGCTTGCGCTTCTTGTCCACCGTCACGATCCATTGCTTGACCGTATTGGCTGCGACGTTGCGCGGGCTGACTTCGATAGTCAGCGGATCGTTGAGCATCTGCCCGGCCAGCAGGCGGATGTCATCGGAGAAGGTCGCGGAGAACAGCAGGGTCTGGCGCTTTTTCGGCAACGCCTTGTAGATGTTCGCCAATTCTTCGGAGAAGCCCAGGTCGAGCATGCGGTCGGCTTCGTCCAGCACCAGGGTTTGCAACTGGTTGAACTTCAGCGCGTTCTGGCGGAACAGGTCGAGCAAACGGCCCGGGGTCGCCACCAGCAGATCGACACCGCTGCGCAGCTTCATCATTTGCGGGTTGATGCTGACGCCGCCGTACACCGCGTAAGTACGCAGTGGCAGGTTTTCAGCGTACTGGCGCACGGCTTCGTGAACCTGTTCAGCCAGCTCGCGGGTCGGTACCAGGATCAGCGCGCGGACCGAGTTGGCGGTGACTTTCGGCCCTTCCATGGCCAGCAGTTGCAACAGCGGCAGGGCGAAACCGGCGGTCTTGCCGGTGCCAGTCTGGGCGGCGGCCATCAGGTCGCGACCGGCCAGCACCGCCGGAATGGCTTGCGCCTGAACCGGCGTCGGAGTCTGGTAGCCGAGCTTCTCGAGAGAACGCAGCAAGGGTTCGATCAGGCCAAGGGTGGCGAAAGTCATGGGAGTACCGTAGGAAAATTCAGCGCGGGTTGTTCAAAACAAGTGTGCAAAACAAGATGCAATGCCGCGCAGTTTACCCTAATTCACACGGGATTCTGTCGGCACTGCCGTCACCACCACTGGCCGCTCTGGCGTGCGACGCCATTGTGGCAAGCCGATCAACACCACGGCACTGATGATCACCGCCATCGCCAGGGCTTCTTCGATGCCAATGGTTTCGCCGACGAACACGATCCCCAGCAACACCGCCACCGCCGGGTTGACGTAGGCATAACTGGTCGCTGCCGCCGGACGCACGTGCTTCAACAGGTACATATAGGCGTTGAAGGCGATGATCGAACCGAACACGGTCAGATACGCCAACGCGGCCCAACCTTCAATCGGTGGCACCTTTTCCAGGTGCTCACCGCTGACTGCGCTGGCAATCAGCAACACGACGCCGCCCACCAGCATTTCCACAGCGCTGGCCATCGCGCCCTGAGGCAACGGCAGGTGTTTGCTCCAAACAGAACCAAACGCCCAGGTCGCCGCTGCAAAAATCAGCAACGCCGCACCCAATGGACTCGATTGCAGATTGGAACCCAGGTTGAGCATGGCGATTCCGATCAAGCCGAGCACAATCCCGGCCCATTCGAGACGGGTATTACGTGCGCCCCAGAAATATCCGCACAGCAAGGTAAACAGTGGCACCGTCGCCACCGCCAAAGCCGCCACCCCGGAGGCCACGCCCGTGTGCTCGGCCACACTCACAGCGCCGTTGCCGCACGCCAGCAGCAAAATCCCGATGATCCCGGCGGCTTTCCACTGCGCCCAGGTCGGCGCCGGCGCCCCGCGCCAGCGCAGAAAGGCGTACATCAAAGTCCCGGCAATGACGAAACGGATACCGGCGAGCAACAACGGCGGCCAGTACTCCACGCCGATGCGGATCACCAGGTAGGTCGAGCCCCAAATCACATACAAGGCGAAGAAGGCAGCGATCAAGGGTAAAGGAAAGCGACGAAGGCCGGACATGGAGGCAGCTCACAGGCAAGTACAAGTGAACGGCTATTCTAGAAAGGCTAGCGCCGGAAAATAAGTTACAAAACCTGTTTAAAGCGCCGGTACACTTTTCAAAACACGGAGTTCAGCGCTATAAACCGTGTTTTCGAAAGTCGGCTATTTTCAGGAGTCACCCCGATGGATAAGTACGACCGCATGCTGCTCAGCGCCCTGCTGGAAAACGGTCGCGCGTCCTACGCGGACCTGGCGCGCAAGGTCAACCTGTCCGCCCCGGCCGTGGCCGAGCGCGTGGCCAAGCTCGAAGCCAGCGGCGTGATCACCGGCTATCAGGCAAAGGTCGACATGGCCAAGCTCGGCCTGCCGATCCAGTGCGTGATCGAACTGCGCCTGAACCAGCACGGCAACCAGAAAGCCTACGACGACCTGATCAAAATCCCGCAATTGACCGAATGCCATCGGGTGACCGGCGATCCCTGCGTGATCATGCAAGCGGCGGTGGGTTCGATGCCGGAGCTGGAAGAGTTGATCAACCGGATCGCCACGTTCGGGTTCAGCAAGACGTCGATTGTGTTGTCGAGCGCGATAGAGAAGCGGGTGCCGCTGGGGCACATTGAAGGGAATGGCAAATCCTGAGGCAATGATGTCCCTGTGGGAGCGAGCTTGCTCGCGATGGTCGCCAACGATAACGCGGGAAACCTGACACCCCGTGTTGTTCTCGGGTTCATCGCGAGCAGGCTCGCTCCTACAGGGGATTTGCGGTGTTTTCGGGATCAGCGATAGCGCTTGAGGTGTTCGTTTACCTTCGCCGCCGGCACTTTCTGCAATTTGCACAGCAAGTCATGGGACAGCTCGCGCAAGCCGTGTTTCTGGCGCAACTCTTCGGCCAGGTGTGCCGTAAGGTTGGCCGCCATCTCGGCGTCGGCCATGGCCCGGTGGGCCTTGCCGGTGTGGGGCAGGTTGGCGAACGTGGTGAGGGTGCCGAGTTTGTGGTTCGGCGCGGCGGGCATCAGGCGGCGAGCCAGCAGCAGCGAGCAGGCAAAGTTCTGCAAGCGGGTGCGTTTGATTCGCCCCAGTTCGAAGTCCCAGAACTTCTGGTCGAACGCGGCGTTGTGCGCGAGCAACGGCGTGCAGCCGACGAATTCATTCACTTCGTTCATCACCTGCTCCGCCGACGGGGCGGTGCGCAGCATGGCATTGCTGATGCCGGTGAGTTGTTCGATGAAGGCCGGGACGCGCACGCTGGCGTTCATCAGGCTTTGGTAACGCTCGACGATGCGCCCCTGTTCAAGGATCACCACGGCGATTTCCGTGGCCCGGCAACTGCTGCTCGGTGAGATCCCGGTGGTTTCAAAGTCGATGACTGCGATGCGTTCCAAACCTGGTTCAACTCCGTAAAAATCAATTCTTGAGCAGCAACGCGCCTTCGATCGGCACGTAGCGGCTGGCGGCGCGTATCAGCGAGTTGGCGGTCAGGCCCGGTACGCCGTAAGCCACCGCTTGCACCCCGTGTTTGCTGATGATGCGTTCGAGCAGCATGTCGAAATCACCGTCGCCGGAGGCCAGGACGATTTCATCGACATGGTCGGCGGCATCCATGATATCGAGGGTGATGCCCACGTCCCAATCGCCCTTGGCTGAGCCATCGCTGCGCTGGATATAGGGTTTGAGCTTCACGGTGAAACCGAGGTTACGCAGGATCTGCTGGAACTGCTGCTGTTTGCTGTCGCCACGGTCGATGGCATAGGCGTAGGCTTCGACGATCTCGCCCTGCTTGCTGATGTCAGCCCACAGTGCGGCGTAGTTGAAGTGGCAACCATAAGCCTGACGCACGGTGTAGTAGAGGTTCTGGACATCGGCGAACACTGCGATTTTTTTCACCGGCTTTCCTCAGGGCTGAATCAGGCACCAGGCCCGAAAAGTCGCCCAGTATGCCAGCCCTGAGGATTGTTCCGCGAATAATCGGCCCGGAGCGCGGTTGCGCTCCGGACGAATGGCGTATCAGACGAAGGAATCGTCGTCGCCGCCGAATAACGAGTCATCGCTGTAGTCAGCGTCGCTGAACCCGCCCTGATCGTTGCTGTAGGAGTCGTTACCGGCCATGCGCTGGTCATCGCCCCAACCATTGTTGCCCTGGTCGTTGACCTGGGCCGGCTCTTCCTTGATGACTTCGACGACTTCCGGTTGCTGATTGTGATGGAACAGGCTGCTGATGCCTTGTGCCAGCATCACGCCACCCGCCACGCCTGCAGCGGTTTTCAGCGCACCACCGAGGAAACTGCTGCCGGCCGCTGCCGGAGCCTGTTGCTGTGGTGCATAGCCCTGCTGGGGAAAGTTCTGCGGCGGCGCGCCGAAGTTCTGCTGTGGCGGTTGCGAACTGAACGACGAGCGTCCCGGCTCGCGCCAGCCACCGCTCGAGGGTGGTGAGCTCTGGGTGGGTGCAGGCTGTGGCTCACGAGAGTTTCCACCAAAGATGCTCGACAAAAAGCCACCGCTGCTCGGCGCTGGAGCCGGGGTCGCCTGGGCCTTGGCCTGTTGCAGTTCGGCCTGCAACTGCTGGACTTGCTGGGTCAGTTGCCTGTTCTGTTCATCGAGGCTCTTGATCGCCGCCTCTTGCACCAGAATCGCCTGGGTCATGAAATAACCTGCCGCGGGCTGGCGCGTCAGGTGTTCCTTGATCCGCGCCTCGGCCTGGGCGTCGCGCGGGGCTGAGTCCGTTTCGGCCTGCTGCAGCCGGGAAAACAGTCCATCGATCAGGGTTTGTTCTTCGCTGTTCATGGCGACCTCGTAGATTGCCGGGAAAATCGTTGCCTTTATCCAATGAGGATAAGGTGCCCGACCTTAATGGAGGCTGAAACAAGATGTTTCAATGACATTTACCGAACGTTTACGTTTGCGTCTACGAGCGCTTGATCGGTTAAAGTGAGCCACTGCTTCCAACCTGCGATACCCACTGATGAATCCGTTAGATGTCCTGCGTGACTCGCTGTATTTCTTCAAGCGCAATCTGGGCCAGATCGTGCAGCTGTGCCTGCCGCTGGTGATGCTTGAGGCGCTGCTGCAACAAGTGGTCGACCACTCCACCGAGCCGGACAGTTTCCCCGGCATCAGCGTGATAGTCGGCTTGCTGGTGTACCCGCTGTACACCGCTGCGCTGATCCTGTTTCTCGACGCCCGCAGCCGCGGCGAGTCGCCGCGCAACCGCGACCTGCTGGCGATGGCGGCGAGCCTGTGGCCACGCTTCGCCCTGCTGACCGCGCTCAATACCGTGCTGATTCTGCTGGGCCTGTCGCTGTATTTCCTGCCGGGTATCTACCTGATGGTGACCCTGGCGTTTGGCGAATACCTGCTGGTGTTGCGCGGCCTGGCGCCACTGGCGGCCATGAAGGAAAGCCTGCGCATGACCCAAGGGCATTTCTTGCGCATCCTGCTGTGCATTCTGTGTGTGATGGGGCCGTTGTGGCTGCTCAAAGGCGTGACGCTGGCAGCGTACCCCGAACCTCAGAACCCGGTGGTATCCATGCTGATCGACAGCGCCCACAGTTTCCTGCAGCTGTTTACCAGCGTGGTGCTGTTCCGACTGTTCATGCTGATCAACCCGTTGCCTGAAAGAAATGACAACTCGCTCTGACCTTGGGCGCGCCCCTCGCTCTCGGGTATGCTCGGGAACAATCCTGTAACGCTAATAAGCCGAGCCATGACCCGTCTACTGCGCTACTTCCTGCCGGGCCTGCTGATCGTGATCGGCCTGATCGCCGCGATGATCTACAGCCTGACCTGGCGCCCCGACGCCAAAGAAGTGTTGCCCGTCAGTTGCAGTGCCCAGGCCCCCTCCCTGGTCCCCGGGCAGGCGTTGAAGGTGATGACCTGGAACGTCCAGTACCTGGCCGGCAAGCGCTACGTATTCTGGAATGACCTGGCCGCGGGCACCGACGAACGTCCCACAGCGGAAGACATGGCTTTCAGCCTTGACGAAGTGGCGCGGGTGATTCGTGACGAACAACCGGACATCGTGCTGCTGCAGGAACTGGACGACGGCGCCAAGGCCAGCGATTACCAGCACCAGTTCAAGCTGCTGCAGGAGCGGCTCGCCGACTTGTATCCGTGTGGCACCAGCGCGTTCGACTGGAAAGCCGACTTCGTGCCGAATCCGCATATCTTCGGCAGTGTCGGCCGGCAACTGGCAACCCTGAGCCGTTATCGGATCGAACATGCCGAACGGCTGCAACTGCCAGTTGCCTCGGGCAATCCGGTCAGCCGCCAATTCAAACCCAGAAACGCCTTGCTGGTGAGCTACTTGCCATTGAGTGATGGCGGGCAAATAGCGGTGCTCAATACCCATCTGGAGCGCGCCGATCGAGCCGACAACACCTTGCAAAACCAGGTGAACGCCGTGGCCAGGGCCCTCGATAAACTCGAAAGCCGTGGCACGCCGTGGTTGATCGGTGGGGATTTCAACCTGCTGCCGCTGGGCCAGTATCAGCGCCTGCCCGATGCTCAACGCGCGCCCTACTCCGCCGACAGCCTGTTACACCTGCTGTGGGACAAGTACCCGATGATCCCGACCAACAACGAAGCCAGTGGTATCGACCGCAAGCGCTGGCTGACCCACTACCCGAACGATCCCGGACTGAACGGCCCGGACCGGACCGTCGACTACCTGTTCTACAGCCCGCGGATCAAACGGGTGGAGGCGATGGTGCGGCAGGACGATACATTGCGCATCTCCGATCACCTGCCGGTGATTGCGCGGTTTCTGTTGCCGGTTGCGCCCTGATACCGAGGCAACACAATACCTGTGGGAGCGGGCTTGCTCGCGAAGAGGCCAGTACATCCGACATCAATGTTGTCTGATACACCGCTTTCGCGAGCAAGCCCGCTCCCACAAGGTCTGTGCAAACCTGACTTAATGCACCTCTTCCAGATCATCATGCAGCAGCCCGAAGATCTCGCGCTTCATCTCGATGAACGAGCGCTCCATGACCATGTCCAGGTTGCGTGGACGCTCGATCGGCACATCCAGAATCTGCTTGATCCGCCCCGGCCTGGCACCCATCACATACACCCGGTCGCCCAGCAGAATCGCCTCGTCGATGTCGTGGGTCACGAACAACACAGTCTTCTTGCTGTTGCCCCACACCCGCAGCAACAGCTGCTGCATTTGCAGGCGCGTCTGGCTGTCGAGAGCGCCGAAGGGTTCGTCCATCAGCAGGATCTGCGGGTCATTGGCCAGTGCACGGGCAATGGCGACACGTTGCATCATCCCGCCGGACAACTGTTTGGCGTAGTTGTCGGCAAAGCCGCTCAGGCCCACTTCGTTCACGTAGTAATCGACGATGTCCTTGCGTTGCGCCGCCGGCATGCCACGCCGCTTGAGGCCGAACTCGACGTTCTGGCGCACCGTCAGCCACGGGAACAGCGTGTAGCTCTGGAACACCATGCCGCGGTCCGCGCCGGGGCCTTCGACCTGCTGACCGCCGACGTAAATCTCACCCGAGGTCGGTTCGGCCAGGCCGGCGGTGAGATACAGCAGGCTCGACTTGCCGCAGCCCGAAGGCCCAACCAGCACAGCGAATTGCTGGTCCGGCACTTCGAACGACACCTCCTGTAACGCGGTAAAGGTTCCGCCATCGGGTTTCTTGTAACTCAGGCTGACCTTGTCCACCTTCAGCCGTGGCGCGTTCACCGGGGCGGCCTGGGGGGCAACAAAACGATGAGTGGCGGCGGTTACTGAGCCCATGCGGTGATCCTCAGACGAAGGAAACGGAACAGTTGATCGGTGACCAGGCCCAGCAGGCCGATGATCGCGATGGCGAGGAAAATCACATCCACCTGGAAGCCACGCATGGCCTTGAGGCTCAGGTAACCCAGGCCACTGGATGCGGCCACCAGTTCAGCCACCACCAGGTAAGTCCAGGCCCAGCCCATGGTCACCCGCAGGGTGTCGAGCACGCCCGGCAAGGACGCCGGGGCAATCACATGCAGCACCGCGTCACGACGGTTCGAGCCAAGGGTGTAGGAGGCGTTGATCAGGTCCTTGGAGATGCCTTTGGACACGTCCGCGATCATCACCAGTTGCTGGAAGAAGACGCCGAAAATGATCACCGACACCCGCTGCTCCAGACCGATGCCGATCCACAGGATGAACAGCGGCACGAACGAGGTCACCGGCAGGTAGCGAATGAAATTCACCAGCGGCTCAAGGAAGGCCTGGACGATGCGAAAGCTGCCCATCAACAAGCCCAGGGGCACCGCCACCAGGGACGACACGATGAAACCGACCATCACCACTTCGACACTGGCCCACACATGTTGGCCAAGGGTGCCGTCGCGGCCTAACCGCACGGCGGCCTCGACCACCGCGCCCGGCGTCGGCAGGAACATGCCCGGCACCACGCCGCCGTAGGACAACCCGGCCCACAGGCCGACCAACAGCACCCAGGCCAGGCCGCTCGCGCTCCAGATCACCGAGACCGGCAATCCGGTCTTGGGCGTGATGCAGCGGCTCAGCCATGAATTGCGCTTGAACATGCAGCCTCCTAGAGCGGGGTGACGAAGCGGTTGTCGATCAGGTCGTCATTGCTGACGTTGTAGGGCTTGCCTTGCAGCTCGCTGGCGGTCTCGTTGGCCAGCTTGATCAGCGGTGCGCTGTCACCCGGTTTACCCGGCGAACCCAGCAGTTTTTCGCTCATGGCCTGATCGTAGAAACGCACGCCCTGTGCGGCCGCTTCCATTTCCTTCGGATCGGCCAGGTAACCGCCGACACCCTTGGCCATGATTTTGTAGGCTTCCTGTGGATGATCCTTGGTGTACTGCACAGCTTTATACAAACCGGCCACCAGGGCCTTGACGTCTTCAGGCTGCTTTTCGATCACGCTGCAGTTCAGTGCGACCACATCGACGATCACCCCCGGTGTGCTGCTGCTGTCGATCAGCACCTTGCCCTGCTTCTTGTCGCGAACCATCGACAGGTGCGGCTCCCAGGTCACGGCGGCCGGTACGCGACCGGCGATGAACGCGGTGGCGGCGTCGTCGGCCGTCATGTTCTGCACGGTGATGTCGCTCATGCTCATGCCGTGTTTTTTCAGCAGATAGGACAACCAGAACTGCGAGGTCGAACCTTCGTTGACCGCAACGGCCTTGCCCTTGAGTTCCTGCAGGCTCTTGACGTCCTTGCCCACCAGCACGCCGTCGCCACCATGGCTGTCGTCCAGCGCGGCCACGGCCTTGAAGCAGAATTGCGGACGGTACTTGAGCACCTCGTCGATGGTCGACGCCGAGCCGGACAACTCGCCGGAAGCTTGTGCGGCCATGTACATCGCCGCTTCCTCGACCACCGGCAATTCGACGGTCAAACCGTTTTCCTTGAAGTAGCCAAGGTCCTTGGCCAGGTACAGGGTGCCGTAGCCGACCCAGGTGGTATGACCGATGGACAGGGTGCCGGCCTGGGCGCTGGTGGCGACCGTCGCGGCGATGGCGGTGACCGCCAGTGGATGGGCAACGCGGGTAAGCAAGGACTTGATCATGGAGCACTCCCAAAGCTGTTGATTTAGTTTTGTCATGGGCAGTACGGCGAGCCCTGAATCGGCTGCAACCTGTGGTCTCTCGGGGACCCTTCGGCGGGCAGCATTCGGTGGGCTGGCGAGATCGATGTTGGCCCAAGGGCGGGATTAGGAAAATGAGGAAATATGTGGATGCGAACGATGAAAAAACTCGTTAGCGCGCACCGCGAAAGGGCGCTGTGGGCGGGGATGCCCGAGGTGGGTGCAAGAGGTGAAGAATGTGTTGAATGGGCCATCGCATTCGCGAGCAAGCCCGCTCCCACAGGTTATGTGTAGTGCCCAAAACTTGCGGCAGACACAAATCCTGTGGGAGCGGGCTTGCTCGCGAAGAGGCCCGAGAGAACGCTACAAGATCAAATCCGGCCGTACTCCTGCGCCGTACGATCCACCGCTTTCAGGGTCTTGCCGATCAGCTCATCAATCTCCTCACGGCTGGCAATCAACGCCGGCGCCATGATCATCCGGCCCAAGGTCGAGCGAATGATCACGCCCTCTTCAAAACCGATCGTACGGCAGCGCCACGCAATGTCGTTTTCGTTGGCAAAACGCTTGCGGCTGGTTTTGTCTTCGGCCAGTTGCAGCGCCGCAACCATGCCGGTGCCCTGGATGTCACCCACCAGCGGGTGCTTGCCGAACACTTCGCGCAGACACTGCTGCAGGTACGGGCCGATGTCGTCCTTGACCCGCGTCACCACGCCTTCATCGCGCAAGGCCTTGAGGTTGGCAATCGCCACCGCCGCCGCCACCGGGTGCCCGGAATAGGTCAGGCCGTGGGCAAACACACCGCCCTGCTCCACCAGCACCGAGGCCATTTTCTTCGACAGGATCAAGCCGCCCATGGGGATGTAGCCCGAGGTCAGGCCCTTGGCGATGGACAGGGTGTCCGGCTCGAAACCGAAGTACTCGTGGGCGAACCATTCGCCGGTACGACCGAAGCCACCGATCACCTCATCGGCGCACAGCAGTACATCGTACTTGCGGCAGATGCGCTGGATTTCCGGCCAGTAGCTTTCCGGCGGGAATATCATGCCGCCGGCGCCCTGGAACGGTTCGGCAATAAAGCCCGCGACCTTGTCAGCACCCAGTTCGAGGATCTTCGCTTCCAGTTGCTGCGCCGCGCGCAGACCGAATTCTGCCGGAGTCAGGTTGCCTTCGTGGGCGAAGAAGTACGGCTCGTCGATGTGCTCGATGTCCGGAATCATGCCGCCCATTTCGTGCATGAACTTCATGCCGCCCAGCGCCGTCGCGGCCAGGGTCGAACCGTGGTAACCGTTCCAGCGGCCGATCATGATTTTCTTCTCGGGTTTGCCGAGCACCTGCCAGTAACGACGCACCGTGCGGATCAACACCTCGTTGGCTTCAGAGCCGGAGTTGGTGTAGATCGCGTGGCTGTAGTGAGCCGGCAGCAGGCTGAACAGCAGCTCGGACAGCTCGATCACCTGCGGGTGGGTGGTGTGGAAAAACATGTTGTAGTACGGCAGCTGTTCCAGCTGCCGGCTCGCCGCGGCGGCCAGGTCCTTGCGCCCGTAACCGAGGTTGGTGCACCACAACCCGGACATGCCGTCGAGGTAACGTCGGCCATCGTTGTCCCACAGGTGCAGGCGCTCGCCACGGACCATCACCCGTGGCCCCTCATCGTTGAGGGCTTTCTGATCGACGAACGCATGGATGTGGTGCGCAGCGTCGGCGGCCTGGTAGTCGCGGGTATCACGTGGTGTGGTCATCGCCAGTTCTCCGTTTTGTTATCAGCGCAATTGAAACCAGGTGGTCTTCAACTGGGTGTATTTATCGAATGAATGCAGGGACAGATCGCGGCCGAAACCCGACTGCTTGCCACCGCCAAAAGGCACGGTCACGTCCAGCGCATCGACGCTGTTGACCGACACTGTACCGGCGCGCAATTGTCGCGCCACACGGTGAGCGCGGTTGAGGTCGTCGGTCCACAGCGAGGCCGCCAGACCGTAGACGCTGTCGTTGGCCAGTTGCAAGGCGTGGGCTTCATCGTCGAATGCCGTAATCGCCAGCACCGGGCCGAATACTTCATCGCGAAACAGCGGCATGTCCGGCGTCACGCCGGTAAAAATCGTCGGCTGGATGAAGTTGTCCGAGCCGTTGAAGATCGACTGTCGACCGCCACAGATCCTGGTCGCGCCTTGCTGTTCGGCCTGCTGGATGAACTTCATGATGCGCGCGGTCTGACGGCTGTCGACGATGGCCCCGGCGGCGCTCGACGGGTCCAGTGGATCGCCCGGCAACCAGCGTTCGGCCTGGGCTTTGAGGCGTTCGACAAACTCGTCATGGATCGAGCGCTGCACCAGCAACCGCGAGTTGGCCGAGCAGACTTCGCCCTGATTGAAGAAGATACCGAACGCGGCTTTCTCGGCCGCCAGGTCCAGATCCTGACAATCGGCAAACACCAGGTTGGCGCTCTTGCCGCCGCACTCCAGCCACACCTGCTTGAGGTTCGATTGCGCCGAGTACTGCATGAAATATTTGCCGACCTCGGTGGAGCCGGTGAACACCAGGCAATCGACGTCCGGGTGCAGGCCGAGGGCCTTGCCGGTCTGCTCGCCGAGCCCCGGCAGCACGTTCAGCACACCCGCAGGTACACCGGCTTCCAGCGCCAGCTCAGCCAGGCGCAGGGCGGAAAACGGCGACTGTTCGGCCGGCTTGAGGATCACCGAGTTACCGGCGGCCAGGGCTGGGGCGAGTTTCCACGCCGCCATGTCCAGAGGGAAATTCCACGGCACCACCGCAGCCACCACGCCCAAGGCTTCGCGAGTAATGGTTGCCAGCACGTTCTGCGCACTCGGCGCGACCTGATCGTAGAGTTTGTCGAGGCTTTCGGCGTACCAGCGGAACACTCCCGCGGCACCCGGCACGTCGATGTTGTAGGCATCCGCGACGGGCTTGCCCATGTTCAGCGAGTCGAGCAGCGCCAGTTCTTCACGGTTTTCGAGGATCAAATCGGCCAGGCGCAACAGTACTTGCTTGCGTTCGGTCGGAGAGCGCGCAGCCCAGGTGCCTGCCTCGAAAACCTGCCGCGCATTGTGTACCGCCGAGTTCACGTCTTCTTCGCCACAGGCGGCAACGTTGGCCAGGCATTGGCCGGTGGCGGGGTTGATCGCGGCGAAAGTCTGCCCCGACTGCGCCGGGCGGCGCTGGCCGTCGATCACGACCTGGTCGGGAAACCGCAGGGAAGCGGCCTTGCGTTGCCAATACTCAAGCTCGAACACGTTCAGATGCTCCAGAGGACATTCTTGTGTATTGGATAGTCGCTCAGGCCCAAGCGGTGGAAAACCAGTAAAAATGTGTTCGCAGGCCAAGAAAAAACTACGTAGCCGATCTCCCTTCTGGCGCAGCATGTGGTTATTGTTCAACCACAACAAATCGCTACCCGAGCGGATAGGGGTGGCGCGCAAATTGCCAGGATGCCTGATCCGTTCTCCCCCCGAGGTTCGCTGTGGCTGCCTACAATCTGCGTCAACTGAAATACTTCATCACCACCGTCGAGTGCGGCAGCGTGGCCGAGGCCTCGCGCAAGCTGTACATCGCCCAGCCCTCGATCTCCACGGCCATCAAAGGGCTGGAAGACAGTTTCGGCGTGCAACTGCTGATTCGTCACCATGCACAGGGCGTGTCATTGACCCCCAGTGGTGCACGCTTCTACCGCAAGGCCCAGGAACTGCTGCGCATGGCCAAGGAGTTCGAACAGAACGCCCTGGCCGACAACGATGTGGTCTCCGGGCAGATCGATATCGGCTGCTTCGAAACCGTCGCACCGCTGTACCTGCCGCAATTGATCGCCGGATTTTCGGCGTTGTACCCGGGGGTGGAAATCCGCATCCGCGACGGCGAGCAACAAGAGCTGGTGCAGGGCCTGACCTCCGGCGCTTTCGACCTGGCGATCCTTTACGAGCACGATCTGGACGGCACCATCGAGACCGAACCGCTGATGCCGGCGCAACGACCTTACGCGCTGCTGCCCGCCGATCACCGTTTTGCCCAGCAGGCACAGGTGTCGCTGCGGGACCTGTGCCTGGAGCCAATGATTCTTCTGGACGTGCAGCCGAGCCGGACCTACTTCGTCAGCCTGTTCGATGAGCTGGGCCTGACCCCGCGCATCGCCTTCAGCTCGCCTTCGATCGAGATGGTGCGGGGCATGGTTGGCCAAGGGTTCGGATTCTCGATCCTGGTGACCAAACCGCATTCGGAGTGCACCTACGACGGGCAGAAAGTGGTGTGCGTGGACATCGCTGAAGACGTCACCGGTTCGGGACTGGTGGCGGCGTGGCTCAAACGCGGGCAACTGACCAAACCGGCGCAGTTGTTTGCGGACTACTGCCGCGAACAGCTGACCGCCAAATCCGAAAGATCGCAGTAACTTCTGTGGTGAGGGGGCTTGCCCCCGCTGGGTCGCGCAGCGGCCCCAACTCTTCATCTGAAAAGCAGGGCCTGCTGCGCAGTCCAACGGGGGCAAGCCCCCTCGCCACAGAGTCCGGTGTTAACCGTTATTTACGGGGTTTGATCCGCGCAGTTGCTTCGGCCACCAGCGGATCATCCGGCCAATAATGCTTCGGATAGCGCCCCTTCAGATCCTTCTTAACCTCGGCGTAGGTGCTGCGCCAGAAGTTGGCCAGGTCCTGAGTCACCTGCACCGGTCGCCGCGCCGGGGACAACAGATGCAGTTTGACCACCTGCCGCCCCCCGGCAATGCGCGGGGTCTCGGCCAGGCCGAACAGCTCCTGCAAGCGCACCGCGAGAATCGGCGGCTGTTCGCTGTAATCCAGACGAATCGAGGAGCCTGACGGCACGCTCAAATGATGGGGCGCCAGCTCGTCCAAGCGTTGTGGCAGCGGCCACGGCAGCAGGTTGTGGACGATGCTCGACAGATCCAGGTTGGCGAAGTGACTGAGCCGCGAAACCTTGCCCAGATACGGCATCAGCCAGTGCTCCAAACTCTTGAGCAATGCCACGTCGCTGACATCCGGCCACTCGCTCTCGCCCTTGGCGGCGAGGTCCAGTTGCCGCAACAAGGCGACCCGCGCCTGCCACTGACGCAACTCCGGTGTCCACGGCAACAGTTCCAGCCCTTTGCGCCGCACCAGGTTGACCAGCGCCTGGCTGCGGGCGGTTTCATCGAGACCGGTCAGCGGTTCACGACTGAGGATCAGCTCACCAACCTTGCGCTGACGCTCGGCCCGCAGTACGCCTTCGCGTTCATCCCAATCCAGTTGATCGACGCAGCGAACCTGCTCGGCCAGCACTGAATCGAAGAGTGCCGGATCGAAGTCCGTCGCCAGATAAATCCGCTCCTCACGCTGGCCCTGGCGACTGCCCAGATCGGCGATCACCAGCCACGGCTGCTTCATCAGGCTGTCGGCCTCGGCGAACAGTGCGGCACGTCCGTTGGCCAAGCGATATTCCGCACCACCGGCGCGCCGTTGCTGAGCGACCCGGTCGGGATAGGCCAGCGCCAGCAACGCGCCGAGCCAGCGCGGGTGATCTGGATCGCTGACCGGCTCCGCTGCTTTGCCCCGAAGGTAACCACGATACTGCCGCGCCAGTTGCCGTGCGCGCTGCACCCCACCCTGGGCACCCCGTGCGGCGCGTTCTTCGCCAGACAGCAATACCAGTCGGCTGTGCAAGTCCGCCCCGGCGCCGCGCAAGATATCGCGCTCGCCGAGCAGTGCCGCGACGTCGCAGGCCATGTCCGCCAGTCCCAGCGCCTGGCCGCGCAACAGCAAATGCGCGATGCGCGGATGCGCCGGCAGTTCGGCCATGGCCTGACCGTGACGGGTCAGCGTTTCGCCATCCAACGCTCCGAGGCGTTCCAGCAAATCTTGAGCCTGTGCATAGGCAGCCGCAGGTGGCACGTCGAGCCACACCAACTGTTCGGGTTTTACGCCCCAACGTCCCAGTTGCAAGGCCAGCCCGGCGAGGTCCGCCGAAAGAATTTCCGCACTGCCATAGGCCGCCAGTTGCTCGTGCTGATCCTGGGACCACAAGCGATAACACACGCCCGGCTCCAGGCGCCCGGCCCGGCCCGCGCGCTGGGTGGCGCTGGCCTTGGAAATGCGCTGGGTGTCGAGACGGGTCATGCCGCTGCCGGGGTCGAAACGCGGCACCCTAGCCAGCCCGGCATCGATCACCACGCGCACGCCATTGATGGTCAGGCTGGTTTCGGCGATGTTGGTGGCCAGCACCACTTTGCGCTTGCCCGTCGGTGCCGGATCGATGGCTGCCCGTTGCGCGGCGAGGTCCAGTTCACCGTGCAATGGGCACAGTAGAACCTGAGTGTTTTCGCCCAAGGCATCGGCCAGTTGCTGATGCACGCGCCGGATTTCCGCCTGCCCCGGCAGGAACACCAACACACTGCCGGTTTCGTCGTTCAAGGCTTCAAGAATGGTTTGTACCAAGCGCGGCTCGATGAATTCACCGGACTGGAACGGTCGGCCCCAGCGCATCGCCACCGGGAACATGCGCCCTTCGCTGCGCAGGATCGGCGCGTCGTCGAGCAACCCGGCCAAGCGTTCGCCTTCCAGCGTGGCGGACATCAAGAGGATTTTCAGCGGCTGATCGTCACGGAACAGTTCCCGGCCATTGAGGCTCAGGGCCAGTGCCAGATCCGCGTCGAGACTGCGTTCATGAAATTCGTCGAAGATCAGCAGGCCCACGCCCTCAAGCGCGGGGTCGTCCTGCAAACGCCGGGTGAGGATGCCTTCGGTGACCACTTCAATGCGGGTGTTGGGACCGACCTTGCTGTCGAGCCGAATGCGATAGCCCACGGTTTCGCCGACCTTCTCCCCCAGTTCACTGGCCAGCCGCTCCGCCGCCGCCCGCGCCGCCAACCGGCGGGGTTCAAGCATCAGGATGGTCTGCCCGGCCAGCCACGGTTCGTTGAGCAAGGCCAAAGGCACGCGGGTGGTTTTACCTGCGCCGGGCGGCGCTTCGAGCACGGCTTCGTGGCGTGTAGCGAGGGCTTCACGCAGGGCGGGTAAAACTTCATCGATCGGCAAAGAAATCATGCTGGCTCCCAAACAGAGCGGCGAGTATAACGGCGAACTGCAAGGCGTTCGTCAGGGTCTTAATTCATACCGACGACGTTTCGTTTCGAGATTACCCAGGAGGTTTCATATGCGTGCTCCCTTTCGCCTGATTGGCGGTGTTCTGGTCGCAACCTTGCTGACTCAAGTGACCGCCTGCGGTTCGATCTTCTACCCGGATCGCCGTGGCCAGATCGAAGGCAAGATCGACCCGGCCATTGCCGCGCTCGACGCCGTGGGCCTGCTGTTCTACATCATCCCCGGCCTGATTGCGTTTGCCGTGGACTTCGCCACCGGCGCGATTTACTACGCACCGGGAGAGACCGCACAAGTTGCACCGGAAAAACTCAAGGAAGCCATCGGCGCCGACGGCAAAGTCGATAACCGCAAGTTGCAGACTATTCTGGAAAGCGAACTGGGTCGCAGCTTCCCGCTGGACGATCCACGCCTGATCCAGAGCAAAGGCAACGCCCAGCAACTGGCGATGTTCGGCCTGCAACCCGCCGCGTAAATCCCTACGCGCGAAAGGACTCTTCAAGGAACGATGGCCCCTATGACCTCCAGCTCCGAACACGCCCGCCTGCTGCGGCTGGCGACCCGTGCCTCGGTGGCGGTGGCATGCATCCTGATCGTCGCCAAAGCCATCGCCTGGTGGTTGAGCGGCTCGGTGAGCATGCTCGCCGGGCTCACCGACTCGACACTCGACGGCGTCACGTCATTGCTCAACCTGCTGGCGGTGCATTACGCCCTGCGCCCGGCCGACAATGATCATCGCTACGGGCACGGCAAGGCCGAGTCATTGGCGGGCATGGCCCAGGCGTTGTTCATCGGCGGCAGTGCGGTACTGATCGCGTTGCAGGCCTACGATCGGTTGAAGCATCCCGAGCCCGTGGGCGCGCCGTGGATCAGTATCGGCGTGATTGTGTTTTCCCTCGTGCTGACCCTGGCGTTGTTGATGTTTCAACATCGGGTGGTCAAGGCCACCGGCTCCAACGCGGTGCGCGCCGACTCCCTGCACTACCGCTCGGACATGCTGCTCAACGGCAGCATTCTGATCGCGCTGGTGTTGGCCGGGTTTGGACTGCATCAGGTCGACCCCTGGTTCGGCCTGGGAATCGCCGTCTACATTCTGTGGAGCGCGGTGCAGATCGCCAGGGAGAGCTTCGCGGTGTTGATGGATGAAGAACTGCCGCCGGAGGTCAGCCAGCACATGCTGGAATTGGCGTGCAGCGTCCCCGGCGTATTGGGTGCCCATGACCTGCGCACGCGGATCTCCGGCAACCAGTGGTTTGTGCAGTTGCATCTGGAGCTGCCGGGGGAGCTGACGTTATCCGTTGCCCATGGCATCAGCGATCAGGCTGCCGCCGCCATTCACACCGCCTACCCGCGGGCCGAAGTGCTGGTGCACGCCGACCCTCAGGAAGTGGTGAAAGCCGCGCGGGATCAGTAAGTCACCTGATAACCGCGACTGCTCAGGCAGTTACCCTGGGCCTGTCGGTAGGCTTGCACCACCGACGGGTCTGGCTGGTAGGTGGCGGTTCGTGGATCGAAACCACTCTGCTGCACCGCGTATTGATAACACTCGTAACCGTCCCGACTGACCTGCTCCGGCGACTGCCCGTTGGCTGGATACGCCTCCACGTCATAACCGCTGTTGCCAGCGGGTGGTTGCGGTTGGCCAACCGGCGGTTCGACCACGACGTAATCCTGAGTGCTTTGCTGATAGGCGTAATAGGAACCGGCCGCCAGGAACAGCAGCGCCCCGCCGATCCATACCTGCTCGGCGTAATCGGGCAGGTACCTGACACGAATCCCGCGCGGTGGCTGCACCACCACGTAACGCGGGCCCAGCGGGCGATACCAGTAGCCACCGGAATAGAAGTAATCCATGCCACGGTAAGGCACACGGTAGTCGCGCTCGGGAAAGCGGTCGATCACATGACCGGGACGATACCTGGGGCCAGGCCCCCAGCCGTTACCGCGCCCACTCGGGCGCCCCTGCCCGTGATTGTCATAGGACGGTGCGACGGTGTAACCACTCCAGCGCTGTTTGTCATCGTTGCGACGTGGCTGGTCCTGGTAGTAACCGCGCTGCGGCTCCTGGGTCTGGCGCACGGTGTCGGGCCGGGGCTGGATTGGCATGTCAGTGGCCGGCATCTGCGGCGGTGGCGGCGGCGAGCGCACCTGGCTGTTGAAATCCGGTGCTGGACGGCTCTGCCTCTGGTCATTGTCCTGACGTTGATTCTGGCCGCCGTGCTCTTTCTGGCGGTTGTCCTTGTTCTGCGCCCGGGGCTGATTCTGCTGCTGGCCGTTTTGCGGATGCGGCTGGTCACCGCCACCACGGCCCTGGTTATCGCCCTGATGCCCACCCTGGCCGCGTTGCCCGCCATCATGGCCACGGTTTTGCGGCTCATCGGCCATCGTTTGCACCGAGACACTGACGCACAACAAACCAACACCGGCCAAACGCCAGATGCGCGATTTCATGCTTTACCTCATTGCGGGTAAGGGCCTGTACTTAAGACTGGGAAAGCGCTGGCCGGTTCTGCGACAGGTTATCTGTCACACAACTTATTTATTGAGGCCAGCGGGTCAAATTCCACGCAAGAAAAAGGGGAGACCCGTCGGCCTCCCCTTGGAGAACTTCGTCCTGGCTCGACACTTGTGGCGTCGGCTCACCTCACGCCGTCTTCTGGACAGTGTGTAGCTCGGGGGCCGGCACATCCCCGGTGGGGGTGGCGACCGCGGCGGGCCTGATTCGGCGAGCCGCACTGGACTGTTTGTCCGAGCAGTGATTCTGGTGATAAGAATAGGCCGGGAGCGTCGGCAGAGGATTGCGAAGATTGCTGAATTAAACATCACTTGCGCAATTTTTAACCCTAGATACATAATCCTCCGCAATAGTTACGACAAAGGACCGATTGATGAGCAAGCTCGACCGTTACGACCTGAGTATTCTGGCGGAATTGCAGCGCGACGCACGCATCTCCAACCAGGAGCTGGCCGAGCGCATCGGCCTTTCGCCTTCGCCGTGCTCGCGGCGGGTCAAGCAACTGGAAGACGACGGCTACATTTCCCGCCAGGTCGCCCTGCTCGACCGCAAGATGCTGGGCCTGAGCCTGACCGCCTACGTGCTGATCGGCATGGACCGTCACACGCCGGAGCGTTTCGAGAATTTCGAAGCGGCCATCCGCACCCTGCCCCAAGTGCTCGAATGCAGCCTGGTGACCGGGATGGATGCCGACTATCAGCTCAAGGTCGTGGTGCCGGACATGGATCACTACCAGAAACTGCTGCTGGGGCATCTGACGCGGATTGAAGGCGTGACCAGCGTGCGATCGAGTTTTGTGTTGAATCAGGTGTTGAACAGCACCGAACTGCCTTTGACTCATCTGCGCAGCTGAGGACGCCATCGCGAGCAAGCTCGCTCCCACAGGTTTTGTATGGATCACGATACTGCGCTCAACACAAAACTTTGTGGGAGCGAACTTGCTCGCGATGGGGCCGGCACAGGCGACGAATGACTGCGACACACCGACGCAGGTCAATACTGCACGAAGCCAGTGCGGCGTATACTCGCCGCGCCCTTTTAGCCTCGCCTGTGCTGGAGATGTTCGATGGATCCTGCAGTATTCGAAGAGTGGATGTTGACCGGACTGGTCACGATCCTGATCATTTTCATGGGTTTCATCGTCTGGGATCTGGCGAAGAAGTCCAAGGCCGGGCGCTTTGGCTCGTTCATTCTGTTCTTCGTGCTCGGCCTTGGTGTTGCTGCATTCGTGATCAAAAGTGTGGTCATCGGCCTGATCGAATCCGGCACTTTATAAGCGCGCCGGTACTTCTTTCCACTGTCCCTGATCGAGCCCTTCGATCGTCCAGTCGCCGATCCTGACTCGCACCAGGCGCAAGGTCGGCAACCCGACCGCAGCGGTCATGCGCCGCACCTGCCGGTTGCGCCCTTCGCGAATCACCAACTCCAGCCAGCTGGTCGGCACGCTTTTACGGAAGCGAACCGGCGGATTGCGCGGCCACAGCTCAGGCTCGTCCAGTTGCCGTACCTCGGCGGGCAAGGTCATGCCGTCATTCAATTCGACGCCGTCGCGCAAGCGCTGCAACTGTTCGGTGTTCGGCTCGCCCTCGACCTGCACCCAATAGGTCTTGGCCAGCTTGTGTTTCGGGTCGGCGATCCGCGCCTGTAGCTGGCCGTCGTTGGTCAGCAGCAACAAGCCTTCGCTGTCGCGGTCCAACCGTCCGGCCGGATAGATGCCCGGTACATCGATGTAATCCTTGAGGGTCGCGCGCCCTTCGCCGTCGCTGAATTGCGTCAGCACATCGAAAGGTTTGTTGAACAGGATCAGCTTCGGCTCGGCTGGTGGTGCCTTGGCGACACGGCGCGGGGCTGATGGGGATGGCTTCGCGCCGGGGCGACGGGAAGGTGGACGAGATGGACGCGACATGGGCAAAACAACATCTAACGGTCAGGGCTGCTAATGCTAGTGCCCTGACCGCCAAATGACCATGACAAACCGTTAGCGGAACGGCGGCTCGTCGAAGCTGCGCAGTTTGCGCGAGTGCAGCGAGTTGAGTTCGGTGCGCAACAGATCCACCGCCTCGATACCGATCTTCAGGTGCTGGCTGACCGCGCGCTCATAGAAAGCGTTGGCCGAGCCCGGCAACTTGATTTCGCTGTGCAGCGGCTTGTCCGAGACGCACAGCAACGTGCCGTACGGCACCCGCAAGCGATAACCCTGCGCGGCAATGGTGCCGCTTTCCATGTCCACCGCCACGGCGCGGGACAGGTTGATCAGCGGCCGCTCCTGCGCCCAGCGCAGCTCCCAGTTACGGTCGTCGTAGGTCAGCACGGTGCCGGTACGCAGGCGTTTCTTCAGTTCGTCGCCCTTCTCGCCGGTGACGTTGGCCGCCGCTTGCTGAAGCGCGAGCTGCACTTCGGCCAACGCCGGAATTGGTATGTTCGGCGGCACCACCCGGTCGAGAATCCCGTCGCGACGCATGTAGGCGTGGGCCAGCACGTAGTCGCCAATGGTCTGCGACTGACGCAGGCCGCCGCAGTGACCGATCATCAGCCAGCAGTGCGGGCGCAGCACGGCCAGGTGGTCGGTGATGTTCTTGGCGTTGGACGGGCCGACACCGATGTTGACCAGGGTTACGCCGTGGCCATCGCTGGCGATCAGGTGATAGGCCGGCATCTGGTAGCGGTGCCAGACCACCCCGGCGGCAATCGCCGAGGCTTCGCCGTGATCCATGCTCTTTTCGATGATCACGTTGCCCGGCAGCACCATGCGCACGAAACGCGGGTCGTTGCGCAGTTGCTCCAGACCATGGACGATGAACTGGTCGACGTAGCGGTGATAGTTGGTCAGCAGAATCCACGGCTGCACATGCCGCCAGTCGCTGCCGGTGTAATGCACCAGTCGGCGCAGGGAGAAATCCACCCGCGCGGCATCGAACAGCGCCAGGGGCAGCGGATCGGTGTTTTCCCAATCGTACAGACCGTCGGCAATGCCGTCGGTCGCCGCCGACAGGTCGGTACTCGGGAACACCCGCGCCAGTACGGCGGCGGTGACGCCGGAGCCCGCCAGCTCATCGCCCTGCTCGACCACATACGGATACGGGATGTTCTGCTGGCTGACTCCGACTTCCACGGTCACGGTGAAGTCGTGCATCAGCGGAACCAGCTGTTCCAGCAGGTATTTACGGAAAGCCGAGGGATGGGTGACGGTGACGCTGTAGGTGCCCGGCAGCTGGACCTTGGCGTAGGCACGGGTGGTCTGCGGGACTTCGCCCTGGCAGTGATAGGTCAGGCGCAATTCGGGATAGCGGAACATCGAGCGCTGTTCGGCATCGGGCTCGACGCGATCCTTGAGGTAGCGCTTGAGCGCCTGGCTCAACGCGGTGGTTGCACGATTGTGCAAGAGCGCAAGCCGATCCACGGCTTGCTCGGCGGTTTGAACGACAATAAAAGCTTCGGTCACGATCAGCATCCTGTGTTCTGACTTGCAGACCTTCATCTTGCCTGCATCGTCGCTTCACGGGAACAGTGGCATTGACTGAGTACAGAGAACAACTGTGGGAGCGAGCTTGCTCGCGATAGCGGTCTTTCAGCCACATCAATGTTGAATGTGAAACCGCATTCGCGAGCAAGCCCGCTCCCACATGGGGCCAAGTGGTGATCAGAAGCCCTGCGGAGTCGAGCGCGCGACAATCGCTTCCACGTCCAGCCCTCGTGGTAACGCGCCATACACTCGGCCGCCGCCATCCAGGCGACTGGCAATAAACGCATCACTGACCACCGCATTCCCGGCTTCCAGCAACAGCTTCGCCTGCAGCCCCAGGGCAATGTCTTCAGTCAGTTGCCGGGCGCGGTACTGGATGTCGCTGGTGTCCTTGAAGGCCGCCTGCAATTGATGGATGTGCGCAGCCAGGCGCTTGTCGCCATGGCCATCGCCCAACTCGCTGAACAGCGCATCGAGCACGCCTGGTTCTTTCGACAGGGCACGCAGCACGTCGAGGCACTGCACATTACCGGAGCCTTCCCAGGTCGAATTCACCGGCGCCTCGCGGTAAAGCCGCGGCAGGATGCTGTCTTCGACATAACCCGCGCCGCCCATGCATTCGGCCGCTTCGTTGATCATCGCCGGCGCCCGTTTGCAGATCCAGTACTTGCCCACCGCCGTCACCAGGCGGGCGAATTTGGCTTCCTGCGAATCATCCAGATGATCCAGCGCCCGGCCCATGCGCAGGCTCAACGCCAGGGCCGCTTCGCTTTCCAGCGCCAGATCCGCCAGCACGTTCTGCATCAACGGCTGTTCGCTGAGCAGTTTGCCGCCAACCGATCGGTGAGCGCAGTGATGGCTGGCCTGAGTCAGCGCCTGGCGCATCAGCGAACTGGAACCGACCATGCAATCGAAGCGGGTCATGGCGACCATCTCGATGATCGTCGGAACGCCACGGCCCTCTTCACCGACCATCCACGCCAGTGCTCCACGGAACTCCACTTCGCTGGAAGCGTTGGAGCAGTTGCCGAGCTTGTTCTTCAAGCGCTGGATATAGAACTGATTGCGCGTGTCGTCCGGACGATGGCGCGGCAACAGGAAACAGGTCAGGCCCTTGTCGGTCTGCGCCAGTGTCAGGAAGGCGTCACACATCGGCGCCGAGCAAAACCACTTGTGCCCCACAAGTTCATAGGCCTGGCCCGGACCGCTGGCGCCGACCGGATAGGCCTTGGTGGTATTGGCCCGCACGTCGGTACCCCCCTGCTTCTCGGTCATGGCCATGCCGATGGTGACTCCAGCCTTGTGGACCATGCCGACATTGCGCGGGTCGTATTCGGTGGCGAGGATTTTCGGCAGCCACTTTTTCGCCAGGTCCGGTTGCAGGCGCATGGCCGGAACGCTGGCGAAGGTCATGGTCAGCGGGCATCCACTGCCGGCCTCGGCCTGGCTATGCAAATAGGTCATGGCCGCGCGGGCGACATGGGCGCCGTCCTGCGGGTGCGCCCAGGGCAGCGAGGTCAGGCCGTGTTCGACCGCCGTGCGCATTAATTGATGATAGGCCGGATGAAACTCCACCAGATCAATGCGATGACCAAACCGGTCATGGCTGTTGAACACCGGCTTGTTCTGATTGGCCAGGAACCCGGCTTCCATCAACGGGCCACCGGCCAGCGCGCCATAGGCGTCGATCCGCGATTCGGCCCAACCGGCCCCGAAGCGCCGCGACCATTCCTGCAACGGCAAGTCAATGCGGTACAGGTTGGCGCCGTCCAGTGACGGTGGCTGGTTGGTGACTTCGTGGGTTTCGGCGAACTGATGCAGGTTCATGACAGGGCTCCTTTGGTCGGCCAAGGGACTTCAGTTAAGCACCGCCCCTCGGCCGATCAAAGTGTCATATACGCCTAACTGTCGGCGCTTTCGCCCTGTTTCGGGCAGAGCACACGGCGGTAAAGCGCGGCCTGCAAGTCTTCGAATTTCACCGGTTTGCTCAAGTGATCAATCACTGCGCCGGTCGGGCAACGTTCTCGGTCACCGCCCAGAGCGATCATGAACAACGGCAGCTCGGCATAACCGGGTAAAGCGCGGATCCGGCAGCACACCGACTCACCGTCCGGCAGCGGCAACTGACAATCGACCAGCACCGCGTCAAACACTTCGCGCTGCAACAGATCGAGCGCGACATCGACGCTGTTGGCCGTACGTACGCGAAAGCCCAGCTTGAGCAACATGCCGCGCATCACCAACTGGCTGATGCCGTTGTCATCCACCAACAGCACGGCACAATCCTGAGGCAAGCGCAGGCGCGGAAAATCCCGGGTCATCAACGGTGTCACCGGACGTTCGACCTCCGGCAGCCCGACTTCCACATCCAGCTGAAACCGACTGCCGCGCCCTGGCTCGGAGCGATGAGTCAGCCGCCCACCGAGCAATTCGACCAACTGTCGGCAAATCGCCAAGCCAACCCCCAGGCCACCGTATTCACGGGTCATCGAGCCATCGAGCTGGAAGAACCGTTGATACATCGTGGCCTCCCCTAAATCGGTGAAACCAATGCCCGTGTCGATCACCGCAAAGGTCAACGCCAGCCGGTCGGGCTCGATGGTCTTGCCGGTCACCCGCAGCGCCAGACCGCCGACCTTTGTGAACTTGATGGCGTTATCCAGCAGGCATTCCAGGCACTGCGCGATCTTGACGTTGTCGCCGAGCAAGCGATCCGGCACACCTGGCGCGACATCGACCTTGAAGTCCAGCGACTTGCTCGATGCGTTGCCCTCGAACTGCGTGCGCAGTGCCTCGACCACGCCACGCAAGCTGAAGGTGTCGGCCGAGGCCTTGAGTTTGCCGGCCTGCAATTCGGTGAGGGTGAGGATGCCGTTGACCATGCGCATCATGTCCCGCGCCGACCCCGAAGCCGTCTGCTGGTAGTACTCGAGTTCCGGGTCCATCTCGACCGTCTGCATCAGCTCCAGTGAACCGATCACACCATTCATGGGCGTGCGCAATTCGTGGGTCAGGGTGGCAAGGAACTCGTCCTTGAGCTTGTTACTGTGAGCCAGTTGCTGGTTGAGGACTTCAAGCTTCTGGCTGGCGTCGAACAGGGTTTGAGCCTGCTGCTCGCGCATGGCGTTGATGCGGTCGGCCAGCGCCAGGGACAGCAACGCCACTTCGATGGCCGAGCCGATCTGACTGGAATACATGGTCAGGAACACGTTCGGCAGGTATCCAAGCACCATCAGCGTATTGACGATGCCACCGAGTAAAAACGCCGACCAGGCAATGATGAAATACCGCGCCACCCGCAGGCCCCGCAGCCAGGCAAAGATCCCGGCGGCAAAAATCACCACGGTGAATGTCAGCGCCAGGGCCGTGGCCAGGCGCAAGGCCAAGGCATAGCTGGTCATCAATGACAGGCCGATCACCAGCGCACTGAAGGCAACCAGCGCCAGCAACAAGCGGTCAAGCCAGCGACTGTGGGTAGCCATCTGCAGGAAACTGCGGGCGAACTGACTGCCGAACAGCCCCGCACAGCCGATGAAAAACGGCGTCGCAGCGTTGGCCCACCACGGATTGTCCGGCCAGAAATACTGCACGGCCGCACCGTTTACCGACAGCTGATACAAGCCGAACGAGGCGATATAAAAGATGTAGTAGAGGTAACTGGTGTCGCGCACGCTGAGGTAGATGAACAGGTTGTAGACCAGCATCCCCAGCAGTACGCCGTAGATCAGCCCCAGTACGTAGAGGCGCACGGGCTGCTCTTCGAGGTAGGCGGTGCTCGACCACAAGGTTACCGGCGCCTGGATCGAGCCTTCGCTTTGCAAGCGCATGAATATGGTTTCGGCCTGGTCCGGCTTGAACGTCAGGTCGAACAGATAGTTGTTCTGACGAATCTCGCGGCTGGCGAAGGGCAAGGCATCGCCGGTCTGCCGGACCAACTGATAGTTGCCGGCCGCATCGGGCAAATAGAGATCGAGATGATCGAGGGGCGGATAGGCCAGTTCCAGCAGCCAGGTCCTTTGCGCCGCCGGATTGGCTGGACGGTAATGCAGGTCGATTTTCAGCCAGAACACCGAACGCGAGTACCCGGCGTTAAGCGTATTTTTGTGGTGCGGTTTGAAGTTGCCGGCCGCCGATTGCGCACGGATATCCGCGATGGTCGCCTGACCACCTGCGTCCTCATAGACCTGCAGGGTTCGGCCCAAGGGGAGGCTTTGAGTGAACTCATCGAACTCGACGGCGTTTGCCAGGAGGGGCAAACACAACAGCAACATCAGCAAATAGCGCATTGAAGCCCCAGCGTGGCCTGTCCGGTTCTGTCAGGAAGCCCCCCCATTCCTTTTGAGCAGACGTAAAACCGGTATCACCTGTTATTGGTTTGGATCCACTCTAGCATAGCCGTTGATGGCCATTAAACACCATTGAAATTTTTCCTACGAAGGCTCTAGAACGGGCGTTCCAGCGAATATTATTGAGATAGAGCTGTTGACTTGATCAGATAATAAAAATGCACTGCGAACAGTGAGCGCCTTCGCCACAATCTATCGGCCGGACCGGATGTCGTTACACCCGAAAAACGTTGTTTGGTGGTAAGCTCGCGCACCATGAATATCTACAGCTCTCGCCCCGTTGTCCTCTGTCTCTCCGGCCACGACCCAAGTGGTGGCGCCGGCTTGCAGGCAGATATCGAAGCCCTGCTCGCACAGGGTTGCCATGCGGCTCCGGCCGTCACCGCCCTGACCGTGCAAGACACCGTCAATGTCACTGACTTCCGCGTCCTGGACCGTGAGTGGGTACTGGCCCAGGCCAATGCCGTGCTCAACGACTCCGAAGTCGCCGCCGTCAAACTGGGCATGCTCGGTTCCCTGGAAATGGTCGACACCGTGGTCGAACTGCTTTCGGCGCACCCGCACTTGCCGGTGGTCTGCGACCCGGTGCTGCGCGCTGGCGGCGGCGGACGCCTGGGCAAGGACGAAGTCGGCTACGCCATGCGCGAACGCCTGCTGCCCCTTTCGATCATTGCGACCCCCAACCTTCCCGAAGCCCGCATCCTCGCCGAACTGCCCGAAGGCACCGCGGACGAGTGCGCAGAAAAACTCCTGCCGTTCGTCAAACACCTGCTGATCACCGGCGGTCATGGCGACGAAACCGAAATCCACAATCGCCTGTACAGCCGCGACGGCCTGCGCGAAACCTTTACCTGCCAGCGCTTGCCGGGCAGTTATCACGGTTCCGGCTGCACCCTGGCCAGTGCGCTGGCCGGTCGTCTGGCCCAGGGCGAAAACCTCGCCAGTGCCGTGCAGACCGCGCTTAACTACACATGGCGCACCCTGCGTGATGCCGAGCAACTGGGCAAAGGCCAGTTCGTGCCGCGCCGCTTGCCACTGGATTTCTGCTCGTAACTTCTATTTGTAATGCGGTGAGGCTTGTCCGATGAAACTACGTGGCCTGTACGCCATTACCGACAGCCATTTGCTGGAGGGTAAGCTGCTCAAGTACGTGGAGGCGGCGCTGGAAGGCGGCGTCACCTTGCTGCAATACCGCGACAAGAGCAGTGACGAAGCCCGTCGTCTGCGCGAAGCCGAAGCCTTGCGTGATTTATGCGAACGCTACAACACCCGGTTGATCATCAATGATGACGCTGAGTTGGCCGCACGCCTGAATGTCGGCGTGCACTTGGGTCAAACTGATGGTCCATTGTCTCCGACCCGCGCCCTGCTGGGTCGCGATGCAATCATCGGTTCGACCTGCCATGCGCAACTCGACCTCGCCGAACAGGCCGTCAAAGAAGGCGCCAGCTACGTCGCGTTCGGCCGCTTCTTCAATTCCAACACCAAACCCGGCGCCCCGACCTGCAGTCTCGACCTGCTCGACCAGGCACGCAGCAAACTGCACCTGCCGATCTGCGCGATCGGTGGCATCACCCTGGAAAACGCCGCGCCGCTGGTGGCCCATGGTGTCGACCTGCTGGCCGTGGTGCATGGCCTGTTTGGCGCCGAGAGCACGGCTGAAGTAACCCGCCGCGCCCGCGCATTCAATGAATTACTAAAAGTCTGAGAGCCCGATCATGTCTCGTTCCGAAACGCTGTTTGCCAATGCCCAGAAACACATTCCCGGTGGCGTGAACTCGCCGGTTCGCGCGTTCAAGAGCGTCGGCGGCACGCCACTGTTCTTCAAGCACGCCGAAGGCGCCTACGTCACCGACGAAGACGACAAGCGTTATGTGGATTACGTCGGTTCCTGGGGTCCGATGATTCTCGGCCACAGCCACCCGGACGTGCTGGACGCCGTGCGCAAACAGCTTGAGCACGGCCTGTCCTACGGCGCCCCGACCGAGATGGAAACGCAGATGGCCGACCTGGTCTGCTCCCTCGTGCCGTCGATGGAAATGGTGCGCATGGTCAGCTCCGGCACCGAAGCGACCATGAGCGCCATTCGCCTGGCCCGTGGCTTCACCGGCCGCGACAGCATCATCAAGTTCGAAGGCTGCTACCACGGTCACTCCGACAGCCTGCTGGTCAAGGCCGGTTCCGGCGCACTGACCCAAGGCGTACCGAGCTCGGCCGGTGTACCGGCGGCATTCGCCAAACACACCCTGACACTGCCCTTCAACGACATCGACGCGGTAGAAACCATGCTCGCCGAAGTCGGCCAGGATGTGGCCTGCATCATCGTCGAGCCAGTGGCCGGCAACATGAACTGCGTACCGCCTGCTCCAGGTTTCCTCGAAGGCCTGCGGACCCTGTGCGACAAGCACGGCGTGGTGCTGATTTTCGACGAAGTGATGACCGGTTTCCGTGTCGCCCTCGGCGGTGCCCAGGCGTACTACGGCGTGACGCCGGACCTGACCACCTTCGGCAAGATCATCGGTGGCGGCATGCCGGTCGGCTGCTTCGGCGGCAAGCGCGAAATCATGCAGCGCATCGCCCCGCTGGGCCCGGTGTACCAGGCCGGTACGCTGTCCGGTAACCCGCTGGCGATGGCCGCCGGCCTGACCACCCTGCGTCTGATCAGCCGCCCGGGCTTCCACGCCGAGCTGACCGACTACACCACTCGCCTGCTCGACGGCCTGCAACAGCGCGCCGATGCGGCCGGCATTCCGTTCGTGACCACCCAGGCCGGCGGCATGTTCGGCCTGTACTTCAGTGGTGCCGACGACATCGTCACCTTCGATGACGTCATGGCCAGCGACGCAGCCCTGTTCGGCCGCTTCTTCCACCTGATGCTCGAAGGTGGCGTGTATCTGGCACCGAGCGCATTCGAAGCCGGTTTCACTTCGATCGCCCACGGCGAAGCTGAACTGAAGCTGACCCTGGACGCTGCCGAGCGCGCCTTCGCGGCCTTGAAGTAACGTTCAAATGCTGACGCTGGCCCTTGCCAGCGTCAGCTTTCGCCTACGTTCCCACGATTTTTCCTACTCATCTGCTAATAATCCCCCGCAAAGTGGGCGATAAATTTCCCGTGCAGCAGAAAAACGAGTAAAGACTTTGTAAGGTTGGCCCTGCTTATTTCATAATGCGCGCTTATTGGATCCCTCGATGGGTCCGCGCGCCCTTCAGAGGTAAGTCGATTCCCATGAACCGCACCGGCCGCACCCTTGCACTGGGCTGCCTGTTGCTTCTTCAGCCCCTGCTCGCGCACGCACAAGCAGGCGGCAACTCGTTGTTAATCCCAGCGATGGGTCGCTGCACCCTCAATACCCAGCCGCAAGACCTGGAACAGGCGCTCGCCGCCTGCCAGAAAGCGTCGGAAGAAGGGGATGCGCAAGCGCAATACGAGTTGGGTGAGTTCTACTACGAAGGCAAAAACACGCCGCGCGACCTCAATCAAGCCCTGAGCTATTTCGAAAAAGCCTCGCTGCAAGGCCACGCCCAGGCACAATTCAAACTCGGCACCATGTTCTTCCACGGCGAAGGCGTGCCGGCCAATAACGTTCAGGCGTACATCCTGCTGAAGATGGCGGCGGTCAACGGCGCCGAAGAGGCCCTGGACACCGCCGACGAAGTCACCGAAAAGATGCCCCGCGAAGAACTGGAGCTTGCTACCCAGGTGCTCGGGCAAATCTTCCGTAAATACTTGATGGAATTGCAGAGCGCCGATGGGCGTACGCCGTTCGCGCCACTGCCCTGACAGCGACTCGGTCCCCTGTGGCGAGGGGGCTTGCCCCCGTTCGGCTGCGCAGCAGTCGAAAAATTGAAACATGCAGTATGCCTGGAAGAATGCGGTGGCCGGACTTGGGGCCGCTTCGCGACCCAACGGGGGCAAGCCCCCTCGCCACAAAGCTCACCACACCACAGAGGTCTACTTCTCAGGCATCGGCATCGGAAACGGCATGACATTGCCGACCGCGCCACGGGCTTCGCTGATTTTCGGTGTTCCCATACGCTCGACTTCATCGATACGCACGATCGAATGCATCGGCACAAAACTGCGCACTACGCCTTCGAACTGAGCCTTGAGCTTTTCTTCGCTCGGATCGACGACCACTTGCGTGCGCTCGCCAAAGACGAACTCTTCCACTTCCAGAAAGCCCCACAGATCACTTTGATAGATCTGCTTGGCGTACATTTCGAACACCTGGCCCTGGTTGAGGAAAATCACCTTGTAGATTGGAGCTTCACGTTTGGTCATGGTGGGCGAAACACATCGGGGGATAAAAATGAGGGCGCGAACTATAGCATAGCCATCGGACGCGCAGCGGTAGGAACCTGGGTACATGTTCCCTATAATGCGCGGTTCTTTGAATCACGTGATGACTCTATTCCATGGCCAAGAAGCTTTACATCGAAACCCACGGTTGTCAGATGAACGAGTACGACAGCTCGCGCATGGTCGATCTGCTGGGCGAACATCAGGCCCTGGAAGTCACCGCTCGCGCTGAAGACGCCGACGTGATCCTGCTCAACACCTGCTCGATCCGCGAACGCGCCCAGGATCGTGTCTACTCCCAGCTCGGCCGCTGGCGCGAACTGAAGCTGGCCAACCCGGACATGGTAATCGCCGTCGGCGGTTGCGTGGCCAGCCAGGAAGGCGCGGCCATTCGCGATCGCGCGCCGTACGTCGACGTTGTCTTCGGCCCGCAGACCCTGCACCGCCTGCCGGAAATGATCGACGCCGCGCGCATCAGCAAGCTGCCGCAAGTCGACGTCTCGTTCCCGGAAATCGAAAAGTTCGACCACTTGCCCGAGCCCCGCATCGACGGCCCGAGCGCTTACGTGTCGGTGATGGAAGGTTGCAGCAAGTACTGCACGTTCTGCGTGGTGCCCTACACCCGCGGTGAAGAGGTCAGCCGGCCGTTCGACGACGTGATTGCCGAGATCATTCACCTGGCCGAAAACGGCGTGCGGGAAGTGACGCTGCTGGGGCAGAACGTCAACGGCTATCGCGGCCTCACCCATGACGGGCGCCTGGCCGACCTGGCCGAACTGATCCGCGTGGTCGCCGCGGTCGATGGCATCGACCGCATCCGCTACACCACGTCGCACCCGCTGGAGTTCTCCGACAGCCTGATCCAGGCCCACGCCGACGTGCCGGAGCTGGTCAAGCACCTGCACTTGCCGGTGCAATCGGGCTCGGACCGCATCCTCGCGGCGATGAAACGCAACCACACCGCGCTTGAATACAAATCCAAACTGCGCAAACTGCGCGCCGCCGTGCCGGGAATCTGCATCAGCTCGGACTTCATCGTCGGCTTCCCCGGCGAGACCGAGAAAGACTTCGAGCAAACCATGAAGCTGATTGCCGACGTCGGCTTCGACTTTTCCTACTCGTTCGTCTACAGCCAGCGCCCGGGCACACCGGCCGCCGATCTGGCCGATGACACGCCGGAAGAGCTGAAGAAAGAACGTCTGAATGCCCTGCAGCATCGCTTGAACCAGCAAGGTTTCGAGATCAGCCGACAAATGGTCGGCTCTATCCAGCGAATCCTGGTGACCGATTACTCGAAAAAAGACCCGGGCGAGCTCCAAGGCCGGACCGAGAATAATCGTATCGTCAACTTCCGCTGCGACAATCCGACCCTGATCGGCCAGTTCGCGGACGTGCACATCGATGCCGCACAGCCGCACTCGCTGCGGGGCTCGCTGATCCAGTAACACTGCATTCCACTGTGGGAGCGAGCTTTTGTGGCGAGGGGGCTTGCCCCCGCTGGATCGCGAAGCGGTCCCAAGATTTTGCGACTGCTTCGCAGTCGAACGGGGGCAAGCCCCCTCGCCACAGTTTAAGTGCCAAATTCCTGCATCTTATTTAAGAGCTTTCGCGCCCACGCCACTGGCGCTATCCTTGAACTCATCACCATTGCCCCAGGGCGGCTAAATACGACCTTGAACGCACCCATAGAACCACATCGTTTCATCCTCGAGCCTTTTGAAGCTCGCCGCTTCGCCAATCTGTGCGGGCAATTCGACGAGCATTTGCGCTTGATCGAACAGCGCCTGACCATCGAGATCCGCAATCGCGGAAACCAGTTCGAGCTGATCGGCGAACCCAAACACACCACCTCCGCGGAAAACCTCCTGCGCCGCCTGTACCGGGAAACCAAGGGTACCGAGCTGTCGCCGGACATGGTGCACCTGTTCCTGCAGGAATCGGCCGTCGAGCAGCTGGACAACCACTCCCCCGCCGAACCGTCCGTAGCCCTGCGCACCAAGAAAGGCATGATTCGCCCCCGCGGCTTGAATCAGCTGCGCTACGTGAAGGAAATCCTCGGTAACGATATCAACTTCGGCATCGGCCCGGCCGGTACCGGCAAGACCTACCTGGCTGTCGCCTGCGCGGTGGATGCACTGGAGCGCGAGCAGATTCGCCGCATCCTGCTGGTTCGTCCGGCGGTCGAAGCGGGTGAAAAACTCGGCTTCCTGCCCGGCGACCTGTCGCAAAAAATCGACCCGTACCTGCGCCCGCTCTACGACGCGCTCTACGAAATGCTCGGCTTCGAATACGTCGCCAAGCTGATCGAGCGCCAGGTGATCGAAGTCGCGCCGCTGGCCTACATGCGCGGCCGCACGCTGAACAACAGCTTCATCATTCTCGACGAAAGCCAGAACACCACGGTCGAGCAAATGAAGATGTTCCTGACCCGGATCGGCTTCGGCTCCACGGCCGTCATCACCGGGGACATCACCCAGGTCGACCTGCCACGCGGCACCAAGTCCGGCCTGCACCACGTGATTGAAGTGCTCAAGGATGTGCCGGGGATCAGCTTCACCCACTTCCAGCCCAAGGACGTCGTGCGCCATCCACTGGTACAGCGCATCGTCGAAGCCTACGAGCGCTTCGAAACCAAAGCGGCCGATGATGCCGCCGCCAAGGATAGCCGCCGCGATGCTTGAGCTTGACCTGCAAATCGCTACCGAAGCCTGCGCCCCCGGCGAGGCCGAGTTCCGCCAGTGGTGCGAACTGGCCCTGCGCCAGCGCACCGCCGACTCGGAGATGACCATTCGTCTGGTCGACGAAGCCGAAGGACGCGAGCTGAACCACACCTGGCGGCAAAAGGACTACGCAACTAACGTCTTGTCATTCCCGGCCGACGTGCCGGATGAGTTCCTCGACATCCCGCTGCTGGGCGATCTGGTGATCTGCGTGGCCGTGGTCGAGCGCGAAGCCGCTGAACAGGGCAAGGAGCTCAAGGCCCATTGGGCGCACCTGGTGATTCACGGCTGCTTGCATCTGCTTGGTTACGACCATATTGATGACGAAGAAGCCGAAGAAATGGAAGCACTGGAACGAACGTTGCTTGCAGAACTGGGCTTTCCCGATCCGTACGCGGACGACGAAACCGACGCATTCCCTACCGAAACAACAAAGGATTCAGAGTAATCGCTATGAGCGAAGATCGATCGAGCAACGGGCAGAAGTCATGGCTGGGTAAACTCACCCAGGCTTTTGCCCACGAGCCGAAAAACCGCCAGGAGCTGCTGGAGCTGCTGCGCGATGCACACCAGAACAAACTACTGGACAGTGAAGCACTGGCCATCGTCGAAGGCGCCATCCAGGTGGCTGACTTGCAGGTCCGGGACATCATGGTCCCGCGCTCGCAGATGGTCAGCATCAAGGCGACCCAGACACCGCGCGAGTTCCTGCCTGCCGTGGTCGACTCGGCCCACTCCCGCTACCCGGTGATCGGCGAAAGCCATGATGACGTGATGGGCGTGTTGCTGGCCAAGGACTTGCTGCCGTTGATCCTCAGGGAGAACGGCGACAGCTTCAACATCAAGGACCTCCTGCGCCCAGCCACCTTCGTGCCGGAGTCCAAGCGCCTTAACGTGCTGCTGCGCGAGTTTCGCGCCAACCACAACCACATGGCCATCGTCATTGACGAGTACGGCGGCGTGGCAGGCCTGGTGACCATCGAAGACGTGCTGGAACAGATCGTCGGCGACATCGAAGACGAACACGACGTCGAAGAAGACAGCTACATCAAGCCGCTGCCCAGCGGTGATTTCCTGATCAAGGCCCTGACACCGATCGAGAACTTTAACGAGTTTTTCGACAGCGAGTTCTCCGACGACGAATTCGACACCGTTGGCGGCCTGGTGATGAGCGCGTTCGGGCATTTGCCAAAACGTAACGAAATCACTGAAATCGGCCCGTACCGTTTCCGCATCCTGAACGCCGACAGCCGTCGGATTCACTTGCTTCGCCTGACGCCCATTGCTCGCTAAGGATTGAAATGCGCTGGACAACCCGCCCCGGCTGGCCCGGTAACCTGCTGGCCGTGGCGGCCGGTGCAATCACCACACTGGCCCTGGCGCCGTTCGATATCTGGCCCCTGGCACTGCTCGCCGTCGGCCTGTTCTATGCCGGCCTGCGCGAGCTGAGCCCACGTCAGGCACTAGGGCGCGGCTGGTGTTTCGGTTTCGGCCTGTTCGGTGCCGGCACCAGCTGGATCTACTACAGCATTCACCACTTCGGCGGCGCTTCGGTATTGCTGGCCGGTTTCCTGATGCTGCTCTTCACGGCGGCAATTGCCTGGTTCTTTGCCCTGCCCGCCTGGATATGGGCGCGCTGGCTACGCCGAAATGAAGCGCCGCTGGCCGACGCCCTGGCCTTCGCAGCGCTGTGGGTCGGCCAGGAAGCCTTCCGCGGCTGGTTCCTGACAGGCTTCCCGTGGCTGTATTCCGGGTACAGCCAGCTCGATGGCCCGTTGGCCGGGCTCGCGCCTGTCGGCGGGATGTGGCTGATTTCCTTCACCCTGGCCCTGACAGCTGCATTGATCTACAACGGCTTTCGCCTGGTTCGCACGGGGCGCAAAGGCTTCATCGCAGCCGGTGTTTTGCTGCTGGTCGGCCCGTGGCTGGCCGGCATCGCGCTCAAGCACCACGCCTGGACCAGCCCGTCGGGCCCGCCACTGAGCGTCGCCGCCATTCAGGGCAACATCGAACAAAGCATGAAGTGGGACCCGACGCAGCTCAACGCGCAACTGGCGCTGTATCGCGACATGAGTTTCAGCTCCAGGCGAGTCGACCTTCTCATCTGGCCGGAAACGGCGATCCCGGTGCTCAAGGAGTCCGCCGAGGGCTACCTGAACATGATGGGCAGCTTCGCGGCCGAGCGTAAATCGGCGCTGATTACCGGCGTCCCGGTCCGCATGGAGGTCCACCACGAGAAGCGCTTCTTCAATGGCATCACCGTTGTCGGCGAAGGCGACGGCACCTACCTCAAGCAAAAACTGGTGCCGTTTGGTGAATATGTTCCGCTGGAGGATCTGTTGCGCGGGCTGATCGCCTTCTTCGATCTGCCGATGTCGGACTTTGCCCGCGGACCATCTGACCAGCCGCTGCTGCAAGCCAAGGGTTATCAGATCGCGCCGTACATCTGTTATGAAGTGGTGTACCCGGAATTCGCCGCCAGCCTCGCCGCCCGCAGCGACCTGTTGCTGACCATCAGCAACGACACCTGGTTCGGCACCTCCATCGGCCCGCTGCAACACCTGCAGATGGCGCAGATGCGTGCGCTGGAGGCCGGCCGCTGGATGATCCGCGCCACCAACAACGGCGTCTCCGGCCTGATCAACCCGTTCGGTCAGATTACCGATCAGATCCCGCAGTTCGAACGCGGCATCCTGTATGGCGAAGTGGTGCCGATGCACAACCTCACGCCGTACCTGGAATGGCGTTCGTGGCCATTGCTCATTCTCTGCGTGTTGTTGTTTGGCTGGGCGCTGGTTGCCAGTCGGATGGCTAAAACCGTTTAAAAGCTTCGCGAGCAAGCCCGCTCCCACATTTGATCGGCGTCGTACACAAATACAGAGACCGACTTAGATCCAGTGTGGGAGCGGGCTTGCTCGCGAAGGCGGCATCCCAGGCACCTCATCAACCAGCCCAGACATCACTTCAGTAAAACAACGAATAACCGATCTGCCCCACCGCCTCGTTCATCAACTGCCCGTTCTGCCAGATCGCCTTGAATTCCGGCATCCAGCCTCCCAGTGGCCGCGCATTGTCGCCGCTCAGAAACCCTACCGGCGCCGGCACCACCTCAAACCCGGCCTTGCGGAAGCTCCAGACCGCTCGTGGCATATGCCCGGCATGAGTCACGAGCACCACACGTTTGATGCCCTGTGGCAGCAACACCTGGGCGCTGAACTGCGCATTTTCCCAGGTCGTGCGGCTGTGCCCTTCCTGCCAGCGCACGGTCACGCCAAAATCGTCGCGCAAGGAGTCAGCCATCATCTGCGCTTCGCTTGGCGGAGTGCCGTAATGCAAGCCGCCGCTGGTCAGTACCGGCAGGCCGGAAGCCTTGGTCAGTCGCGCGGCAAAGCGCTGGCGCTCCAGGCCTACACCCGTGGGCTGGTCGGCCCCCCAGGCCACGTCACCGCGCTCGCGTCCGGAACCAAGGACGACGATGGCGTCCGCGCGCTGCCCCAGCACTGCCCATTCGTCGCGGGCCAGCGGTGGCTCGCGCTCGAGCAGGCTGGCACTCCACTGCACCACCACCGGCAGGCTCATCAGCCAAAGGCCACCCAGCCCCAGTGCAAAGCACACACCGGCGAGCCTTGGCCTTGAGCGGCGCAACCACCAGGCAAGCAAAAGCAGCAGCAATAGAATGCCGGGGGGCAAAAGAAGTTGTTTTACAAAGTAACGAAAAGGCATCGAGCATCTCCTGGAGATGCCCGAAGCCTAAGTGGGTTAGCGCAATGCGACAATCAATACAGAAGAACTATGCTTCAAAAAACAATTGAGCACGGCTCTGCGTCTTATTTGAACTGCAAAGACCGGACCTTTACCGCGTCTCTGCCGGGAACCTTGTCCTTGAGCCAGATGATCTTGGCCGAACGTGGTGCGTCGAGTTGCTTTATCGCCTCTGACAAGCATCCGTGCGTCTCACGCTCACTGCGATCCAGATACGCCTTGATCAATGCAAACTCTGCGGAGCTCAGGCCACGCAGTTCCAGTTCCAGAGGGCGTACGTCGCGCAACCGGCCAGCAGTTCTTGCCGCTTCCAAGGCCAGGGCCAAACGATCGATCAGCCTTTCGTACAGCTCCGGTTTTGTAGCTTTTTGCTGTGACTCAACCATCCCTCACCTCATTGGAAGATAAGACCTACTCCCCAGTTAGAGCTTAGCTTCCATGAACAAACCGGCTGAGCGCCGCGACCAACGGCCCTCGCGGCGGTTTTGCGGGACGCGCGGCAGCAATCAGGGTTTCCCTCGGTAGAGCGCGGTCATGTATGCTACGGCGCTTCCTGTAACTCCACTTCCAGCTCGGCTGGACATCGAAAACGCCAATGCGGCGTGTTCACCGTCCAGCGTTGCATTGAAGAGGATTAGGCCACCCCTATTCAGTTCAAAAGTAGCCATGCACGAACAATATCAGCCCCGTGAAATCGAAGCCGCCGCCCAGTCGTTCTGGGACGAGCAAAAGTCCTTTGAAGTCAGTGAACAGCCAGGCAAGGAGACTTACTACTGCCTGTCGATGTTCCCTTACCCCAGCGGCAAGCTACACATGGGGCACGTGCGCAACTACACCATCGGCGACGTGATCTCCCGCTACCAGCGCATGCAAGGCAAGAACGTTCTGCAACCCATGGGTTGGGACGCCTTCGGCATGCCGGCGGAAAACGCCGCGATGAAGAACAACGTAGCGCCCGCCAAGTGGACCTACGAAAACATTGCCTACATGAAATCCCAGCTGCGCAGCCTGGGCCTGGCGGTGGACTGGTCGCGTGAAGTGACCACCTGCAAGCCTGATTACTACCGCTGGGAACAATGGCTGTTCACCCGCCTGTTCGAAAAAGGCGTGATCTACAAAAAAAGCGGCACCGTGAACTGGGATCCGGTCGACCAGACCGTTCTGGCCAACGAACAGGTGATCGACGGTCGCGGCTGGCGTTCCGGCGCGCTGATCGAAAAGCGCGAAATCCCGATGTACTACTTCAAGATCACCGCCTACGCGGATGAACTGCTGGAGAGCCTGGACGAACTGACTGGCTGGCCTGAACAGGTCAAGACCATGCAGCGCAACTGGATCGGCAAGTCCCGCGGCATGGAAGTGCAGTTCCCGTACAACGTCGATTCCATCGGCGAAGCGGGCGCGCTGAAAGTCTTCACCACCCGTCCGGACACCCTGATGGGCGCGACCTACGTCGCCGTCGCCGCCGAGCACCACCTGGCGACCCTGGCCGCACAGAACAACCCTGAGCTGCAAGCGTTCATCGCTGAATGCAAGGGCGGCAGCGTTGCGGAAGCCGACGTTGCGACTCAAGAGAAAAAAGGCCTGCCGACCGGCCTGTTCGTTGAGCACCCACTGACCGGTGAAAAGCTACCGGTATGGGTCGCCAACTACGTGCTGATGCATTACGGCGACGGTGCGGTCATGGCGGTTCCTGCCCACGACGAGCGCGATTTCGAATTCGCCCACAAATACAACCTGCCGGTCAAATCCGTGGTTCGCACCAGCTCCGGCGACAGCAACCCGGCGCCATGGCAAGACGCCTACGGCGAGTACGGCACGCTGATCAATTCCGGCGAGTTCGACGGCCTGGACTTCGCGGGCGCCTTCGACGCTATCGAAGTCGCACTGATCAAGAAAGAACTGGGCGCCTCGCGTACCCAATTCCGCCTGCGCGACTGGGGCATCAGCCGTCAGCGTTACTGGGGCTGCCCGATCCCGATCATCCACTGCGGCACCTGCGGTGACGTGCCGGTACCGGAAGATCAACTGCCTGTCGTGCTGCCGGAAGACGTCGTACCCGATGGCGCCGGTTCGCCACTGGCGCGCATGCCCGAGTTCTACGAGTGCAGCTGCCCTAAATGCGGCCAGCCTGCCAAGCGTGAAACCGACACCATGGACACCTTCGTCGAGTCCTCGTGGTACTACGCCCGCTACGCCTCGCCGCACTTTGAAGGCGGCCTGGTGGAAAAATCGGCGGCCGACCACTGGCTGCCGGTGGATCAGTACATCGGCGGTATCGAACACGCGATTCTTCACCTGCTCTACGCGCGCTTCTTCCACAAGCTGATGCGCGACGAAGGCCTGGTGAGCTCCAACGAGCCGTTCAAGAACCTGCTGACCCAGGGCATGGTGATCGCCGAGACTTACTACCGCCGCGAAGCCAATGGCGCTTACACCTGGTTCAACCCGGCGGACGTCGAGCTTGAGCGTGACAGCAAGGCCAAGGTCATCAGCGCCAAGTTGAAAGCCGACGGCTTGCCGGTGGAAATCGGTGGCACCGAGAAGATGGCCAAGTCGAAGAACAACGGCGTCGACCCACAGTCGATGATCGACCAGTTCGGAGCAGACACCTGCCGCCTGTTCATGATGTTCGCCTCGCCACCTGACATGAGCGCGGAATGGTCCGACTCCGGCGTCGAAGGTTCGCACCGTTTCCTCAAGCGCGTCTGGCGTCTGGCTCAAGCCCACGTCACTCAGGGCCTGCCGGGCAAACTGGACGTCGCCAGCCTGAACGACGAGCAGAAAGCCGTTCGTCGCTCGATCCACCTGGCCATCAAGCAGGCCAGCCAGGACGTCGGCCAGAACCACAAGTTCAACACCGCCATCGCTCAAGTGATGACGCTGATGAACGTACTGGAAAAAGCCGCGCAAGGCACCGACCAGGATCGTGCACTGATTCACGAAGGCCTGGAAACCGTGACTCTGCTGCTGGCTCCGATCACGCCGCACATCAGCCACGAGCTGTGGAATCAACTGGGTCACGCCGATCCTGTGATCGACGCCGGTTGGCCGGTGGTGGATGACAGCGCTTTGGTACAGGACAGCCTGCAACTGGTGATTCAGGTCAACGGCAAGCTGCGTGGCCACATCGAAATGCCGGCCAGTGCCAGCCGTGAAGAAGTCGAAGCCGCCGCCCGTGCCAACGAGAACGTGCTGCGCTTCGTCGACGGTCTGACCATTCGTAAAGTGATCGTAGTGCCCGGGAAACTGGTCAATATCGTCGCCAGCTAATTGGATCAGGCGCCAGGTGAGCCTGGCGCCGAGTAAAACCTTTCGGGCCGCTTGATCGGCCCACATGGTTTCAAGGGGAGCAACAAGATGATCAAACGCAATCTGCTGGTGATGGGCCTCGCGGTTCTGCTGAGCGCCTGCGGTTTCCAGCTGCGCGGCACCGGCACCAATGAACTGGCGATCAAGGAACTCGACCTGAGCGCCCGTAACGCTTATGGCCCAACCGTTACCCAGTTGCGTCAGGTACTGATTGGCAGCGGCGTCAACGTCTATACCGGCGCTCCTTACAAGCTGGTACTGACCAATGAACAGGAAAGCCAGCGCATCCTCAGCTACGCAGGTGCCGGTCGTGCCGGCGAGTACCAGATAACCACCGTGTTGAACTACGACATCCGTGGTCGCGGCGATCTGCCCCTGTTGAGCGACAAGCTTGAAGTGCAGAAGATCTATATGCACGACGGCAACAACCTGGTGGGGTCCGACCAGGAAGCCGCAACGGCCCGCACAGAAGGCCGCCGGGAGTTGGTTCAACGCATGATGCTGCGCCTGGAACAACTGAACCCCACCCAACTGGACCAGTTGCAGCAGACTGCCGAAGCCAAGGCCAAGGCTGACGCCGCGGCGCTGGAAGCAGCAAAGAAGGCTGAAGCGGATACCCCGCGTCAGTCGCCTGTCGAACTGCCACAGCAGTAAGACTTACGGGGCGCCTGTGCGCCCCGTTCGCCCTCTCTTATGAAACTCGCCCCCGCCCAACTCGCCAAACACCTGCAAGGCGCCCTTGCGCCGGTCTATATCATCAGCGGCGATGACCCGTTGTTGTGCCAGGAGGCGGCCGACGCTGTTCGCGCTGCCGCCCGCCAGCAGGGATTCGATGAACGCCAGGTGTTTGCCGCCGACGCCAGTTTCGACTGGGGGACGCTGCTGCAAGCCGGCGCCAGCATGTCGCTGTTCGCCGAAAAGCGCCTGCTGGAACTGCGCCTGCCGTCCGGCAAACCCGGCGACAAGGGCGCCGCCGCGCTGATCGAGTACTGCTCGCGCCCGGCCGACGACACCGTGCTGCTGATCAGCTTGCCGAAACTCGATGGCAGCGCTCAGAAAACCAAGTGGGGCAAGGCGCTGGTCGAAGGACAACAGACCCAGTTCGTGCAGATCTGGCCGGTCGATGTCGCCCAACTGCCAAGCTGGATCCGCCAACGCTTGTCCCAGGCCGGGCTTTCCGCCAGCCAGGACGCCGTTGAGCTGATTGCGGCACGGGTCGAGGGCAACTTGCTGGCCGCCGCCCAGGAAATCGAAAAGCTCAAACTGATGGCCGAAGGGGGTCAGATCACCGTTGAGACCGTGCAGGCTGCGGTGGCCGACAGTGCGCGCTTCGACGTCTTTGGCCTGACCGATGCGGTTCTCAATGGTGAAGCAGCCCATGCCTTGCGCATGCTCGAAGGGTTGCGCGGTGAAGGCGTCGAGCCGCCGGTGATTCTCTGGGCCCTGGCCCGAGAGTTGCGCCTGCTGGCCAATATTTCGCTGCAATACAGTCAGGGCACGCCGCTGGACAAGGCTTTCAGCCAGGCCAAACCTCCGGTCTGGGACAAACGAAAACCCTTGATGAGCAAAGCCCTGCAACGCTACTCGGCGCAACGCTGGGCGCAATTGCTGCTCGAAGCACAGCGCATCGACGCACAGATCAAGGGCCAGGCGGCCGGTTCGCCGTGGATGAGCCTGAGCCGGTTGACGTTGTTGATGGCCGGGCAACGCTTAACCCTACCCGCTGAATAACACCGCCCCCTGTAGGAGCGAGCTTGCTCGCGATGTTCGTTAACGATAACGCAGACTTTCTGATTTAACGTAGCGCCCTCAAGTGCTTCGCGAGCAAGCTCGCTCCTACAAAGAACGGCGCTTTTTCCGACAGCCACCGGGACTAGACAGCCCCTCAACTTCGGCCGATGATTTGCCCCGCAAAAACCACTCACTTGCGAGGCACCATCATGAGCAAAAAGCCATCAAAGCATGGCCCCAACAAGGCCAAATCCATCATCGCCCAGCCATTGTTCCGCAGCCGCCAGGAACGCCCCACCAAGGGCAAAGGCAGCTACCGCCGCGAAGCCTTCCAGTCTGACAGCTGGGAGGCTTCTTACTTTCTGGCTGCGTAAAGCAGAACACCCCTTCAACATGTTAAGGTCTGTACCTGATTCGTATTCCCTGGACCCGTGCATGCCCTTTTGTCTTCCCCATCGTTGGCACTTACGCCAATTGATCGCTGCCTCCAGCCTTGTTTTGCTTGTCGCCTGTGCGGAAAAACCGACCGCAGCCGACGCTCAGCCGCTTCAGACACTTCCTGTCGCTACCGCCCCGGCGGTTGTTCCGCCGGTGGTTCCGACGGGTGAGAACCTCGACATCCAGCCTACCCAGACATTTGCCGAATGGCAGGCGGGTTTCCGCAAGGATGCCCTGGCCGCTGGTATCCGCGCCGATCTGTTTGATCGCGCTTTCGCCAATGTCAGCTTCGACCCCAGTGTGATTCGTGCCGATCGCAGCCAACCGGAATTCGCAAAACCGGTGTGGGAATACCTCGATGGCGCGTTGTCGCCGCTGCGGGTACGCAAAGGCCAGTCACTGTTCGACCAGTACGCCGACATCCTGCAAGGCATCGAGCAGCGTTATGGCGTTGATCGTCAGGCGCTGGTGGCCGTGTGGGGCATGGAAAGCAATTTTGGCCAGTTCCAGGGCAGCAAGTCGGTGATCAACTCACTGGCGACCCTGGCCTACGAAGGCCGCCGTCCCGGCTTCGCCCACGCGCAATTGATCGCGGCCCTGCAAATCCTGCAACAAGGCGACATCGAACCCGAAAAGATGCTCGGTTCCTGGGCCGGCGCCATGGGCCAGACCCAGTTCATCCCGACCACCTACAACACCCACGCCGTTGATTTCGACGGCGACGGCCGTCGCGATATCTGGAGCAGTTCGGCTGATGCCCTGGCCTCGACCGCGCATTACCTGCAAAGCTCCGGCTGGCAGAGAGGTCAGCCGTGGGGCTTTGAAGTTCAGCTGCCGAGCGGCTTCAACTACGTACTGGCCGATGGCACGATTCGCAAGAGTGTTGCCGAGTGGCGCCAATTGGGCGTTACGCTGCCCAACGCTGGCCAGGTTCCGGCAGGCTCGGAGCAACTGTCTGCGGCACTGCTATTGCCGGCTGGCTACCGCGGCCCCGCGTTCCTTGTGCTCGACAACTTTCGTGCGATTCTCAAGTACAACAATTCGTCGTCCTATGCCCTGGGCGTGAGCCTGTTGTCCGAACGCTTCAATGGCGCAGGCTTGATCAGCGGTACGTGGCCAAAGGATGACCTGCCTCTGAGCCGTACCGAGCGGATCGAGCTGCAAAGCCTATTGAGCGCGCAAAACTATGACGCCGGCACCGCCGACGGGATCATCGGCGCCAACACCCGCAAGGCTATCCGCAGCGCCCAACAGTCGTTTGGCTGGCCCGCAGATGGGTATCCGACGCACAAGTTGCTCGAAGGACTGCGTAATCGCTAAAAGCATCGCGGGCAAGCCCGCTCCCACAGGTTCAGGGGCGTTCACATGATTTGTGTACGACGCGGACACTGTGGGAGCGGGCTTGCCCGCGAAGACTGACTGACAGGCGATAAAAATCTAGCGCCTGGCCACCACATCCTGCTCCAGCATCAATTCCTTGTTTCCGGCATCCAGCCTGACCAGCGCCCCCATGGGTAACGTCAGGTTCGGGTCGCAATGGCCGCTGCGCCACCCGGACAGCACCGGAATCTTCAATGGCTCGAAGATCTGCTTGAGCAACCTGTCCAGCGCCGCCACCTCAACCCCCGCCACATCCCCGACCAACACGCCGCGCAGCTTGTGCAACGTGCCTGCCAGCCGCAGATGGGTGAGCAACCGGTCAATGCGATACAGCGGCTCGTTGATATCCTCGATCAACAGAATGACGCCCTCGGCGTCGATCTCGTAGGGCGTGCCCATGGTCGCGGCGATCATGGCCAGATTGCCACCGAGCAAGCGCCCGTGAGCCACGCCTGGCTCGATCGTGGTCAGCGGGTAGGCCACCGGATGCGCCAGCACTGTTCCCGCCCTCACCTTCCCTCGCAGCATGTTGAAAAACGAAGACTCGGTAGGTATTTGCTTCTCACCCAGCAGGTCGGCATTGAGCAACGGACCATGAAAGGTCACGAAGCCGGCATAACGACTGATCGCCAAATGCAGCGCAGTGATGTCGCTGTAGCCGACGAACGGCTTGGCGTTGTCACGCAGCAAATCAAAATCGATGCGGTCGAGCAGCCGGGGCGTGCCATAACCACCGCGCAGGCAGATGATCGCATCCACCTCGCTGTCGGCGAACGCTGCATGCAGATCGTCGAGTCGCACCTCGTCACTGCCGGCCAGGTAGCCGTTTTTTTCGTAGACCCCGGGAAACACTTTCAGTGAATAACCCCGGGCACGCATCCATTGCACCGCCTTGTCGGTGTCCAGCGGCGCGGGACCGGCGGGTGCGATAACGCCGATCATGCCTTCCGACGGCAGTGCCGGGACGGGAGCATGAGGGCAAAGGGTGAGGGTCGGTCGAGCGGTCATCCGTGAATCTCCCTGCGTGAAAACATCAGCACACAGTAGTCAGGAACGGGGACAAACAGAAGAGGAACCGTTGCCCCGCAGGTTGCAGGAAAAGGCAGCCGTTGTCGTAGGCCAGGCAAAAAAACGCCCGCAAGGCTTTGAAACCTTGCGGGCGTTTTATGCTTCACAGTCGATCAGGACGACATCAGCTCGGCCTTGACCAGCTTCGCCTGCTCGTCGGCGTGGTACGAGGAGCGAACCAATGGACCGGAAGCGACGTTCTTGAAGCCCATCTTGTAACCTTCCTCGGCGAACCAGGCGAAGGTGTCCGGGTGCACGAAGCGCTGGACCGGCAAGTGGCTGCGGGACGGTTGCAGGTACTGGCCCAGGGTCAGCATGTCGATGTCGTGCTCGCGCATGCGCTTCATGACTTCGATGACTTCTTCGTCGGTCTCGCCCAGACCCAGCATCAGGCCGGACTTGGTCGGAATGTGCGGCATCATCTGCTTGAAGCGTTGCAGCAGGGTCAGCGACCACTGATAGTCCGAACCTGGGCGTGCAGCCTTGTACAGACGTGGCACGGTTTCCAGGTTGTGGTTGAACACATCCGGCGGCTCGGCGGCGGTGATTTCCAGCGCGATGTCCATGCGGCCACGGTAGTCCGGGACCAGGGTTTCGAGCTGCACGTTCGGCGACAGCTTGCGGATTTCGCGGATACAGTCGGCAAAGTGCTGGGCACCGCCGTCACGCAGGTCGTCGCGGTCCACCGAAGTGATCACCACGTACTTCAGGCGCAGGTCGGCGATGGCAATGGCCAGGCTTTCCGGCTCGTTGACGTCCAGCGGCTTCGGACGGCCGTGGCCGACGTCGCAGAACGGGCAGCGACGGGTGCAGATGTCACCCATGATCATGAAGGTCGCGGTGCCGCCGGAGAAGCACTCGCCCAGGTTCGGGCAGGACGCCTCTTCGCACACGCTGTGCAGCTTGTGTTTGCGCAGCAGGGCCTTGATGCGGTCGACTTCCGGCGAAACCGGGATGCGGACGCGAATCCAGTCCGGCTTCTTCGGCAGTTCGGTGGTCGGAATGATCTTCACCGGGATGCGTGCAACCTTTTCGGCGCCGCGCAGCTTGACGCCGGCTTCAACCTTGGGACGCGGGGCCGGGCGCTCGGTGACATCGAGCGTCGGGATCATGGTTTGCACTGCATCAGTAGTCATATCAGTCGATTCCGCCCGTCAGGGTCGTCTGCTCAGCATAGTCGAGGTGTTTGACGAGCTGCGCGCGCAGCCGGGCACTTACCTCGGCAAATTCAATCGATCCTGCGTGGTCGCTCAGCTGGGTCATCGCCAGCCCGGCGTAGCCGCAGGGATTAATCCGTCGAAACGGTTCCAGGTTCATGTCCACGTTCAAGGCCAGGCCATGAAAGGAACAGCCGTGGCGGATCCGAAGACCCAGGGAGGCGATTTTCGCCCCGTCGACGTAGACACCCGGCGCATCGGGCTTGGCCACGGCGGTGACACCGTAACTGGCCAGCAGCTCGATCAGGCATTGCTCCATCCGGCTGACCAGATCGCGCACGCCAAACCCGAGCTTGCGCACGTCCAGCAGCAGATAAGCCACCAGTTGGCCAGGGCCGTGGTAGGTCACCTGACCACCACGGTCGACCTGCACCACCGGAATATCACCGGGAAGCAGCAGATGCTCGGCCTTGCCGGCCTGGCCCTGGGTGAACACCGCAGGGTGTTCCACCAGCCAGATCTCGTCGGCGGCATGGTTGCCGCGTTCGTTGGTGAAGCGTTGCATGGCATGCCAGACCGGCTCGTAAGCCATCTGGCCGAGCTCGCGAAAGCCCAGCACCCCGGACATCACAGCACCATGTGCACGAAACCGGTTGCCCGCAGTTCGCTGTTGATGTTGTACAGCTGATCCTGGTCGGTCGCGACGATGTGCAACTGAATGGTGGTGTATTTGCCGTTGCTGCTCTGGCGCTCATCAACACGCTCATCGTTGATCGTTGCATATTTGCGGACGATGTCGATGATTCTGTCCTTGTTACCCACGCCGGTGTCGCTGATCACCTTAACCGGGTAATCATTGGCAGGGAACTCGATCTTTGGCGCCTTTACTTCGGTATCGGTCATGGCGTAACGGCCTCGTAAGCGTAAGCCGTGGCGACGGCAAAGCCCCGCGCCGGATCAGCGCAGGGCCATGCAGGTGCACACTATCAGTTGAACAAGCCGTAGAAGAATAGACGGATGCTATCCCACATGCGGCGGAAGATACCACCCTCTTCGACGCCATCCAGAGCGATCAGATCGGCGCTGTGCACCACCTTGTCGTCCAGTTTGACTTCGACTTTACCGATCACGTCGCCCTTGGCGATTGGCGCGATCAGTTGCGGGTTCATGGTCATGCTGGCAGCGAGCTTCTTCAGCTGGCCTTTTGGCAAGGTCATGGTCAGGTCTTGCGCCAGGCCAGCCTTGACCTGGTTGGTGGAGCCTTTCCAGACCGGAGCCTGAGCCAGCTCGGTGCCCTTCTGATAGAAGGTCTGGGTTTCGAAGAAACGGAAACCGTAGGTCAGCAGCTTCTGGGTTTCGGCGGCACGGGCCACTTCGCTGTTGGTGCCGAAGACCACGGCGATCAGACGCATGCCATCACGTACGGCCGAAGACACCATGCAATAGCCGGCTTCGTCGGTGTGACCGGTTTTCAGACCGTCGACGGTCTTGTCGCGCCACAGCAGCAGGTTGCGGTTCGGTTGCTTGATGCCGTTCCAGAAGAACTCTTTCTGCGAGTAGATCGCGTAGTGAGCCGGGTCTTCGTGGATGATCGCGCGAGCCAGTACGGCCATGTCGTGAGCCGACGAGTAGTGCTCAGGGTTCGGCAGACCGGTCGGGTTCATGAAGTGGCTGTTGGTCATGCCCAGGTCGCCAACGGTTTTGTTCATCATGTCGGCGAACGCGTCTTCGCTGCCGGCGATGTGCTCGGAGAGCGCAACGCTGGCGTCGTTGCCCGACTGGATGATGATGCCGTGCAACAGGTCGCTGACAGTCACCTGCGAGCCGACCTTGATGAACATCCGCGAACCGCCGGTACGCCAGGCGTTTTCGCTGACGGTCACCGGATCGTTTTCGCCGATCTGGCCACGACGGATTTCCAGAGTCGCGATGTACGCGGTCATCAGCTTGGTCAGGCTGGCCGGCGGCAGACGCTGGTCACCGTTGTTCTCGACCAGCACGTTGCCGCTGCTGGCATCCATGAGCACATAGGCCTTGGCGGCCAGTTGTGGTGGCGAAGGCATCATCTCGACCGCGAACGCGGCGGGTGAGAGAAGCAGCGGGACTAGCAGGAACAGGCGTTTGGCAAAGGTGGTGATGTTCATCCGTCTCTCGAAATCGCTAATGGAAACTTGCCCAAGGGCAAAACTAATCAAATGACTTTCTAACGAGTCATCGCGTGTTCAGTTGCTCACTCAGTCACCCTTGCCGGGCTTTTGTTCTTCAACGAGTCAACAACCTGGTTCGCCCCCCAATACCGCAGACGAACCGTCAATCAAGCTCTACGTGTTACTCCGTGACCACACTCGGCGAACCGAGATTGGCCAGGCGCACACTGTTCTGCACTTGCTGGATTTCACCCGGCGATCCGATCGGGCCCATGCGAACCCGATGCAGGGTCTGCTGATTGCGCACGATCGAGCTGATGAACACCGGAGCGCTCACCATCCCGCTGAGCTTCGATCTCAGGAGTTCTGCAGCGTCCGGGTTGGCGAACGCGCCCACCTGCAGATACTGGCCAGAGGCTGCTACAGAAGCGTTTTTTTTTGCATCGAGCTGCACGGGCACCACCGCGGCGGCGTGTTGCTGCGGCGGCGGCGTCCATTGCTCGACGGTGCCGGCCGAAGCCGTGATCACCGGGGCGCTATTCTGCGCGACTTTCGGTTCGTTGAGCATTAATGGTGCCGGACGGCCCTTGGCGGCCCACCATTGCTGCGGATCGATGCCTTCGACCTTGACCCGCGCGGTGCCGGTTTCGGCGTAACCGAGCTTCTTGGCGGCAGCGTAGGACAAATCGATGATGCGGTCCGAATAGAACGGCCCGCGATCGTTGACGCGCAGGATCACCGACTTGTTGTTGTCCAGGTTGGTGACCCGGACGTAACTTGGCAGTGGCAGAGTCTTGTGGGCAGCGCTCATGCCGTACAGGTCATAGACTTCGCCGTTGGCGGTGTTCTGGCCGTGGAACTTGGTGCCGTACCAGGACGCCGTGCCCGACTGCACGTAGGTCTTTGACTCCTGCAGCGGAAAGTAGGTTTTGCCCAGTACCGAGTAAGGAGCGGCCTTGTACGGGCCGGTGTGCAGGGTCGGCGTGGCGTCCGGGATACGCGAAACATCGACATCCCACCATGGCGCGCCATCCTTGTGGGCGCGGTTGATGTCCAGCCCCGGCGTCGTGCGCACAGCGGTGCTGCTGGTCTTCTGGGCCGGCGCACGGCTGGTCGAACAACTGGCGACCAGCATTGCCAACGCGGCGAATGCCATCAGCTTCAGGGGTTTATTGATAGGCAATGCCCGCATTACTTGACGCCCCGTGCTTGGACCAGCTGTTCAGACAGTTGATGTACGGCCATGGCGTACATCACGCTGCGGTTATATCGCGTGATCGCGTAAAAATTCTTCAGGCCCATCCAGTACTCGGAGCCATTGTCGCCTTCCAGGCGGAAAGCAGTAACCGGCATATCATCGCGCAGCGCATCATGACTTGACCACCCCAGGGCTCGCAACTCCCCTACGGTTTTCGTCGGTTCGATACCGGTGGTAAAACCTTCGTCGACCTGATCGCCGCGGACATCGGCGCGGCTGACTACCGGTTCGCCGGCGACCCAGCCATGGCGCTTGAAGTAACTGGCGACACTGCCAATGGCATCATCCGGATTGGTCCAGATGTTGATATGGCCATCACCGTCGAAATCCACTGCATAAGCGCGGAAACTGCTCGGCATGAACTGCGGCAATCCCATTGCGCCAGCGTAGGAGCCTTTGAGCGTCAACGGATCGACCTGCTCTTCGCGGGCCAGTAGCAGGAACTCACGCAACTCCTTGCGGAAAAACTCGGCACGGGGAGGATAGTCGAAACCCAGGGTCGACAAGGCATCGATCACCCGGAAATTTCCGGTATTACGGCCGAAAAAGGTTTCAACACCGATGATCGAGACAATCACCTGGGCCGGCACGCCGTACTCCTGCTCGGCACGAGCCAACACCGCTTCGTGCTGGCGCCAGAAATCCACACCCCGGGCTATGCGCGCATCGGTGATGAACATCGGGCGATACTCGCTCCACTGCTTGACCCGTTCGGCAGGTTTGGAGATGGCGTCCAGAATCGACTGCTTGCGCTCGGCTTCACGGAACACACCCATCAATTGTTCACCGGCGAAACCGTAGTCGCGGGTCATTTCACCGACGAATTCGGCCACCTGGGGTGAGCCTTCGTAGTCGCCGGCCAACGCTTCCTGCATGGTGCCAAGGATGCTTACCAGGCTGACCCATGGCGCGTATCGAGTCGCCCAGCCACGCATTACTCGCATCGAAAATTTCACCTTATTCAAACCTGCGCGATCCACTTGCGATGGGTATGGATCGACATCAAAACCCCAAACGCTGACAGTAGCGTCACCAGCGAAGTTCCTCCGTAGCTAATGAACGGCAACGGCACCCCCACCACCGGCAACAGGCCACTGACCATACCGATGTTGACGAAAACATAAACAAAAAACGTCATGGTCAGGCTGCCCGCGAGCAACTTGCCGAACAATGTCTGGGCCTGGGCGGTAATCACCAGGCCGCGGCCGATCAACAGCAGGTAGATCAGCAACAGCGCGCAGATCCCCACCAGGCCGAACTCTTCACCCAATACGGCAATAATGAAGTCGGTATGGCTTTCCGGCAGGAAGTCCAGGTGCGACTGGGTGCCCAGCAACCAGCCCTTGCCGAACACACCACCGGAGCCGATGGCGGCCTTGGACTGGATGATGTTCCAGCCGGTGCCTAGCGGGTCACTTTCCGGGTCGAGGAACGTGAGGACGCGCTGCTTCTGGTAGTCGTGCATAACGAAATACCACATGGCCACGGACACCGGCACGGCGGCAGCGAGCACGCTGAGGATCCAGCGCCAGCGCAGCCCCCCCATGAACAGCACGAAGGCGCCCCCCGCCAGAATCAGCAATGAAGTGCCGAGGTCGGGCTGACGCACGATCAGGATGAATGGCAAGCCGATCAGGAACAGACTCACCCCCACATGCTTGAGTTGCGGCGGCAAGGTGCGCTTGGACAGGTACCAGGCGATGGTCGCCGGCATCAGGATCTTCATGAACTCCGAAGGCTGGAAGCGGATCACCCCGGGAATGTTGATCCAGCGGGTAGCGCCCATGGCGTTGTGACCCATGATGTCGACGACTACCAGCAACAGCACGCCGATCACATAACCCACCGGGACCCAGCGGGCCATGAAGCGTGGCTCGAACTGGGCGATGACGATCATCGACACCAGGCCGATGCCGAAAGAAGTGGCTTGTTTGGCCAGCAGATCCCAGCTTTTGCCACTGGCCGAATAGAGTACGAACAGGCTGCCGGCCGCCAGGGTCAGCAGCAGGATCAGCAACGGGCCGTCGATGTGCAGGCGTTGCAGCAGCGTCGCACGGCGACGCATCACATCCTCACTGGAGAGCATGCGATCGAAGTTATTCATCACGGGCGGTAGCCTCTGCACTGATAGGGCTGGCGTATTCGGGCTTCAACCGACCGTCCTGGTCCAGGAGCCAGGCATCCATGATTTGGCGCACCACTGGCGCGGCGACGCCGGAGCCGGACTCGCCGTTCTCGACCATCACCGACACCACGATTTTCGGGTCGTCGGCCGGCGCAAAACCGACGAACAGGGCGTGGTCGCGATGGCGCTCCTGAACCTTGGAGCGGTCATACTTCTCACCCTGCTTGATCGCGACCACCTGGGCCGTACCCGACTTGCCAGCGATCCGGTATTGCGCGCCGATAGAGGCTTTGCGCGCCGTACCACGGGCACCATGCATAACCTGCTGCATGCCGTGGTTGACCTTGGCCCAGTCCGAGGGGTCGCGCAGGATGATGTCCGGCATCGGATTCTCATCCACCGGTTTCACGCCCTCGATGGTCTTGGCCAGGTGCGGACGGTTCCAAACGCCTTTGTTGGCGACCAGGGCGGTGGCCTGGGCCAGTTGCAACGGGGTCGACTGCATATAGCCCTGGCCGATCCCCAGAATCAGCGTTTCACCCGGGAACCACGCCTGCCGGCGGGTCGCACGTTTCCATTCGCGGGACGGCATCAACCCCGGCGACTCTTCGAACATGTCCAGGGAGACTTTCTGGCCGATGCCGAATTTGGTCATGTATGCCGACAGCCGATCGATCCCCAGCTTGTGGGCCAGGTCATAGAAGTAGGTGTCGTTGGAACGCATGATCGCCGTATCGAGATCGACAAAACCGTCACCGGTGCGATTCCAGTTACGATATTTGTGATCGTAGTTGGGCAGCATGTAGTAACCCGGGTCGAACACTCGCGACGACGCCGTCACCACGCCCGCGTCCAGACCGGCAATCGCCACCGCGGGCTTGATGGTCGAACCCGGCGGGTACAGGCCACGCAGCACGCGGTTGAACAGCGGCCGGTCGATGGAGTCGCGCAGCTCGGAATAGGCCTTGAAGCTGATGCCGGTGACGAACAGGTTCGGGTCGAAACTCGGTTGGCTGACCATCGCCAGCACTTCGCCGGTTTTCGGGTCCAGCGCTACTACCGCGCCACGACGACCACCGAGCGCTGCTTCGGCGGCTTCCTGCAATTTGATGTCCAGGCTCAGGACGATGTCCTTGCCGGGAATCGGATCGGTACGCTTGAGCACGCGCAGTACGCGGCCCCTGGCGTTGGTCTCGACTTCCTCGTAACCCACCTGGCCGTGCAATTCAGGCTCGTAGAAACGCTCGATGCCGGTTTTGCCGATGTGGTGGGTGCCGCTGTAATTGACCGGGTCCAGCGACTTGAGCTCTTTCTCGTTGATCCGCCCCATGTAGCCCACCGAGTGAGCAAAGTGCGCCCCCTGGGGATAGTGACGAACCAACTGCGCGACCACTTCCACGCCCGGCAGGCGGAACTGGTTAACGGCGATCCGGGCGATCTGCTCTTCGCTCAGCTCAAACAGGATCGGCACCGGCTCGAACGGCCGGCGCCCCTGACGCATGCGCTTCTCGAAGATCACCCGGTCTTCGGGCGTCAGTTCCAGCACTTCGACGATCACGTCGAGCACCTGCTGCCAGTCGCCGGAACGCTCGCGGGTCATGCTCAGGCTGAAACTCGGCCGGTTATCGGCAATCACCACGCCGTTGCGGTCGAAAATCAGCCCGCGAGTCGGCGGAATCGGCTGCACGTGGACGCGGTTGTTTTCCGACAGGGTCGAGTGGTACTCGTACTGGATCACCTGCAGGAAATACAGACGCGCGATCAGCACCGCAATCAGCGCCACCACTGCAATGGCCCCGAACACGACGCGACCACGCACCAGACGGGCGTCTTTTTCGTGGTCCTTGATGCGGATCGGCTGGGACATGAGGGCAGAACTACTTGTGGTAAGGGTGACCGGACAGCACGGTCCAGGCACGGTACATCTGTTCGCCGATCAGGATCCGCACCAGCGGGTGCGGCAAGGTCAGCGGCGACAACGACCAGCGCTGGTCAGCCCGGGCACAGACTTCCGGCGCCAGCCCTTCGGGGCCACCGACCATGAAGTTGACAGTGCGCGAGTCCAGCCGCCAGCGATCGAGCTCGACCGCCAGTTGCTCGGTACTCCAGGGCTTGCCATGGACTTCGAGAGTGACAATCCGCTCGTTCGGCCCGACCTTGGCCAGCATGGCTTCGCCTTCCTGACGGATGAAACGGGCCACGTCGGCGTTCTTGCCACGGGTATTGAGCGGAATTTCCACCAGTTCCAGCGCCAGCTCGGACGGAAGACGCTTGGCATATTCATGCCAGCCTTCTTCCACCCACTTGGGCATGCGTGAACCGACGGCGATCAGTCGCAGTCGCACGGCGGTCCCTTATTCCTGGTCTTTGTTGAGCTTGTTGAAGTGCTCGTGACCAACTTCAGGGCTGTGGTGCTTGCCATCGGCCGCACGGCTCTGCTCGGCACCTTTCCACAGGCGCTCAAGGTCGTAGAACTGACGGGCGTTGGAGGTCATCATGTGAACGATCACGTCGTCCATGTCCAACAGCACCCAGTCGCTGTCGCCCTTGCCTTCTTCACCCAGCGGCTTGATGCCCAGGGCTTTGACGGCCTCGCGAACCTTGTCCAGCATCGCGCCGATCTGGCGGTTGGAGGTACCGGTGGCGATGATCATGTAGTCAGTGATGCTCTGCTTGTCGCGAACATCAATCACCAGCACATCCTGGGCCTTGACGTCTTCAAGGGCGGCTACGGCGATCTTGACCAGCTCGTCGCCTTTAGGCGGCTCGGCGGCGAGGACCTTTTCCGGCAGCGGGGCACTCTTGAATGTGCCTTTGCGTTTTACTTTGCTTTCGTTGTTGCTCGTCATATAAAACTCGTTTTGCTCGTTTGTTCGGGCGCTTCAATACACGTTGTTGCCACGTGCCTTGAGGCACTCCTATTCAGTTCGACGCACGGTAGAGTCCGTGCGCATCGATGTAGGCCAGGACCGCGTCGGGCACCAGGAAACGTACCGACTTACCGCTGGCCAGCAGTTGACGGATCTGGGTGGCGGATACCGCGAGCGGTGTCTGCCAGACGAATGCAATCTGTCCGCTCGGCCCTTTGAGGGCCAGCGGGTCGCTCACCGAGCGCGCTGCCAGCAGGTTGCGCAAGGCATCCGGCGGTTCGCTGTCGGCATCCGGGCGTTGCAACACCAGGATATGGCAATGCTGGAGCAACTCTTCCCAGCGGTGCCAAGTGGGCAGGCCGCAAAAAGCGTCCCAGCCCAAAAGCAGAAAAACCTGGTCGGATACGGCCAGTTCGGCGCGCATCAGTTCCAGGGTATCAATGGTGTAGGACGGTTTGTCCCGCTGCAATTCGCGGGCGTCCACCACCAACGGCGCCACACCGGCCACCGCGCACTCGACCATCGCCAGACGGTCTTTTGCCGACACCTGCGGCTTGTCCCGATGGGGCGGCCTGGCACTGGGTGTCAGGCGCAACTCATCGAGCGCAAGTGTTTCGGCGACTTCCAGCGCACCGCGCAAATGGCCGATGTGCACCGGGTCGAACGTTCCGCCCAGGACACCAATGCGGCGAGGGGCTGGCTCGCTGACGGTGACCGGGGCTGACGGGTCGAATTCGCCCAAGTCAGACCGGCTCCTGTCCGCGCAACTGCCCGTCGCCGACCACGATGTACTTCTCGCAGGTCAGTCCCTCGAGGCCCACCGGGCCGCGGGCGTGCAGCTTATCAGTAGAAATGCCGATCTCGGCACCCAATCCGTATTCGAAGCCATCTGCGAAGCATGTCGGGGTATTGATCATCACCGACGAGGAGTCGACTTCAGCCACGAAACGCCGGGTGTCGCCCTGGTGTTCGCTGACAATCGAATCGGTGTGATGGGAACCGTAATGATTGATGTGCTCGATGGCCTGTCCCAGTCCGTCGACCACACGGATCGACAAAATCGCCGCCAGGTACTCGGTGCTCCAGTCTTCTTCGGTAGCGGCCACGGCATCGATGATTGCCCGGGTACGCTCGCAACCGCGCAGCTCGACGCCTTTTTCGCGGAACTGTGCCGCCATCGCCGGCAGGAACTCCCTGGCGACGGTTTGATCGACCAGCAGCGTTTCCATGGCGCCGCAGATGCCATAACGGTAAGTCTTGGCATTGAACGCGATGCGCTGTGCCTTGGCCAGATCGGCGTGTTCACTCACGTAAACGTGGCAGATGCCGTCCAGGTGCTTGATCACCGGGACACGGGCATCACGGCTGACGCGCTCGATCAGGCCACGACCGCCGCGCGGCACGATGACATCAACGTATTCAGGCATGGTGATCAGCGCGCCGACGGCAGCGCGATCGGTGGTTTCGACCACTTGCACCACCGCGGCCGGCAGATCGGCCTCGGCCAGGCCACGCTGAATGCAGGCGGCGATGGCACGATTGGAATGAATGGCCTCGGAACCGCCACGCAAGATGGTCGCGTTACCGGACTTCAGGCACAGACTGGCCGCATCGATGGTCACGTTCGGTCGCGACTCGTAGATGATTCCGATCACGCCCAGTGGCACGCGCATCTTGCCAACCTGAATACCGGACGGACGGAAGCTCATGTCACGGATTGCGCCGACCGGGTCCGGCAGGGCTGCCACCTGACGCAGGCCGACGATCATGCCGTCGATACGCGCCGGGGTCAGAGCCAGGCGCTCAAGCAGGGCCGGCTCAAGACCATTGGCGCGACCGGCAGCCAAATCCTGTTCATTGGCCGCCGTCAGCTCGGCTCGGGCAGCGTCCAGCGCGTTGGCGGCGGCCTGCAGGGCGCGGTTTTTCTGCGCGGTACTGGCACGGCCGATCACGCGGGAAGCTTCGCGGGCAGCGCGACCCAGGCGGGTCATGTAGTCAAGAACGGACTCAGTCATGGTCTGGCGTGGTCTTTGATTAGGTCTTGGTAAAGAGTAAAGCGACAGATTATAGCTGTCGCGCCCACCGACTAACAGCGGTGACGGGCGGATGGTCGAAATGGAGGGCAAATTGCCGATGTTCAGCCGGGATTAAGCTGCAAATTGTTATCATCACGACTCATTCAGCCCTGACAAATGCCGGTCATCATGTCCAATCTGACTGTTCGAGCGTCCGCCGCGAGCCTGCCCACGGGCCTCCCGGACGCGTTTTTCGACCGTGACGCGCAAGTTCTGGCCCGGGATTTACTGGGCAAAGTCATTCGCCATCGAGTGGGCGACCTGTGGCTCAGCGCCCGAATTATCGAGACCGAGGCCTACTACTGCGCGGAAAAGGGCAGCCACGCATCCCTCGGCTACACAGAAAAGCGTAAGGCTTTGTTTCTGGATGGCGGCCACATCTATATGTATTACGCTCGGGGCGGCGACTCACTGAACTTCAGTGCTCAAGGGCCGGGAAACGCGGTACTGATCAAATCCGCCTACCCGTGGGTCGATCAATTGAGCGGGCCGGCCAGCCTGGCGCAGATGCTACTGAACAATCCCGATTCCCAGGGCCACCCTCGCCCGTCACAAAAACTCTGTGCCGGGCAAACCCTGCTCTGCAAGGCGCTGGGCCTGAAAGTGCCGGTATGGGACGCCAAACGCTTCGACCATGAAGTGCTGCTGGTAGAACACGTCGGGCAGACGCCCGCCCACATCATCCAGACCACGCGTCTGGGCATTCCCCACGGGCGCGATGAACACCTGATGTACCGCTTCGTCGATGCGACCTACGCGGCTTATTGCACGCGCAACCCGCTACGACGGGGACAGGTCGAAGGTCGCGATTATTTTGTACTGTCCTGAGACCGATCCGGATTTTGAAACTGAAGGAATCTTCTGTAGGAGCGAGCCTGCTCGCGATGAGGTCAGCACAATCAACATCGCCGTTGACTCAAAGTGCGCTATCGCGAGCAGGCTCGCGCCTACAAGTAGAAAATTGAACATTTGATGGAGTGGTTTTTATGGGCCCATGGCTCGATAGCGTGACCGGATGGTTGGCGGCCAACCCGCAATGGCTGGCGGCAGCGGTGTTCATCGTGGCCTTTGTGGAATGCCTGGCGATTGCCGGACTGATCGTTCCCGGCACGGTGCTGCTGTTCGCCGTGGCGGTACTGGCAGGCAGTGGCGCGCTGACGCTCAGTGAGACGCTCTTGCTGGGTTTCATCGCCGGGGTGCTGGGCGACGTCATTTCGTATTTTCTGGGACGGCACTTCCATCAGAACATCCGGCGCCTGCCGGGCTTGCGCCATCATCCGGAATGGATCGCCGGAGCCGAGTCATACTTCCAGCGCTACGGCATCGCCAGCCTGCTGGTTGGGCGCTTTATCGGCCCCTTGCGGCCAATGCTGCCGATGGTGGCCGGAATGTGCGACATGCCTTTCCCGCGTTTCTTCGCTGTCAGCCTGTTGGCTGGCGCGGGTTGGTCGTTGGCTTATCTGATGCCTGGCTGGGCCACGGGCGCGGCAATCCGCTTGCCATTGCCCGAAGGCTTCTGGCTCCAGGCCGGGGTTGTTGTCGGCAGCATTGCTGTGATGGTCGGTTTGAGCGCAACCAGTAGCCTGCGCCGGCATCGCAATGCCACGATGTTCATCACCGGCATGAGTTTTCTGATTCTGGCAGGGTTGTTTATCGGCTATTCTCATCTGAGCGCGCTCGATCAGGGCGTGATGACACTGGTGCAAGAGCATCGCAATCCGATGCTCGATGAAGTAGCCGTAGTCTTCACACTGATCGGCGAATTCCGCAACATGCTGGCGTTCAGTGCTTTGCTCGTAGTGCTACTGGTGATCGCCAGGCAATGGCCGCAAGCGATCTTCGCCTCCAGCACCTTGCTCTGCACAGCACTGGCCAACACCGCGACCAAACACTTCTTCGCTCGCGTACGTCCGGAAGTCCTGAGCGATCCACTGACCAGTTACAGCATGCCAAGTGGTCACGCCTCGGGTTCTTTCGCGCTGTTTCTAACCCTCGCCGTACTTGCCGGGCGTGGACAACCGCCACGGATGCGATTGACCTGGTTACTACTGGGTTGCATACCAGCCTTGGCGATTGCCCTCTCCAGGGTTTACCTCGGCGCGCATTGGCCGACGGATGTATTGGCGGGTGCAATGCTGGCGGCCTGCGTCTGCGCAGCCAGCCTCTGGCTGAATCAACGTCAGGCACCACTGAACGCAATGCCGCCCAAGGTCTGGTGGCTGCTGCTACCGGCGTTGGTGGCCCTGTTCGGCTTCTTCGTATTGCGGCATTTGCCCCATACGATGTTGCGATATGCCTACTAAAAAGAGTGCAGATTTATCTCGACCGCTCATAAAAAAAGAACCCCGACCAATATGACGGGGTTCTTTTTGAACGCGTTCAGCTAATTGTAATCAGGCACGTTGACGTTTACGCATTTCCAGAATCAGTGCATCAGCGAGCCGGCCTGCTGCAATTGCAGTATCCTCGAAGGATTGCCCCATACTTGCATGTTTGAGCATGTAACCTACAGCGGCCGCTTCCCATGCCGCGCGCTCATTGGAGAAAATAGTCATCATTGAAATCCTTTTGATATTTTGAAGTAACCCGCTTCATGCGGGCAATCCCAAATTAATCAAAACACCGGCACCCAGCAATGCTGGCAATCGTGTGCAATGTTTGCCAAATGCTGCTCAGGTAAACAACTCCCCCTGCAACTCATCCAGTAACGCCTGAATCGCATTCCGTCGCTGCTGCGGATCATCGAGTTGCAGCAGGTCGAACTAGCCCGTTCGAAGATCGCGATTACTTTGTGTTGAGCTGACTGAGTCGGACCTGAAGTAAAAACGAATCCTGTGTATGGGGGGGGGGCTTGCCCGCGAAGGCGGAGAGTCAGGCGATATCAGTATCGACCGAAAGAGCCTCTTCGCGGGCAAGCTTGCTCCCACAGGGTGTTATGGAGTTTTTGAAGCCTGCATTCGTCCCTTGACGCAAATGGAACATCAGCCCACAACACGTCATTCAAGGAATCGCTTTACCATCAACTACCAGAAAACCATATTACGACTTAGCTCCCGAATGGAAAGCTTGGCAGTTCCGAACCTTCCGTGCCGCGATACTTCGCAACGGCTGTGTCGGCATTTTTGGCAACGCGGCCGGCAATGACAACATAGTCTTCAAGTTTCCAACGAACCTCTGTCGAAAACTTGATCATAGCGTCCCCTACATAACTATCCCAAAGCCGCTGCTCATAATTATCACGATCACCATTCAGGCCCGAACGGCGCACCAGGATCAACGCATTGGCCGCATTGAATGCAGAGTCCGCGGCAAACTGAACTTCGCCCTGCGGTGATTGCGCAGAAACATAGTTGACCATGATTCGAGAAAAACACAACTCCCACAAAGCACGCTCAGCACCAGTAAAATTTTTCATAATAACAGCTCCTTATATATGTAACGCCCGCCTCATGCAGACGCAGAAAATATAATCGCCACTGCGTGAACACTCAATACAAGCCATCACTTTTAGTTATTAGAAATAAATACAGACTCAGCCAGCGAACCTACAATAAACTTCAAAAACAATGCCATTAAAAACAACATACAGCCAAGCCATCGGAAGTTCGCCAAAATCACTCAGGCAAACAACTCCCCCTGCAACTCATCCAGCAACGCCTGAATCGCATCCAGTCGTTGCTGCGGATCATCAAGTTGCAGCAGATCAATCTTGTCCAGTTCCGCGAAAGGCAACAGGTACGCCAATTGATTGGCCAGTGATTGTTGCCCGGTCGCCTCAGTACCCATGTTCAACGCTTCGACCATCGGGTGCTCAGCCAAGGCCTTGAGCAACGCAACCAGGTCGGCATCTTCGTCCTGCAAGGGTTGCTCGGGTTCGTCTTCCAGCCACTCGACCTCGGCGACGGTCAACTGATCGCGCTGGACTTCCGTTCGTAATACATGGAAACGCCGTCCGCCCTGAACCCGAATCCCCAGCAGGCCGTTGTCCTGTTGCTTGAAATCGGTGATCAGCGCCTCACACCCGACCAAGGCGTAACCCGCCGGGGCGATCCCGACTTCCTCACCCTCGAGGATGCACACCACGCCGAACCCGCCGCCCTGCTTCATGCAGCGGCCGATCATGTCCAGATAGCGCGCCTCGAAGATCTGCAAGTCGAGGATGCAGCCTGGAAACAGCACTGTATTGAGCGGAAAAAGCGGCAGACTCATAGACATTTCCTTACACCACCATCGACACCGCCAACGGCAGGAGCACCGCCGTGGCCACACCCATCAGGCTCATCGCCAGCGCCGCGAAGGCGCCGCACTCTTCACTTTCCTGCATCGCCACTGCAGTGCCGACCGCGTGGGCCGTCATGCCCAGTGCCATACCCCTGGCTTCCGGGCTATGCACACCCAGCCGGGTCAACAACGCCGGGCCGAAAATCGCGCCGATCACACCCGTAATCAAGACGAACACTGCTGCCAGCGCCGCGACACCACCGATCTGCTCGGCCACCAACATAGCGATAGGCGAAGTCACCGATTTCGGCGCCATGGTCATCAGGATCATGTGCTCGGCACCGAACGACCAGCCCAGCAACACGCCCATCCCCGTGGCCACCACCCCGCCTATCACCAGCGTAGTAAATATCGGCCAGAACAACTGCCGAATCCGTCGCAGGTTGAGATAAAGCGGCACCGCCAGCGCGACAGTGGCCGGGCCGAGCAGGATGCTGAGAATCTCGGTGCTCTTGCGGTACTCGGCATAGGTCAGGCCGCAGCCCACCAGCACGCCGATCACCAACAACATGGAAACCAACACCGGCTGCAAAAAGATCCAGCGGGTTTTCTCGAATGCCGCCAGGACGAGTTGATAGGCGCCAAGAGTAATGCCGATACCAAACAGGGGATGATGAATCACCGACGTCCAGGCGCCGTGCCAGTCGAAGATCATTGGCTGTCCTCGGAGTGAGCGTGCCCCTTGACCATACGATGCATCAGCACCCCGGCGAAGGCCATGGAAAGCAGCAGCGACAATACCAGCGCACCGACAATGGCCCAGAAATCCGCCGCGATGTCAGCGGCGTAGACCATCACGCCCACAGCCGGCGGCACCAGCAACAGGGGCAGGTAACGCAACAGGCTACTGGCCGCCAGGTTCAGCGGCTCGCCAACCTGCCCGCGACAGATGAGGTACACCAGCAACAGCAGCAACCCCACAATCGGCCCCGGCAGCACCGGCAAGAACAAATGATTGAGCGCAGTGCCGAGCAATTGGAACAGCACCAGCCACGTCAGGCCCCGTAACAACATCAAAGTTCTCCCGCAAAATCCGTCACCCGCATTGGCCGGGCATTATAAGCATGCTCGCGCTATAGACCGGCATTCGCCAAAAGCATTGTCAGTTGACCGCTGCGTTTGGCCATGTTGATCTAAAGTAGTAAGCCGGGAGGTCAGATCCCCGCAAGCCAAAACTATAAAACCGATGAACCCAAGGAGAGTCTCAATGCCCTATGTTCCAGTTGCGGAGCTCAAAGATTATGTCGGCAAGGAACTTGGACGTTCCGAATGGCTCACTATCGATCAGGACCGCATCAACCTGTTCGCCGAAGCCACAGGGGATTTTCAGTTCATCCACGTCGACCCGGTCAAGGCCGCGCAAACGCCATTTGGCAGCACCATCGCTCACGGCTTCCTGTCGTTGTCGCTGATCCCGAAACTGATGGAAGACATCCTCGTCATGCCCGAAGGCTTGAAGATGGTGGTCAACTACGGACTCGACAGCGTGCGTTTCATCCAGCCGGTCAAGGTCAATTCGAAAGTGCGCCTGAAAGTCGACCTGACCGAAGTCATCGAGAAGAAACCCGGCCAATGGCTGCTCAAGGCCACCACCACCCTGGAAATCGAAGGTTCGGACAAACCGGCGTACATCGCCGAACCCCTGTCTCTGTGCTTCGTATAAACCTTGCCGGATGCGAAGCAGCTCATGCTGTTTCGCGCCCTCACGCGGAACCTCACCCTATATTAAGGACACATAGCTGCGGCATACTCCCTCGCCTAATTGCCCGGAATCCGCTATGCGCCCACTTGCACTCCTTGCCTTGACCTTGATGCTCACCGCTTGCGGCGACGGCGAATCGCCATTTCCTCCTGACGCCCGCCTGCCGGACGGCGGACGCTATCGCGGTGACCTGGTCAATGGCTTGCTGCAAGGCAAGGGGCGTATCGACTACCCGAACGGCAGCTGGTACGCCGGCGAATTCGACAAGGGCCAGTGGCAGGGCCAGGGCGAATGGCATGGCAGCAATGGCGAAGTCTATCGCGGTCAGTTCAATCAGGGACTGTTCGACGGCCAGGGGGCATTGACCACCAACGCCAGCAGCTACAGCGGCGGCTTCAAGGCCGGCCGGCGCAACGGCGAAGGCACCCTCAAAGAAAACGGCATGAGCTATCGTGGAGAGTTCAAGGCCGATCAATACGCCGGCCTGGGTCGCCTCGAACTCGAAGACGGCAGCTCCTATCAGGGCCAGTTCGCCCACGGCAAACCCAATGGCGAAGGCCAGCGCGGCGACGGCAACGGCAATCAGTTCACCGGGCACTTCGTCGACGGTCAGCTGGAAGGCAACGGGACTTTCAACAGCGCCGACGGCGACATCTATGTCGGCAGCTTCAAGAACAATCAACTGCACGGCAAAGGCCGCTACGAAAACGCCGACGGCGATGTCTGGCTGGGACAGTTCAAGGAAGGCTCGCTGAACGGCAAGGGCGAGTTGATCGGCACTGACGGCAGCCACTACATCGGCCAGTTCAATGACTGGCGTTTTTCCGGCCAGGGCCGCCTGAACCTGTCCGACGGCAGCTTTTACACCGGCCAGTTCGACAACGACAGTTACCAAGGGCGCGGCACATTGGTGTTGACCGATGGCACCGTGCTCAGCGGCACCTGGATCAACGGCCAGCGCGTACGCGACACCGAGGGCAAATTATTGCCCGACACCCTGGAGCTCGGCCTGCTGGCCCAGGGCCGCCTGCTCGACGCAGCGCTGGCCAACGTTCCACACTCGACGCCGGCGGTGGAGCTGTATTCGTTGAGCCTGGGGGGTGATGGCAAGCAAAGCGTGTTTCTGCGCGAATCCGACTACGTCGCCAACATGCTCACCACCCGTTTTGGCACCCTTGGCCAGATCCGCCTGGTGAACCATCGTGACCACCTCGCCGACCGCCCGATGGCTACCCGGGAAAACCTGCGCCGGGCTGCCCTGACGCTGGCCGAACGCAGCGGTCCGGAGGACCTGATTTTCATCTACCTGACCAGCCACGGCACCAGCGAACACGAACTGGTGCTTGACCAGCCACGCATGGAATTGGCCGATCTGCCAGCCGACGAATTGGCCGCTGTTCTCGCCCCCCTGAAAAACCGCGACAAGATCATCGTGATTTCGTCCTGCTACTCCGGCGGTTTCATTCCCGCCCTCAAGGATGAGCGGACCCTGATCATGACGGCCTCGCGGGCCGACCGAGTGTCCTTCGGTTGTTCGGAGGAAGCCAACTTCACTTATTTCGGAGATGCCCTGTTCGCCCGGGCCCTGAACCAGACCGATGACCTGGAACAAGCCTTCAAACTGGCCAAGGCCACTGTCGCCGAACGTGAGCTGGCGGACGGTTTCGAAGCGTCCGAACCACAGATCTGGGCACCGAAAACCGTCCTCTCGCATTGGCAACTCCTGCGCAAACAGCAGGCACGAAAAGCGCTGCAAAGTGCGTCCATCGAAAGCAAGGATGCAAACAGCAACTAAGCTGAATAGTATCAAGGGAGAAACACTATGTACTTGACGCCTCAGCACGTATTGCTTGCCGGAGCCACCGGCCTGACCGGTGAACATCTGCTTGATCGCCTGCTTAACGAGCCGACGATTACACGGGTATTGGCCCCCTCACGCAGGCCATTGGCCGAGCACCCGCACCTTGAAAACCCCGTCGGCGACCCGGCGGAGTTTCTGCCGCAGCTGAACGGCCGTGTCGACATCGCCTACTGTTGCCTGGGCACCACCATCAAACAGGCAGGCTCGGAACAGGCGTTCCGCGCGGTGGACCTGGACATGGTCGTGGCCTTTGCCAAACGCGCACGGGAGATGGGCGCACGGCACCTGATCGTGATCAGTGCTCTGGGAGCCGATCGCAGATCCTCGATTCTCTACAACCGGGTCAAAGGCGAGATGGAGTACGCACTGCGCGCGCAGGACTGGCCGCAGCTGACCATCTGCCGCCCTTCGCTGTTGCTGGGTGATCGCACCGAGCCGCGACTGGGCGAGAAAGTCGCCGGCCCGTTATCTCGGCTGATCCCTGGTAAATACCATGGTATCGAAGCCTGCCAACTGGCTCGTGCGATGTGGCGCCTGGCACTGGAAGAGCAGGACGGGATCAGAATTGTCGAGTCGGATGAGCTGAGGAAGTTGGGCAAGTAAACCGCGAACCTGTGGCGAGGGGGCTTGTCGAAACACCGCACCGCCCCGTTCGGCTGCGTAGCAGTCGTAAATATGGAACTCGCGATGTATCAGAAAAATTGAGATGGCCGGTTTTGGGGCTGCTTCGCAGCCCAACGGGGGCAAGCCCCCTCGCCACAAAAGCGCTATACCTACAATCCACCCGTCGCCTGAAAACTCACCCCCATCACCGTCAGCAACGACAGCGGCAACAGCAGCGTGTCGAGCAACGCACTGGCCGGCAGATCAACGCCCGGATAGCTCGGTGCTTCGGCGCCGAATCGGTCCATCGCACAGCACCCACCGTTCATTGCGTACAAATCCAGGCGAGTCCCGGCGTACACCACCGGCGCCCCCGGCTTGGCCGCATCGAGGGTGCGCGCCGTGGCGCACCCGGCCAATTGCAGCGCCAGCAACATCACCAGTAGCTTATTCATCGCTGGTCAGATGATGCTCGCCCCAGCGCGGCAACATGTCCTGAGGAATATTGAGCACGTTAAGGATCCGCGCCACGACAAAGTCGATCAGGTCATCGATGGTTTGCGGTTGATGATAGAAGCCCGGCGATGCCGGCAGAATCGTCACGCCCATGTTCGACAACTTGAGCATGTTCTCCAGATGGATGCTTGAATACGGCGCTTCACGGGGTACCAGGATCAACTGCCGACGTTCTTTAAGCGTCACGTCGGCGGCACGCTCGATCAGGTTGTTGCAGGCACCGGTGGCAATAGCCGACAGAGTGCCGGTGGAACACGGCACCACCACCATCGCCGCCGGCGAACCGGAGCCCGAAGCCACCGGCGACATCCAGTCTTCCTTGCCATACACGCGAATCTGCCCGGCGGCAGCCCCCGTGTATTCGGTGAGGAACGCCTGCATCATCTGCGGCTTGGCCGGCAGCGTGACGTCGGTTTCGGTGGCCATCACCAATTGCGCTGCCTTGGAAATCAGGAAGTGCACTTCACGATCTTCCCGCACCAGGCAGTCGAGCAGGCGCAAACCGTACTGAGCACCGGAAGCGCCGGTCATCGCCAGGGTGATGCGGTCCGGGCCGTTGTTCATTTTAGCGCCTCGGCGAGTTTACCGTGCAGGCCGCCGAAGCCGCCGTTGCTCATGATCACCACGTGAGTGCCTGGTTGCGCCTGACTCTTCACGCGTTCGATGATGCCTTCCAGGGAGTCGCTGACAATCGACGGCACGGTGCACAGCGCCGCCGTGGCCGCCAGGTCCCAGCCGAGGTTGGCCGGGGCGTACCAGATCACCTGATCGGCATCGACCACGCTTTCCGGCAATCCGTCGCGGTGCGCGCCAAGCTTCATGGAGTTGGAACGCGGCTCGATGATCGCGATCAACGGCGCATCGCCGATGCGTTTGCGCAGGCCATCCAGCGTGGTGGCAATGGCGGTCGGGTGGTGAGCGAAGTCGTCATAAATGGTGACGCCACCCACTTCCGCGACTTTTTCCATCCGGCGCTTCACGCTTTTGAAGGCGCTCAACGCGGCGATACCCATGGACGGCACGACGCCGACGTGGCGCGCCGCGGCCAGGGTAGCCAGTGCGTTGGCGACGTTGTGCTGACCGGTCATGTCCCACTCGACCACGCCTTGGGAAACACCTTCAAACATCACTTCGAAGACCGAGCCGTCTTCGCTGAGCAACTTGACCTGCCACTGGCCGCCGGCACCCGTGGTCTGCACCGGAGTCCAGCAGCCCATCTCGATGACACGCTGCAGCGCCGGCTCAGTGGTCGGATGAATCACCAGGCCTTCGCTCGGAATGGTCCGCACCAAGTGATGGAACTGCCGCTCGATGGCCGGCAGGTCCGGGAAGATGTCCGCGTGATCGAATTCGAGATTGTTCAGGATTGCCGTGCGCGGGCGGTAGTGCACGAACTTGGAGCGTTTGTCGAAAAAGGCGCTGTCGTATTCGTCGGCTTCGATGACGAAGAACGGCGTGCCACCCAGGCGCGCCGACACCGAGAAATTCTGCGGCACGCCACCGATCAGGAAGCCCGGACTCATGCCCGCGTGTTCCAGCACCCAGGCCAGCATGCTGCTGGTGGTGGTCTTGCCGTGCGTACCGGCAACCGCCAGTACCCAGCGACCTTGCAGCACGTGATCGGCCAGCCATTGTGGGCCGGAGACGTAGGGCAGGCCTTTGTTCAGCACATACTCCACAGCCGGGTTGCCCCGGGACATGGCGTTGCCGATCACCACCAGATCAGGGGCCGGATCGAGTTGCGCCGGGTCGTAGCCTTGGGTCAATTCAATACCCTGGGCTTCCAGTTGAGTGCTCATCGGCGGATAGACGTTGGCATCGGAGCCCGTCACGTGATGGCCCAGCTCTTTGGCCAGAACCGCCATTGACCCCATGAAAGTGCCGCAGACACCAAGAATATGAATGTGCATAGTCGACCTCGTAAAACATGGCCGCAGGTTAGCTTAGGGAGGGGAAAATCGCACCTGATGTTTCAGAGTTGAGGGCGCCTTCGCGAGCAAGCCCTCTCCCACAGGGACCGCGTGTACCCTGTGGGAGCGGGCTTGCTCGCGAGTGGCCGCGACACGGATTACCGGGCGATACCGTGTTTACGCAGCTTCCGATAGAGGGTATTGCGACTGACCCCCAGCTGCTCCGCTGTGTGCGTCATATGCCAGCGCGTCTGCTCCAGCGCCGTGAGTAGCGCCAGCCGCTCGGCATCTTCCAGCGGATGCTCCGAAGCTTCTTCAATCGTCGACACTACCGGCCGCGCCTGGCGAATCATCGCCGGCAAATCCTCCAGGCCGATCCGCCCGTCCTCACACAGTGCTGCCAACGTACGCAGCACATTACGCAACTGCCGCACGTTACCCGGCCAGGCGAACCCCAATAAGGCCTCCCGCGCCGGCCCGTCGATCAATACGGTTTCTCCGCCCGCCTCCTCGGCCAGCAAAAAGTCGAGCAACCGGGATTTGTCGCTACGATCACGCAAGGCCGGCAACGCGACTTCCAGCCCGTTGAGCCGGTAATACAAATCCTCACGGAAGCTGCCGTCCTGCACACGATCCAGCAACTTACGGTGAGTGGCACTGATGATCCGCACATTCACCGATTCCGGCTCGCCGCCGATCGGTACCACTTGTCGGTCTTCGAGCACCCTCAGCAAACGCGTCTGCAAGGCCAGTGGCATGTCACCGATTTCATCGAGGAACAAGGTCCCGCCATCGGCCTGTTGCAACTTGCCGCGCATACCCTCCTTGCGTGCACCGGTAAAGCTGCCGCCGCGATATCCGAACAACTCGCTTTCGATCAGGCTTTCGGGAATGGCTGCGCAATTGAGGGCGACAAAGGCTTTCTCCGCCCGCTGGCTGGCGTGGTGCACCGCTTTGGCAAAGGCCTCCTTGCCGGACCCGGTTTCACCGTTGATCAGCAGCGGTACGTCGCGCTCGTAGACGCGCAAGGCTTTGCGGAAGTCCGCCTGCAACGTTGCGTCATCCAGGCAAATGCCCGACAGGCGCGGTGCTTGTGCAACCTTGGCCGCTGGCACCAACGGAGTTGGCAGCGGCCGCCGTGCCTCACCGCGCAATACCGCAAACAGCTTGCGACCATCACGGGTGCGCAACGGCCAACTGGCGGCGGCATTGGTGCTCGCGCAACCGAGCAACTCATCGAGCGAGCAATCGAAAAACGCCTCCACCGGCTTACCCAGCAAGCCGCCGCGAATATGTCCCAGCAGGTTCAGCGCACTCTGGTTGACCGCGCAAATGCGCCCTTCCCCGTCGAACGCCAGCAGCCCTTCGCTGAACAGACCGACGGACTCGGCTTGCAAGTGAAAACGCAACAACCATTGGTTGTCGAAGCAGCGCAGGAAGTAGCAGCTCTCGATCATCTTCGCCGACAGGTTGACCAGTGCCATGGTGTGGAACTGGCTTTGCCGCGACACATCGCGCCGCGCCGACGACACGTCGAGCACCGCCAGCAATTCGCCATGGGGATCGAACACCGGGCTCGCCGAGCAGGTCAGGCCGGTGTGGCGGCCGCGAAAGTGTTCGTCCTGATGGATGGTCAGCGACTGACGCTCCACCAGACAGGTGCCGATACCGTTAGTGCCTTCGCAGGCCTCGCTCCAGTCGGCCCCGAGCCAAAGGCCGGCGCGCTCGAAGATCTGGCGTTCGGCGGGCGCGGTGACGCAGTTGAGGATCACGCCGCGGGCGTCGGTCAGCAGCACTGCATGGCCGGCGCCGGAGAGCTGTTGATGCAGGCTGGTCATTTCATTGCCGGCGATGTGCAGCACTTGCTGCAAGCGCTCGCGGCTTTCCAGGACACGACCATGTTCCAGCACCGTCGGCGCGATGCTCAGGGCCGGATCGAGGTGATAGTCCTCAAGGCAGCGCAGCCAGGAACGGGCGATGGACGGATCGCTACCCGGACCGTGCAGGTGGGTCTTGCCCTGGGTCACCGTCAATACTTGCTGGGCATGGCGACTCAAATGGTTGTCTTGCATTTCTTATTATTCTCCCCGGGGCTCGGCGACCCGTGCATGAGGTGATGCCGAGCATCCTCCAGCCCGGCCCGCATTGCAATGCCTGCAAGACCGGCTGGTCACAAGCTGTGCCACAAAGGGTACAAAGTGTCACCCAGGCTGTACCGAAAGCGTCACAGGCGGTACCCGCCCGTCCGACAAAAACCTCGCAAGGCCTTGATTTACCTGACATGCAAGGCACTGGCCCGCCCCTTGCTCTACGCTTAAAGCAAGCGCACATGCGCGACTCCCTATAAGCACAAAAGCAAGGAGAGACCACCATGCGTTACGCTCACCCCGGTACTGAAGGCGCTATCGTTTCGTTCAAAGCCAAATACGGTAACTACATCGGCGGCGAGTTCGTCGCGCCTGTCAAAGGTCAGTACTTCACCAATACCTCGCCAGTGAATGGCCAACCGATTGCCGAATTCCCCCGCTCCACGGCCGAAGACATCGACAAGGCCCTGGACGCTGCCCACGCGGCGGCCGATGCCTGGGGCGCCACGTCCGCCCAGGCACGTTCGCTGGTGCTGCTGAAAATCGCCGACCGCATCGAACAGAACCTCGAACTGCTGGCGATCACCGAATCCTGGGACAACGGCAAAGCCGTTCGCGAAACCCTCAACGCCGACATCCCTCTGGCCGCCGACCACTTCCGCTACTTCGCCGGTTGCATCCGCGCCCAGGAAGGCAGCGCCGCCGAAATCGATGGCAACACCGTGGCCTATCACATTCATGAACCGCTTGGCGTGGTCGGGCAGATCATTCCGTGGAACTTCCCGATCCTGATGGCCGCCTGGAAACTCGCCCCGGCGCTGGCTGCCGGCAACTGCGTGGTGCTCAAACCCGCCGAGCAAACCCCGCTGGGCATCACCGTGCTGGTCGAACTGATCGGCGACCTGCTGCCGCCGGGCGTGCTGAACATCGTGCAAGGCTTCGGCAAAGAAGCCGGCGAAGCCCTGGCCACCAGCAAACGCATCGCCAAGATTGCCTTCACCGGCTCGACCCCGGTCGGCTCGCACATCATGAAATGCGCGGCCGAAAACATCATTCCGTCCACCGTGGAGCTGGGTGGCAAGTCGCCGAACATCTTCTTCGAAGACATCATGAAAGCCGAACCATCCTTCATCGAGAAGGCCGCCGAAGGCCTGGTGCTGGCATTCTTCAACCAGGGCGAAGTCTGCACCTGCCCTTCCCGGGCGCTGGTGCAAGAGTCGATCTACGACGAGTTCATGGCCGTCGTGATGAAAAAAGTCCTGCAAATCAAACGTGGCGACCCGCTGGACACCGACACCATGGTCGGCGCCCAGGCGTCCGAACAGCAATTCGACAAAATCCTTTCGTACCTGGAAATCGCCAAGGGCGAAGGCGCCGAGTTGCTGACCGGCGGCAAGGTGGAAAAACTCGAGGGCAACCTGGCGAGCGGATACTACATCCAGCCGACGCTGCTCAAGGGCACCAACAAAATGCGCGTGTTCCAGGAAGAAATCTTCGGCCCGGTGGTGAGCATCACCACCTTCAAAGACGAAGCCGAAGCCCTGGCCATCGCCAACGACACCGAGTTCGGCCTGGGCGCCGGCCTCTGGACCCGCGACATCAACCGCGCCTACCGCATGGGCCGCGCCATCAAGGCCGGTCGGGTGTGGACCAACTGCTACCACCTGTACCCGGCGCACGCCGCGTTCGGCGGGTACAAGAAGTCCGGCGTCGGTCGTGAAACCCACAAGATGATGCTCGACCACTATCAGCAGACCAAAAACCTGCTGGTGAGCTACGACATCAATCCGCTGGGCTTCTTCTAAAACCGGGGGCGACACAGGTAACTCTGTGTCGCCCTTTCTACCGCCTTCGCGAGCAAGCCCGCTCCCACAGGTTTTTGTGGTGAATCCAGCTGTTGAGACCTGACACAGAACCCTGTGGGAGCGAGCTTGCTCGCGATAGCGACTTAAATGACACAACACAAAAGGCTGGCCGCTCTGGCACGGGCCTTGCGTACCCGTCATTCAGGAATTGCACCCAACCCGTCGCACCCGAAAGTCCAAAAGATCGAACAATAAAAATTAGAGAGGACTTATGACTATTTCTTCCACACAGCTCAAACCCACACTCGGCACCCTGCATTTATGGGGCATTGCCGTCGGCCTGGTGATTTCCGGCGAGTACTTCGGCTGGAGTTACGGCTGGGGCACCGCAGGCACACTGGGTTTTCTCGTCACCGCGTTGATGGTGGCGACGATGTACACCTGCTTCATCTTCAGCTTCACCGAACTGACGACGGCGATTCCCCACGCTGGCGGGCCGTTTGCCTACAGCCGCCGGGCCTTTGGTGAGAAAGGCGGGTTGATCGCCGGCATCGCCACCCTGATCGAGTTCGTCTTTGCGCCACCGGCCATCGCCATGGCCATCGGCGCCTACCTCAACGTGCAATACCCGGAACTGGACCCGAAGATCGCCGCCGTTGGCGCCTATTTCGTGTTCATGGGCCTGAACATCCTCGGTGTCAGCATCGCGGCCACCTTCGAGTTGGTGGTCACCGTGCTGGCGGTCGCTGAGTTGCTGGTATTCATGGGCGTGGTCGCCCCGGGCTTCAGCTTCAGCAACTTCGTGCTCAATGGCTGGTCGGGTTCGAACGAGTTCACGATGGGCTCGATTCCCGGGATTTTTGCGGCGATCCCCTTTGCGATCTGGTTCTTCCTCGCCATCGAAGGCGCGGCCATGGCCGCCGAGGAAGCCAAGGACCCGAAACGCACGATCCCCAGAGCCTATGTCAGCGGCATTCTGACCCTGGTGTTCCTGGCCATCGGCGTGATGGTGATGGCCGGCGGCGTCGGCGACTGGCGTCAACTGTCGAACATCAACGATCCGCTGCCCCAGGCGATGAAAGCCGTGGTCGGCGATAATTCGACCTGGATGCACATGCTGGTATGGATCGGTCTGTTCGGTCTGGTGGCAAGTTTCCACGGGATCATTCTTGGCTATTCCCGGCAGTTTTTCGCCCTGGCTCGCGCCGGTTACCTGCCCAAGGGACTGGCCAAACTCTCGCGCTTCCAGACACCACATCGGGCGATTCTGGCCGGCGGCGTGATAGGCATCGCGGCGATCTACAGCGACGGTCTGGTCAACCTGCAAGGCATGAGCCTGACGGCTGCGATGATCACCATGTCGGTATTCGGCGCCATCGTGATGTACATCATCAGTATGCTGAGCCTGTTCAAGCTGCGTAAGACCGAACCGAACCTGGAGCGCACCTTCCGCGCGCCGGGCTATCCGATCGTGCCGGGGATCGCGCTGTTCCTGGCGGTGGTGTGCCTGGTGGCGATGGCCTGGTTCAACACCTTGATCGGCCTGGTTTTCCTCGGCTTTATGGTTGCCGGGTACCTGTACTTCCAGTTGACTGCCAAGCAACGTTCCGAGGCACCGGCAGACGCTATGCTCGAAGGTATCTGAATGCACCGGCACCGGGCTCACTGCCCGGTGCCGGCCATATTGAAGTGCACGCAGTTCCCATGTGGGAGCGGGCTTGCTCGCGAAGGCATCGTGTCAGTCGACATTTATTTTGAATGACACACCGCATTCGCGAGCAAGCCCGCTCCCACAGGAAAAGCAGATCGCAGTAATTATTGGAGGACTCCGCCCCATGGCCGCATTCGCCCATTCCGTCGGCGCCCAGACCTATCGCTTCGACAGCCTCAAGGATGTGATGGCCAAGGCCAGCCCGGCGCGCTCCGGGGATTTTCTGGCCGGCGTCGCGGCCCTCAATGACGGCGAGCGCGTCGCGGCACAGATGACTTTGGCCGACATTCCGCTATCCCACTTCCTGCAAGATGTTTTGATTCCCTATGAGTCCGATGAAGTCACCCGCCTGATCATCGACACCCACGACAAACAAGCCTTCGCGGTCATCAGCCACCTTACCGTCGGCGGCTTTCGCGATTGGCTGCTCAGCGATGCCGCCGACGAGCAGGTTCTGCGCGCCCTCGCCCCCGGCCTGACCCCGGAAATGGTTGCCGCCGTGTCGAAGATCATGCGCGTGCAGGATCTGGTGCTGGTGGCGCAGAAAATCCGTGTGGTCACGAAATTCCGCGGCACCCTCGGCCTGCGTGGGCGACTGTCCACGCGCCTGCAACCGAACCACCCCACCGACGAACCGGCCGGTATCGCCGCAAGCATTCTCGACGGCCTGCTGCACGGCAACGGCGATGCCATGATCGGCATCAACCCGGCCACCGACAGCATCGCCTCGATTTGCGCCATGCTGGAAATGCTCGACGCGATCATCCAGCGCTACGAAATCCCGACCCAGGCGTGCGTGCTGACCCATGTCACCACGTCGATCGAAGCGATCAATCGCGGCGTCCCATTGGACCTGGTGTTCCAGTCGATCGCCGGCACCGAAGCGGCCAACGCCAGTTTCGGCATCAACCTCAATATATTGCAGGAAGGTTACGACGCAGGTTTGAGCCTCAATCGCGGCACGCTGGGCCAGAACCTGATGTACTTCGAAACCGGCCAGGGCAGTGCCCTGTCGGCCAACGCCCATCACGGCGTCGATCAGCAAACCTGCGAAACCCGCGCCTACGCCGTGGCGCGGCATTTCAAACCGTTTCTGGTGAACACCGTCGTCGGCTTCATCGGCCCGGAATACCTGTACAACGGCAAACAGATCATCCGCGCCGGGCTCGAAGACCACTTCTGCGGCAAATTGCTCGGTGTGCCCATGGGTTGCGACATCTGCTACACCAACCACGCCGAAGCCGACCAGGACGACATGGACACCCTGCTGACCCTGCTGGGCGTCGCCGGGATCAACTTCATCATGGGCATCCCCGGCTCCGACGACATCATGCTCAACTACCAGACCACTTCGTTCCACGATGCGCTTTACGCCCGGCAGACCCTGGGGTTGAAGCCCGCACCGGAATTCGAACAGTGGCTGGCGAGAATGGGCATCTTCACTCAAGCCGATGGCAGGGTTCTCTTCGGCGACAGCCTGCCGCCAGCCTTCCGGCAGGCCTTGGCGCAACTGGGATGAGCATTGACATGGATAAATTACCCTTCGATCCACACAACCCTTGGCTGGAGCTACGACGCCTGACGCCGGCGCGAATTGCCCTGGGCCGCACCGGCACCAGCATTCCCACCCGCGCACAACTGGACTTCCAATACGCCCACGCTCAAGCGCGGGATGCGGTGCACTTGCCGTTTGACCATGCCTCCCTCAGCGCGCAATTGGCCGAACGTGATCGCGAGTGCCTTTTGCTGCACAGTGCGGCGACGGATCGCAACACGTACCTGCAACGCCCCGACCTGGGGCGAAAACTCAGTGATACCTCGGCGCAGGCCCTGCGTGATTACGCGGCGGCTCATCCGGGAGGCGTGGACCTGGTGATCGTGGTCGCCGACGGCCTGTCGGCATTGGCCGTTCATCGCCATACCCTGCCGTTTCTGGCGCGCTTCGAAGAGCAAATGAACGGCGACAGCTGGACTGTTGCGCCAGTCGTACTCGTAGAACAGGGCCGGGTGGCCGTCGCCGATGAGATCGGTGAATTGCTTGGCGCAAAAATGACCGTGATCCTCATCGGCGAGCGCCCTGGTCTCAGCTCCCCGGACAGCCTGGGATTATATTTCACCTACAATCCCAAGATCGGCCTTACCGATGCCTACCGTAATTGCATCTCCAATGTCCGGCTCGAAGGCCTGAGCTACGGCATGGCGGCACACCGTTTGCTGTATTTGATGCGCGAAGCCTGCCGGCGGCAGTTGTCAGGGGTCAATCTGAAGGACGAAGCGCAGGTTCAGACACTGGACTCGGACACGGGAGGCGACATGAAAGGAAATTTCCTGCTCGGACCGCCGAATGCCTGAATCGCTTGCGCATTGCACATTCGTACCAGTTTCAGGCAGGATCGTTGCGCGGCCGCCAAGGGTTTCCCATCGCCGTCAGAGACGTAAGACAGCCACTTGAAGACGAGACCTACCATGCGGATTATTCAAGCGACCCTCGAACACCTGGACCTGCTGACCCCCTTGTTCGTCAAATATCGCGAGTTTTATGGTTCCCTGCCGTATCCGGACTCGTCCCGGGCGTTCCTCGAGAAACGCCTGCGTCGCAAGGAGTCGGTGATCTACCTGGCGCTGTCCGATGATGACAGCAACAAACTGATGGGTTTCTGCCAGTTGTACCCGAGCTTCTCTTCGCTTTCGCTCAAGCGTGTATGGATCCTCAACGATATTTATGTCGCCGAGGACGCCCGCCGCCAGTTGGTGGCCGACAACCTGATCCGCACCGCAAAAAAAATGGCCAAGGAAACCAATGCCGTGCGCATGCGTGTTTCCACCAGCAGCAACAACGAAGTCGCGCAGAAAACCTACGAGTCCATCGGATTCAAGGAAGACACCGAATTCAAGAACTACGTGCTGCCGATCAGCGACGAACTCTGAATCACCTGCATACTGCTCGCGATGGCATCGACTGGATTACAATGGTCCAACGAAGTAACGGCATCGTGAGCAGGCTCGCTCCCGCCTGTTCGTTATCAAACATCAGCCCTGTCATGACATTCCCCGCTACAATCTCGACGCGATTTTCACCACTCGCCTCGTATAATCCCGATATTCCCGGCTTGTAAGAAAAACTACCCCTATCTGTAGTCTTACGCGAAGTCATCCGCACAGGTCTGCTGAGTCGGACCGTCACCACAGGTGCTTTCCATGGATTTCAACCCGATCGACATTGTCCTGCATCTCGACGTCTACCTCGACATGCTTGTAACCAACTACGGGGCATGGATCTACGCCATTCTGTTCATGGTGATCTTTTGTGAAACCGGCCTTGTGGTCATGCCCTTCCTGCCGGGCGACTCCCTGCTGTTCATCGCTGGCGCCGTGGCGGCCGGTGGCGGCATGGATCCGGTACTGCTCGCCGGCCTGCTGATGCTGGCGGCGATCCTGGGCGACAGCACCAACTACATCATCGGACGAACGGCAGGTGAAAAGCTGTTCAGCAATCCGGACTCGAAGATCTTCCGTCGTGACTACCTGCAACAAACCCACGACTTCTATGACAAGCACGGCGGCAAAACCGTGACCCTGGCGCGTTTCCTGCCAATCATCCGTACTTTTGCACCGTTCGTCGCCGGCGTAGGGAAAATGCCTTATCCGCGCTTCTTTGCTTTCAGTGTGCTGGGCACCATCCTATGGGTCGGCGGCCTGGTGACGCTCGGTTACTTCTTCGGCAACGTGCCGTTCATCAAGAAGAACCTGTCGCTACTGGTAGTCGGCATCATCCTGCTCTCGCTGGTGCCGATGATCATTGGCATGGTGCGTAACCGCCTTGCCGGTTCGAACTCCAAAGCCGAATCGCGCTGACACGATGTGGTCCCTGAGCGCCTGGCGTCGCCAGCGCACCCTGGCAAAGCACCCGATTGCCGACGACATGTGGCAACGGGTGCGCCATCACCTGAGTTTTCTCGATGGCATCAGCGCCGCCGAAGACCAATGGCTGCGCGAAGCCTGCGTGCTGTTCCTCGAAGACAAGCACCTGAGCGCCCTGCCCGGCGTCGAACTGCATCAGGAACAACGCCTACTGCTCGCCGCACAGGCGCAATTGCCGCTGCTGCACCTCGGCGACCTGAACTGGTATCAGGGCTTCCACGAAATCATCCTCTACCCAGACGACTTCCTCAGCCCCCAGCGCCATCGCGATGCCAGCGGTGTCGAACACGAATGGGACGGTGAGCACAGTGGTGAAGCCTGGCAGCAAGGCCCGATCATCCTCGCCTGGCCCGGCGTAATGGCCAGTGGAGGCTGGGAAGGCTACAACCTGGTGATCCACGAACTGGCGCACAAGCTCGACATGCTCAACGGCGTCGCCAACGGCCTGCCACCGCTGCATGCCGACATGCGCGTCAGCGACTGGGCCAACGTCATGCAAGAGGCCTACGACGACCTCGACCGGCAACTGGAACGCAATCCCGATGCCGAAACCGCCATCGATCCGTATGCCGCCGAAAATCCTGCCGAGTTCTTCGCCGTCACCAGCGAATACTTCTTCAGCGCCCCGGATTTGCTGCACGAGGCTTATCCACAGGTGTACCAGCAGTTGAAGCTGTTCTATCGCCAGGATCCGCTGGCGAGGTTGAAGCAACTTCAGGCGCATGACCCTGTCTATCAGGCACACCAGTGAGCGCCATACGACTTCTGGTCCATGGCGTCGACACAGGAATATGCCTATAATCGCCGCCACTTTTTGGTCAATCCGGCCAAGTGTTTTTGGTCAACTAACGGGGGCAACGCCCAATGAGCTACAGCAAGATTCCGGCTGGCAAAGACCTGCCGAACGACATCTACGTCGCGATCGAGATCCCGGCCAACCACGCGCCGATCAAATACGAAATCGACAAAGACAGCGATTGCCTGTTCGTTGACCGTTTCATGGCCACCCCAATGTTCTACCCGGCCAACTACGGTTACATCCCGAACACCCTGGCTGACGACGGTGATCCCCTCGACGTGCTGGTCGTAACCCCTTACCCGGTTGCTCCAGGTTCGGTGATCCGCGCCCGTCCGGTCGGCATCCTGAACATGACCGACGACGGCGGCGGCGATGCCAAAGTCATCGCAGTCCCACACGACAAGCTGTCCCAGCTGTACGTCGACGTGAAGGAATACACCGACCTGCCAGCGCTGCTGATCCAGCAGATCGAGCACTTCTTCGCGAACTACAAAGATCTCGAAAAAGGCAAATGGGTGAAGATCGAAGGCTGGGCCGGCGCAGACGCCGCCCGCGAAGCGATCACCAAGTCGGTTGCTGCCTACAAAGGCTAAGCCCGGCTGCAGGCTTTTAGCTGCAAGCGGCAAGAAAAACCCCGGATGATCCGGGGTTTTTTGTGGGTGCCTGAAAAGCACACCAAACACTACGTTTAAACACACCTTCCCATGGTTTTTGCTTGTTTAAAATTCCCCTGGAGCGTCTTACATCCGGTCGTAAATTTCCCGCAAAATTTGAACGAGGCGTTTATTCAAACCCTTGTTAGCCGCCAGTAGACTCGCGTTCATGAAAAAGAACACTAGCGGCCCACGCTTCAAAGCGCTCCTCGAAGCAGCGAACATCACGACCACCGGATTTGCCGAATTCCTGGATACGGCTCCGCAAAATGTACATAACTGGTACACCCGCGGTGTGCCTGCCCATTGCATGGAAGAAGTCGCCAGAAAACTCTCCGTCAGCAGCGACTGGCTGAAAACCGGCGAAGGCTCGAAAGACGCCCAACACCTGCGCCTGCTCGACGAGTCCGGCAACACCTTCGATGCCCAGACCATCCGCGGTGTCTACACGGTCATAGAGCCTGTCGACGTCGAACTGCCATTCCTCAAAGAAGCTGTCACCGCCCCGGGATCCAACAAAACCCATGTCATAGAAGACCCCGAGAAATCCATCCGCCTGCCCCGCAGCCATCTCGACTCCCTGGAAATCAACCACGCCGACGCCATCTGCACCCTGATGAGCGGCAATAGCATGGGTGAGAAAATTGAAGACGGTTCGACCCTGGCGATTGACCGTGGCCTGACCCAAATTGTCGATGGCGAGATCTACGCCATCGAACACGACGGCATGCTGCGCATCAAGTACCTGCACCGACTCCCGGGCAACTCCCTGCGACTGCGCAGCCACAACCGCGCCGAATATCCGGATGAAATCTTCAGGGCCGCACAGATCGAAGAGCAGAACATCAGGGTGCTGGGCTGGGTGTTCTGGTGGTCGACCCTGAACAAACGACGGCCGACGGTGCCCTTTCTTTAAGCGCTCCAGAACGCCCATCGGCCACCCACCCCGGTGGCCAAAGGCTCTGCCCGGCACTTCCCGCTGGGAATTTCCGTCAAACCTGCGTATGCTGCGCCCCACATTTGTGCATCGACCCGCCCTGCGGCTCAGATGCACTGGCCTGGCAGATGACTTTCTCACCAGGTCCCACAGCCGGACGCAAGATCCGGGTGTACGTTTTGAAGGCTGGCGCGGTTTACCAAAAATGATCCAAGCCAGTCCCCGAGAAGCCGGCCACAAGCCGGCTTTTTAATGCCTGAAAAAAGTTAACTGCCCAGAACCTGCATTTGTCTCAGCAGCGCTGTCACTTCCCCCTCACGGATAGCTGAACGCCTTCACCAACGTCAACTCCCCCACCGCGCGCATCGGCACCAGGAACGTCTCCAACTTCTCGCTCGGCGTCCCCTCCTCGGTAATCACCGTCACCTGGGCCGTGGTCAGCGCTTGCACCGCGTCTTCCTGCCCCTCTTCATCACTGCTGTAGCCGCCACCGAAGTAGTTCACATACACCAGATATTGCCCCTTGATCGGCGCAGGCATGGCGAAGATTTCCGGGCCATAGCCGGTGGTGACGTCGACGTCGAGCGCTGCGCCGTTGGGGACGACGCGGTCACCGTACCAGATGTGCGCGCCGTCGGGGGTGATCAGGTGCAGGTCAAGGTCGGTGCCGTCGCTGTCCCAGGACAGCAAAACGCGCAATTTGGCCGGGGTCGCGCCGCCGCTGCTGTTGAGAAATTGCGTGCGCTGACGTTGTTGGCCATCAGGGCTGCGAACCTCGACGCTGTTGCTGCCGTTGGGGAATGAGAACGGGCGATCGAAGCGCCCCGCCGGGTCGATTTTCAGCGGCATGCTGACCCCGTTGACGATCAGACGGCCGGGCTCTGTGGACTTGGCTGTAGCTTTGATCTGCCCGCTGATGCGAGCCGTGTTGGCCTGCCCTGTCGGGGTATTCACCGATGAGGCCGGGTAGTTGACGGTCTGCCGGAAGTTTTCCCCTTCGCCCTCAGGCGCGCCGGTGCGCCAGCCGCCTGCGGGGGTGTCGAGTTTGACGCTGTCAGCCGCCATCACCGATGGCAACGCCACCAGCGAACAGAGCAACAGCAAGACCTGTGGATAACGGAGTTTCATGGTCTATTCCAGCAAGAGGTGGCGGGCGAGCCCTTCGATGTAGGTTTCATCCTGGCCATTGGGGTGTGCTTCGAAGGCCAGGTGCAGGTATTCGTGGGTCAGGTCGAGGCGGTCTTGCAGTGTCCGCGCGCCACGCACGTAGATACGCTGACGTTCGCGGTCGACATAGGGGCGGCCGAATGCCAGGCGGCATACGGCGAAGGTGCTGACTTCGTTGTAGCCGGTTTCGCTTTCAAGTTTTTGGCGCCAGCCGCGCCGTTGTTTCTGCAGCCATTCTTGTGCGGCGGGCAACGCTTCGCAGGACGCGACCGGGTTGTCCCAGCGACTGAGACTGGCGCGTGGGTAGGCGTGCAGCAGGATGGCGTCGTAGCGCTGGCCGGCACGGGCCTGTTCGACGGCTTGCTGCCAGGACAGTTTGTCCGGGCCAGGCTGATCGGAATGGTAGGTGATGGTGCTGCCGGCCAGCACCAGGTCGCTGGTCCAGGCGGCGATGTCGCGAGACTCGGACGACGCCGGACGCGGTGCGACCCGCTGACGACTGCTGCTGTCGTCGATGCTCAGGCAGTCACCGCTGCGCGTGGCGTTTTGCAGCAGGTAAGTGCGGATGGCCACGGCCAGGGCTTTGGCGGCTTCGACCGGTTCTGTACTGGCTTCGCGCTGGAGCACACGGGCAACGTACTCTTCGCGATTCAGACGAGCCACGAGCTTGTCGCTCAGCAGAAACAGTTCACCGTCGCTGTGGATATCCAGCGCATTACCGTTGGCGAATTCGACGCGGTAGTCACCCTGCAATGCCCCGGAAGTCACTGCGGTGCCCCCTGACAGCACGCGCCGAAGTGGATAGCGAGAGAACAGGTCGACCTCTACGCACTGCCCTGCATCCACAGGCCATGCAACAGGAATCACCGTAGACAGTGCCTGCGCGTAATCTCGAAGAACCCGTTGACTGGTACCACGCCCGCCGGCCCAGACCGGTGTACCGTCCGCCGTCCAACCGGCAAATCCGCCCTGTCGCGATGTTGCATCCTGATCCGCCAGCCAGCTCCAGGTCTTCACCCGCAGGCGGCTTCCCAGTTCGCCGACGACCTGGCCATCGGCGGCGTTGAGCACCACATCGAGCAACACACGCCGGGCTTGTTCCTGTGCCGGCAGTACCGACAGCACCTTCAACAGTTCCGCCACCGAAACCCGGGTAGCCGGTTGCAACGAAGGCAAATCCAGCAACCATTGCGGCGCCTGCCGCGTCTGCCAATAGGCTCGCCAGTCGGCATCGCCGATGCCCAACCGTGCGGGTTCGAAATACAGACCGCATGACTTCACCAACGCCTGATCACGCTCGATCCTGCCGCCCGCCGTGCAGCAATAAACCTCTTCCTTCGACTGGCCCCGGCATTCATAAGCCGGCTCACGCGCGCCGGTGTCCACCAGCCAGGCGTAGACGAACAACTTCCACACACTGCCCAGTGGCGACTGCAACGTCTGCGGCAACGGCTCGCGGGTGATCACCTGCGTTCGACTCAGCGACAACAAATCGCCCTTGAAGGCCAGGCGCAAAGGTTCGTCCTGCGCCGTTGCCAGCACAGGGATCAAACACAACAACCAAGCTGTCAGCCGCCTGTGCACGTCAGTGAACCGTGACCTGGCCAAGGGCTGCCTTTTGTTCCATCGCCTGATGCTGCGGCGCATAAACCTGAGTGAAACGCACCGGCGGCAAGTTGAACTGCCCTTTCTGCGAGAAACGCACCAAATGCCGCAGGCGCAATTCACCACTCAAGGCATCGACCGGAATGGCGTAAGCCATTTGCCCCGGTTCGAAACGCGCCTTCTCCAGCGACGTCGGCTCGGTGCCGGCCATGCCCATGAGTTTGATGCCCCAGGTCGTGCGCTCGACATCGGCGCCCGGTGGCAGCGGCACTTCCAGCATCCCGTAACGCAACGATCTGGCGGCTTGGCTGGTGACGATCACCTCATCGAGATAGAGGTTGTCGCTGGACAGTGGCGCGTTGCCGACCGCTTCAAGTTTGAAGGTGAAAGCCGCATCCCCCGGCACCAATCGCGACAGGCGACGGGTGATGGTCACGGCCATCGGATCGACCACCGGCTGTTGGCTACGGTAACTCAATGCAGCGCGTAGCGGACGCTCTTGCGCGCCGGTCAGCGTCAATACCGTCGGCACTGGCGCAGACCCCTGCCACGTCCAGTACATCTCACCAGAAACCCCGTACTGTTTCTTCCAGCCTTCACCCGGCGCCAATGCAATGGTGGGCGATGCCTGCTCGATGCTGCGTTGCAGCCAGGTCAATGCCAACGCACGTTCCAGGGTCGATTGCTGAGGCAGCAAACGTTGCAGCAAGGCCTGGGCGTGAGCCTGATCGAAGGGTTGCAGCGACAGGTTCAGCGCTTCGGCAAACGGCTGGGAACTGACCGCCAGACGTTGCTGCGCGTCGGCCAGTTGCCGATTGAACGCGTCCGGTAAAGCGACCTTCGCTTGCCTGGCCAACGATGCCGTCAGCACGCGTGCAGCCGCCAGCCCCAAGGCTGAATCCGGATCGCTCATGACGAGGCTGTCTTCGCCGTTCTCCATCAGGTTCGCGGCGGTGCCCTCGCCCGCTTTCGCCAGGTCGTCCATCAAGCCACTGAGCAAGGTGTTGACCGGCAACTGCATCTGTTTGGCGAACGACAGGATCAGCGCCCGCTGCAACAACGGCGTGTTCTTCGCCTGTTTGGCGTAGACCTCCAGCACCCGCTGCCAATGCTCCGGCGGCAGGCTCAGCTCCAGCACCTGGCTGGCGTGCCAGTCGGCGTAATAGGCGTAGGCGGTGAGGAATGCATCCGGCTCGCCATCCATGCCCCACCAGGTGAAGCTCGCCGAAGGGCCGGCCATTTGTACCAGACGCAAGCGACTGTTTTGCATGATCAGACGCAGGCGATCACGGATCTGCGGATTCGCCGCCAGCGTCGGGTAGGCAATGCTCAATGGCAGCAGGCCGCTGGCGGTCTGCTCGACGCCACCGTAGGGGTAGCTCAACAGATCGTCGAGTGCAGAACGGAACAACGCTTGCGGACTGTCGTCCAGACGCAGGCGGATATCACTGGCGTCTGTCGGCAACGTCAGCGGCGTATCGCCCTCACTCACATCAAGGCTCTGGGTTTGAGTCACCTGCCAGCCTTCACCGGTCGCACTCAGGCGCACCGCCAGGGCATCAGCGGTTTTGCCATCCTGCATCAGTGCGGCGCTCCACTCGCCATTGACCAGTTCAAAGGTCGGCAACGGGATGTAGTTGATGCCACTGTTCAGAGTTACAGGCACGCGCTGTTCGTTGCCGGCGTAACGGGTCACCAGTTCGGCCTTGACCGGTTTCTCGGCCTGACTGAAGGCGAACACACCGAGGTCCGGTTTGTCACCGGCGCGGAATCGGGTCGGCCCGCTCCACTTCAGGTACAGCGGTTTTTCCGAGCGTACGAACTGCTTCTTCTGCCCGACCTGACCGCCATCGGCGATGGCCCTGGCGGTGATGCGCCAGCGGGTCAGGGAGTCGGGCATCTTGAAGGTGAAGCGGGTTTTGCCGTTGGCATCGGTCAGCAATTCAGGTTGCCACGCCGCCGTGTCAACGTCTTCGCGACGCGGCCGTTCCAGCACTTTCACGCCGCGCTCACTGCGATTGGCCTTGCCCGGTGCACCGGGGCTGCCCGGCAAGGCGACGTCATAACTGATGAACGACAAACTGGCGCTGGTGCGCACGTTGTTGCGCCGTGGGTGATAGAAGAACTGGTCGATGCTCGGCGCGACTTCCGGTTGCAGGGCGTAGACCATTTCATCGACCACGCTGACCGTCAGGTGCGCGGGGATCGCTTTGCCGGCGAACCGGGTGGTCAGGTCCACCGAGACGGTTTCACCCGGCAGGTAGGTTTCTTTGTCGGTGGCGATTGCCACGTCGATCTGTGGCGTTACCACCTTGATGCCGGCGTTCTGGAAACTGTATTGGCCACCCTTGGTGTACAACACCGAGAAGGTCAGGTTCGGCGCGAAACCGCCTTTCACCGGGATGCGCGCGCGGTATTGGGTATCGCTGAGTTTTTCCATCGTCAGCCAGTCGCCGCCCTTGGAAAGTAGCGCAGTGGCTTCGACCTTGTCGCGTTCCAGAGATAACAGCGCATCGCTCAATGGCTCGGGGAAAGTGATCAGCGCCAGCGCTTCATCGCCGGCGATGTACTCGGGCTTGTCGAGGACGATTTCCACGGTGCCGGGTACAGCTTTGACACCTTCGCCGGTCACCGAATGGCCGGTGGCGCCGACCGCCCGGCCATGATCATCCTTGAGCGTCAGGTTGTAGGTGCCCGGCCGGTCAAAGGCCAGGGTGAAACCTTTGTCGGTTGCCGCGAGCTTGCCTTCGCCGGTGCTCTGGTCCTCCAAACGCACCCAGCCATAGCTGCCTGGCGTAACGGCATCGGCCTGCTCACCTTCGCGGGCATAGCTGAAGGCAACCTTGTCACCCACCGCGCTGAAGCGTTGAGGCGCGCTCAAGCGGAAATTCGCCGCGCCACGGTCGATGAGGATTTCCTTGGTGGTCTTGACCCGATACGCCGCACCGTCGCTGGCAAATACCGTGAGCATGTAGCGACTGGGCTTGTCCGCTGCCGGCAAGTCGAGGGACGCGCTGCCCTTGGCGTCGGTGGTCAATTCGGTGCTGGTCAGTTCAACCGGAAATTGCCCGAGGTATTGCAGTTCGTTGTCGACCATCGACAGCTGTTGGGCGCGCAGGCTCAGGCTCAGTTTCGCATTGGCCACCGGTTTTCCATCCGGGTACAGCAGCACCAGGCTGCCCTTGACCGGTTCGCCTGTGCGGTAATCCTGCTTGGCCAGATTGAGCGAAATCTCGAAGTGCGGCTTGATGTATTCAGCGACGCGGAAGGCGCTGCTGTAAGCCTGATCCTTGTAGTTGAAACGCAGTTCATAGCCACCGGCCACAGCGTTATCGGGCAACTGGAATCGGCCCTGGGTGCCAGCCTTGGAATCGAGCTTCAGATCGAGGGATTGCAGCGCCGTGCCGGTCGCATCCAGCACGGTCACATTGACGTCGGCCGCGCTTGGCTGCACCGAGTCCCGCGCGTTCTTGAACTCCCGCCCGACGATTTTCAGCGACACCCAATCCCCCGGTCGATACAGCGGCCGGTCGGTGAAGGCATAGAGTTTGGTGTCGTAGATTTCGCTGTCGTAGTAGAAATTCTCGGAGACGAACACCCCGCCCTCTTCGTCTTCGCCGATCACGAACGAACGCTCAGGGCTGACGTGTTTCAAGCGCAGCAAGCCATCGGTATCGGTGGCGCCGCTACTCATTACGCCCAGGCCATCGGTCCACAGCACATTGACCTTCGGCACCGAACTGCCTTCGTGTTTGCGCGCGGCCCACACCAGCAATTCGTCACCGGCGATCTTGCTCACCGCCACGGTGTTGGAGACGAACACCATGGTGGTGGCGCGGTACTTGCCGATCAGCGCTTCCACCAGATAAAGACCCGGCTTGAGATTGCCCAACGGGATGTACACGTTGCCCGGCGCGACGCTGACGAACTCGCTGGAAGAACCGGCCAGGTTCACCCCCGCAGGTGGCTGGATCGGCTTGGCCTGCCACAACGGATAACGGAACTGGCTGACCACCGGCAAACCCGGTATCAATGCAAATTGCGGCTGCGCATCGTAGGGCGTTGGCGCGGCCATCGCGTTGCCCATCTTCAGTTCCGGCACTTCCTCGGTGACTTGTTTACGCGACTCGTAGGAAAACGCCCGCTGCATCACCCGACGGGATTTTCGATACCAGTTGTCCCACAGGTACGCGAGGGTGTTGGACAGGCCTTCACCCTTGAACTGGCCATCGCTGACCACCCGATGCAGGTTCTTCTGGCGCTTGAGGAAGTCCAGCGGCTTGTCGATGCGATACACCCGAATATCGGCGCCGCCGTAGGGCTCCATGCGAAACCGGCGATAGTCGCGACCCGGCGCTTCAAGGCGCACCATCGCCTGTTCATCGCTGGCAAAGCTGCTGTCGGCCAGCAGGAAAAAACTCTCGCCGGCCACTGGCGCATAGCCGCTGGCCGGGACCGAGTCTTCGGCGTTTACCGCCGAGAACGGCAGCACCAATACCAACAGCAGAGACAGAAAACGCAGCATGCGGGCACCGGTCATTGGGAAAGAAAATTCAGTCGATAGACGCCGATGAAGTTGGGGTTGGCTGCGTCGGGTATCCATCGGGTGTCCTTCCATGTCATGAGTTGCTGCAGGCTTGCCGAACGCATGCCGTTGTCGGTGGGTGTGCTGGTGCCGGTGTGATAGGCGATGTAACGGCCCATCCAGATCATCAGGTGCTGGTCGTCGCCCTGGTCGAAAAACATCAGGTCGCCAGGGCGCGCTTGAGACACATCGCGGCTGACCAGATGGCTGTTGAACTGGATCAATTTGATCGCATTGACGTATGGCCCGACCTTGCCGCCGCCCTGCTGCCATTGCTGGGCAAGACCGCGCTGGGCGTCGCTCAATTGCAGTTCCGGCGGCAGGTAACGATTGGACAGGCCATTGCTGCGCAGCCATTTGTCGTCATGGACTTTCAGCGCTTCGTTAGCGGCGAAGCGCACCAGCCCGGCACAGTCTTGTTGATACCAGCGCGGGCTCGGGCCCTGGCTCAGTTGCTCCTGGGCAATGCGCACGAACCAGGCACGAAACACCTGGGATTGCTGTGGGTCGAGCGACGGCGCCTCGACAGCGCGGGCACCCGCGCTCAGCAACAACGCCAGCAGGCCGAGACTTCGGATCAATGCCGTCACAGGGCTTTCCACTCCAGCGGCAGCCACTGCCAGTGGCCGTCTGGCTCGCTGCCTTCGGGCAAGGTCAGGGCGTATTTGCCGTAGCCGCCGAGCTTGCGCAGTTTCGGGATCAGCCAGGTTTGCGCGGCGTTATAGAACACCGGTTCCATATCCTGGGGCAGGCTGTCGAGGGTTTCCTGCTGCATCAGTTGGGCCATGGAGTCCGGGCCGAAATAGACCGGCATCAGCAGGTCTTTCGGTACCACGTCGGCCATCGGCGGGAAGCGTTTGTCGAGGGTGCCGAGAGCCTTGTCCACCAGCTTGTCGTCGAGGGAGAAAAGCAACGTCGAGCCATGCCTCGCCAGGCTGACTTTCATGAACGTCTTGCCGGTGATCGCGTCGGGGTTTTCGGCCTCCTTGGCCGCATAGGGACCGAAACTGGAGCTGACCTGGCGTTGCCACTGGTGGCTCTGGCCTGCCTGTTTCTCCATCACCGGGAAGGCACCGTCTTCGACTTTGCTCTCGTAGGCACCGACCATCGAGCCAAACAGGCTGCCCAGATCTCCATCGAGTTTGCCGCTGTCATCATCGTTGAGACTGGCCACCAGCAAGGGCGTGTACAACCGCGAATCGGCATACCAGCACAGGCCTGCCGCGCCGGCCATGTGTTCGGTCAATGCCTGGGCCACCTTCTCCTGCGCACCGAGCTTCACCAGCAGCGGTGTCTGTTGTTCGGCCGCCAGCGGCAACGCCACGCAAGCGCTGGCGCCCATGGGCATGGCTTGCCAGATCGGTTTGAAATCGAAGTCTGGCTGATTCTCCAGTTCATCCATGGCCAGGAAGCTGTGCCAGCCCTTGTCGTCCATGTCAAAACGCAGGCCGGCGAAGGTAGGGATGAAACGCTGGTAACCCATGGCCAGCACGCTGGCATTCACCGACAGGCGTTGTTTCACTTGCGGCTCACGAGGTGCCAGGCCGAAGGCTTCGGGAAACAGTTTGTCGCCATTGAGCAGCGCAGCAATGGCCGTGGTCGACACGCTGCCCGATTCTTCCGTTGCGCCACTTTGCGGATCGTAGAGTTTCGCCGGATTGGACAACACCACCAGTTTGTCGCCATGGGACGCGAACAGCAGCGCCTTGCTCGCGTTGTAGTTGAGTTGATAGAGCGCCACGTCGTCGGTACCGACCTTCACGTCAGCGACCTTGCTCAGCTGCGAGTCGCCCAGCGCCACTTTGGCCAGCGGCTCCAGCACCTTGGCCAGCCCGCCGCGATCCATCACCAGCAGGAAATCCTTGAGCCGCCCATCCGCCCCGCGCCACAACGCTACATCGGCAGGCTGATCGAACAACTGCTCGATCAAGGTGTCCTGCAGTTTCAGGTCGTGTTCGTAGATGATCCGCCGCAAGCTGCCGATCAAGCCCAAGCGATCGGCATGGGTTTCGTAATAGAAGACGAAATCTTCGGTCAGGGTTTCCTTGAGGAACGGCACCGCCAGCAAGTCCTTGGGCAACTGGCTCAGGGAGTGGGTTTCCAATAGGCCATCCGGGCGGCTCATGCCCAGTATGTCACTGGCCAACACGGGGGCCGGGGCCTTGGGCTTGTGCATGAACCACCCCAACCCACCGGCCACGACAACGACCAGGCATATCCCGATCAGCAGCGTCGGCCAATGCAGGGGAGGTTTGGCCGCGGGTGCGCCAGCTGCCGGAGTAACAGTGCTATCACTCATGTTCACAAAACCCGAATTTCATCCGTGGAGCGGGGATGCTTAGTAGTTGAAAGTCTTGACCAGCAGCAGGTCGCCGATTGCGCGCAGGGGCACGATGAACGTCTCGCGTTTTTCATCGACGGTGTTTTCGTTGAGCACCAGGTTGATCTGCGAGGTAATCACCTCGTTCTGGTTGCTGGTCTCATCGAAGTTATAGCCGCCGCTGCCGAAGTTGCCCCAATAGTTCACGTAAACCAGATAGGTGCCACGCAGCGGTGCGGTCATGGTGAACATTTCCGGACCCGGGCCATCGACGCCGTCGGGGTCGAGGCCGCCGCCATTGGTCAAGGCCGAATGCGCCCAGAAGGCATGCTGACCATCAGGCGTGACAATATGCAGGTCGAGTTCGGCTTTCGGATCGTCCCAACCCAGCACCACGCGAATCCGCGCCGGGGTGCGCAGGTTGTTGGCTTCATAGAATTGAACACGCTTGAGAGACTGGCCTTCGGCGCTGCGCACTTCGACGCTGTTGGAACCGGCGCCAAACGCATAGGGTCGGGCGAAACGCCCTTGTTCGTCGGTATAGAGATTCAGCGGATTGCCGTTGACCGCCAAGGTGTGCGGCCCGCGCTGGGTGCCCAGGGCCTTCAGTTGGCCTTCGATCATCGTGCGATTGCGCTGCACACCCCGGTCGATCGGCGGCGCGGGATAGGCGACTTGCGGGTTTTCGCTACGGTCCAGCAGACCGTTGTAACGCCAGCCGCCCACCGGTTCCGACAACGCGGCATCCGGCGCAGCCAGAATCACGGGCACGATAGCCAACCCGATCAGCAGCAAAAGAAATGAGCGCATGCGACGCCTCCTGCCATGCATGACGAAACCTTGCGCCTGATCCTGAGCGCGTTACAGATGTGGATACTGCGTTTCGTCTGAAAGACCCGTGACTACCGGGTCGTATAGGGCTTGAAGGTTAGCCATTCGGGTGTTTTTTAACAATCGGATGGCACCGAAATTGCGGCGGGAATCACGGTAACGGGTGGACGGTGAGCCGAATACGCGCCATATTCGGCTCATTATGTGAGCCGAATAGCCCATCTAATCGGCTCACCCCTACTTAGAGCATCAAGTTCATGACACCTCAATGGATATGGCAGCAGCCTGATTGGCCGGGGTTCACCTGGAATGCCGAACGACTGGCGCCCATGTTACGTGAGTGCGTTCAAGCACAAGGTCGGCTAATGGGCATGGCCAGTTCCGTGGGCAGTTCGCTGAGCGCGCAAAGTGAGCTGGATGCACTGTTGCAAAACATCGTCACCTCATCGGCCATTGAAGGAGAACAGCTGAATGTCGGTTCAGTTCGTTCTTCATTGGCGCGGCGATTGGGGTTGGAGCTCAATGATGGCGACAACATCAGCAAGCGCAGTGAAGGGCTCGCGCAATTAATACTCGATGCTACCCAGCATTTCGCCGAGCCGCTGACACTTGAACGATTGCTGGATTGGCATGAGTGGCTGTTTCCAGAACAGGAAATCGGCTTGGCCGCGCAAAGCATTCGTGTAGGTGCTTTGCGCGGCGATGATCCAATGCAAGTGGTTTCCGGTCGTCTCGATAGACCGACGGTGCACTTCGAAGCACCGCCTCGCTTGGGCCTTGAGCGCCAACTCGATGCCTTCCTCGAATGGTTTGAAACCAGCCGAAATCTGTCCGGGCTCGACCCTTTGCTTCGAGCTGGCATCGCACACTTCTGGTTTGTCACACTCCACCCGTTTGACGACGGCAACGGTCGCCTGACCAGGACGATCACCGACCTTGCATTGGCTCAAGGCGAAGCTCAGGCGATCCGTTTTTATGCCATGTCGGCGAGTATTCTCGAGGATCGTTCTGGCTATTACCGGGCGCTGGAAACCTGCCAGAAATCCAACACGGACATTACGGTTTGGCTCGAATGGTTCCTGCAAACTCTATTGCGCAGCCTGCAGCAGGCCATGGCACGGATCGAATCCGTGCTGGGCAAAGCGCGCTTCTGGCAGGCGCACCGGGAGTCCGAGCTGTCGACCGAGCAGACCAAAGTACTGAATCGTTTGCTGGACGGAGGGGAACGAGGATTCGAAGGCGGGATCAGTGCGGCGCAGTATCAAGCCGTTGCGAAAGTCTCCAAAGCGACCGCGACCCGGCATCTGGCCGAACTGCTGGATAAGGAATGCCTGCAACGCCTGCCGGGTGGCGGGCGCAGTACTCGCTACCAGATCAAATATCCCGACCAGGCGCCTCCTGAGCGCTGAAACCCTTGCACCAAACACCTCGCTCATTTGCCCATAAACCCCCTATCTGCTAGTGTCGCGCCGGTTTAACGTCAACCGGAAATCGCCGCCATGGCCCGCAAAAAAGCTGCACTGGATTTCGAACAATCCCTCGCCGACCTGCAAACGCTGGTGGAGCGCCTGGAGAATGGCGAATTGTCGCTGGAGGACTCGCTGGCCGCTTTCGAGCAGGGCATCGGTCTTACACGCGATTGCCAGGCGGCGCTGGCCCAGGCCGAGCAAAAGGTTCAGGTGCTGCTCGAGCGTGATGGCGAGTTGGCCGAGGAACCCTTCGACGCGGATCAGCCAGAATGATTGCAGCGTACTCGGCCTCCAGCCAGGCCCGCGTCAACACAGCGCTGGAAACCCTGTTCACCGCACCGAGCCCCGAGCTGGCGCGGCTGTACGAAGCCATGCGCTACAGCGTTATGAATGGCGGCAAACGCGTGCGTCCACTGCTGGCCTACGCCGCGTGCGAAGCATTGGGCGGCAAGGCCGAGCAAGCCAACGGTGCGGCCTGTGCGGTGGAATTGATCCACGCTTACTCGCTGGTGCATGACGATTTGCCGGCGATGGACGATGACGATCTGCGCCGCGGCCAGCCAACCACCCACAAGAAATTCGATGAAGCCTGCGCGATCCTCGCCGGCGACGGCTTGCAGAGCCTGGCCTTCAGCGCCCTGCTCGATCCACGCCTGAGCGCGTCGGATGCCGAAATCCGCCTGCAAATGGTCAGTGCCCTGGCGTTGGCGGCAGGCCCGGCGGGCATGGTTGGCGGTCAGGCCATCGACCTCGGCTCGGTCGGTCTGAAGCTCGACCAGAAAGCCCTGGAGTACATGCACCGGCACAAGACCGGCGCGCTGATCGAGGCCAGCGTCAAACTCGGCGCCCTGGCCAGCGGCCGTGCCGAGAAAGACGAACTCAAGTCCCTGCAGACTTATGCACAGGCCATCGGTCTGGCATTCCAGGTGCAAGACGACATTCTCGACGTCGAAAGCGATACCGAAACCCTCGGCAAACGCCAGGGCGCCGACATTGCCCGGGACAAACCGACCTACCCCGCCCTGCTCGGCCTCGACGCCGCCAAGGCCTATGCCCTGGAGCTGCGCGACCAGGCCCTGCACGCCCTGCGACCGTTTGACGCGGCGGCCGAGCCGTTGCGTGATCTGGCCCGGTATATCGTCGATCGCCGCAGCTGACGGCAAATCCGTCAAAAAAGACCAACGCGTGGGCAGGGGACGATGCATCAGGTAAACTGCCGCATCTTTTATACCTATAACGATTCGCCTGATGCCCACGACGTTTCATGAGATTCCCCGCAAGCGCCCGACCACGCCCCTGCTCGATCGCGCGAACACGCCGGACGGCCTGCGCCGGTTAGGCGAAGCCGAGCTGGAAACCCTGGCCGATGAGTTGCGCCTGGAATTGCTCTACACGGTCGGCCAGACCGGTGGGCATTTCGGTGCCGGCCTGGGCGTGATCGAGCTGACCATCGCGCTGCATTACGTCTTCGATACCCCGGACGACCGGCTGGTGTGGGACGTAGGTCATCAGGCTTATCCACACAAGATCCTCACCGGTCGTCGCGAGCGCATGGGCACCCTGCGCCAGAAAGACGGCGTCGCCGCCTTCCCGCGTCGTTCCGAGAGCGAGTACGACACCTTTGGCGTCGGCCACTCCAGCACCTCGATCAGTGCCGCGCTGGGCATGGCGATTGCCGCCCGCCTGCAAAACAGCGAGCGCAAGGCGATCGCGGTGATCGGCGACGGCGCGTTGACCGCGGGCATGGCGTTCGAGGCGCTGAACCATGCGCCGGAAGTGAACGCCAACATGCTGGTGATCCTCAATGACAACGACATGTCGATCTCGCGCAACGTCGGTGGCTTGTCGAACTACCTGGCGAAGATCCTTTCCAGCCGCACCTACGCGAGCATGCGCGAAGGCAGCAAGAAAGTGCTGTCGCGCCTGCCCGGTGCCTGGGAAATCGCCCGTCGGACCGAAGAATATGCCAAAGGCATGCTGGTTCCCGGCACGCTGTTCGAAGAACTGGGCTGGAACTACATCGGCCCCATCGATGGCCACGACCTGCCGACCCTGATCGCTACCCTGCGCAACATGCGCGATCTGAAAGGCCCGCAGTTCCTGCACGTCGTCACCAAGAAAGGCAAAGGCTTCGCCCCGGCGGAAGTCGACCCGATCGGTTACCACGCCATCACCAAACTCGAACCGCTGGACGCCCCGGCCGCCGCGCCGAAAAAGGCCAGCAGCGGGCCCAAGTACTCCGGTGTGTTCGGCGAGTGGCTGTGCGACATGGCGGCGGCCGATCCGCGTCTGGTCGGGATTACCCCGGCGATGAAGGAAGGCTCGGACCTGGTCGCTTTCAGCGAACGCTTCCCGCTGCGCTACTTCGACGTCGCCATTGCCGAGCAGCACGCCGTCACTCTCGCGGCCGGCATGGCCTGCGAAGGCGCCAAACCCGTGGTGGCCATCTACTCGACCTTCCTGCAACGCGGTTACGACCAGTTGGTGCATGACGTCGCTGTGCAGAACCTCGACGTGCTGTTCGCCATCGACCGCGCAGGCCTGGTCGGCGAAGACGGCCCAACCCACGCCGGCAGCTTCGATTTGTCGTTCCTGCGCTGCATCCCCGGCATGCTGGTGATGACCCCGAGCGATGAAAACGAGCTGCGCAAGATGCTCACCACCGGCCACCTGTACGAAGGCCCGGCAGCGGTGCGTTACCCACGCGGCAACGGCCCGAACGCGACCATCGAGAAAGACCTCGAACCGATCGAGATCGGCAAGGGCGTAGTCCGCCGCCAGGGCAGCAAAGTCGCCCTACTGGTGTTCGGCGTGCAACTGGCCGAAGCCCTGAAAGTCGCCGAGACGCTGGACGCAACAGTGGTCGACATGCGTTTCGTCAAGCCGCTGGATGAAGCGCTGGTTCGCGAAATCGCTGGCAGCCACGAACTACTGGTCACTGTCGAAGAAAACGCGATCATGGGCGGCGCCGGTGGCGCGGTCAGCGAATTCCTCGCCCGCGAAAACATCCTCAAGTCGATGCTGCACCTGGGCTTGCCGGACATTTACGTCGAACACGCCAAGCCTGCGCAAATGCTGGCTGAGTGCGGGCTGGATGAAGCCGGGATCGAGGCTTCGATCCGCGAGCGCCTGCAACTGCTGAACAGCTAAATCCCTGGATACATGCAACACCCTGTGGGAGCGGGCTTGCTCGCGAAAGCGTCGGATCATTCAACTGAGAGGTTGACTGACACACCGCCTTCGCGAGCAAGCCCCCTCCCACATTTGATTTGTGTGCGCCACGAAACACCAACGGACTACCCATGAAGTTCTCCCGCCTCGCCCTACCCCTGCTTCTGCTGCCTACCGCTAACGCCTCTGCCGACACCTTCGAACGCGACCAGGCCCTTAAGCTGCCAGACGTGTTGATCAGCGCCAACCGCCAGGTCGAAGCGCGCAATGACAGCAGCGCCGCCAACACCGTGTTCACCCGCGACGACATCGATCGCCTGCAACCCGATAGCGTCACTGACCTGTTGCGTCGGGTACCGGGTGTGCAAGTCTCGCAGTCCGGCGGGCGCGGCAGCATTCCGGGGGTCTACATCCGCGGCACCCAGTCGGCCCAGAGCCTGGTGCTGGTGGATGGCCAACGCATCGGCAGTTCGACCTCCGGCGACAGCAACCTGCAACACATCAATATCGAACAGGTCGAGCGCGTGGAGGTGCTGCGCGGCTCCCGCTCGGTGATTTACGGCAGCGATGCGATTGGCGGGGTGATCCAGATCTTCACCCGCCGCGGCGGTGAACAAGGCCTGCAACCGCGCATGCACACCGGTTTTGGCAGTAATCAGACCTGGGAGCGCAGCCTTGGCCTGTCCGGTGGTGATGAGCGAACCCGCTTCAACCTCGGCGCCAGCCTCGACGAAACCGCCGGGATCAATCGCACCCACGAGTCGTATCCCAGTGATGGCGATCACGACGCCTACCGCAACAAATCCCTCAGCCTGAGCCTGAGTCACGCCCTGACGGAAGACATCGAAGTCGGCGCCAACGTGCTGGATAACCGTGGCAAGAGCGAGTTTGATAGTCCGTTCGGCCGTTACGATTACGTGACGGACAAGTCCTATCAACAGCAGCCCTACAACGACTTCAATGTGAGCAGCGTCAGCAGCTACATTGATGCACAGATCAATGATGTATGGAAAACCCGCGTCGAACTCGGTCACAGCGAAAACCGCGAGACAACTCTCGACAAGCTCAGCGATGAGCGCAGTGTTTTCAATACTTACCGCGACTCGGTCAACTGGCAGAACGATCTGGCGCTTAACGAGCGCAACAGCCTGATGCTCGGTGGCGACTGGTACGAAGACCGGATCAACAGCACCACAGCGTTCGACGAAGACAGCCGCTGGAACCGCGCCGCGTTTATCCAGCATCGCTTTCAGGCCGACAGTTTCTCTACGGAGTTGGGTCTGCGTCACGACGATAACCAGCAGTTCGGCAGCCAGAACACCTGGAGCGGCACCTTCACCCTGCCGCTGACCCCGGACAACGAAGTGCTGCTGACCTATAGCGAAGGCTTCCGCGCGCCGACGTTCAACGATCTGTATTACCCGGATTTCAGCAACCCGGATTTGAAACCCGAAACATCCAAGAGCTATGAGCTGCAATGGCGCAGCCAATTGACCGAGAGCAGTCGCCTGGAGACGTCGCTGTATCGCACCGACCTTGAAGACGCGATTATTTTCGGCAGCAACTCACGCCCCGAAAACGTCGCCTCGGCACGGATCAACGGCTTCGAAGCAGCGCTGAAGCAGGAACTGTTCGGCTGGCAGAGCAACCTTGGCGTGGCGATCATCGACCCACGCGACCGTGATACGGGCCACACCCTGGCCCGTCGTGCGCGGCGCACCTTGAGCCTGGACCTGGACCGACAGTTCGATCGCCTGGGCCTCGGCGCCAGCTGGCAAGCGGTCAGCAGCAGCTATGACGACTTGAACAATCAACAACCCCTCGGCGGCTATGCCTTATTGGGACTGCGCAGCAGCTGGGAGCTCAATCGTGAAATCAAGCTGGAACTGAAGGTCGACAACTTGCTGGACAAGGGTTACAGCCGGGCGTTGTACAGCTACCAAGGTAGCCAGTATGGGTATCGCGAGGAAGGTCGGGCGTGGATGTTTGGGGTGACGTGGACACCAGAGATCTAAAGCCAGACTCGATCATTTGTGGCGAGGGGGCTTGCCCCCGTTGGGCTGCGAAGCAGCCCCAAAATCCTATACCCCTATTTCTCAGGTACATCGCATTAATCTGATTGCGGGTGCTGCGCACCCGAACGGGGGCAAGCCCCCTCGCCACAGGGCGCAATCAAATGACAAAGCTTTGCCGTTGCCTCGATCATCTGCCCACTCGGCCGCTCCAGGCCCTTGTCCGTCACCAGGCGCAATTGTCCTTGTGATACCGCCGCCACCTGCGGCCAGGCTTTCCACGCATCAAGCTGCGCCTGATCGCTGGCCAGAATCACCTCGGGATTACGCTGCAACACCGCCTCCACACTGACTTGCGGTGCCGGCAGCTTCAGGTCGGCAAACACGTTTTGCGCACCGCAGGTCTCCAGCGCATCGCTGATGATCTGCTCGCCGCCAACCGTGTACAGCAGCCGATCCCAGACCTGATAGAACACTCGTAACGGCTTGTCCCGGCGATAGCGCTGGCGCAATTCATCCAGCCGCTGGCGTAGATCGCTGGCCAATGAAATTCCGCGTTCAGGCCGATCGAGCTCAGCAGCGATGGCCTCGATCTGCGCGGCGAGCTGGTCCAGGCTATGGGGCTCTGCGACGTAGGTGGGAATGTTCAGGCGCTTGAGCTGGTCACGTTGGGCCGGGCCGACACTACCGGGCCATAGCAGCACCAGATCGGGCTTGAGGCTGAGCAAGCGCTCCATATCCAGCTGGCCATAGCGGCCAACGGAGGGCAGGTCCTTGAGTTCGGCAGGTCGCTCACCGGCGTCCAGCACACCGACCAGGAGGTCGGCGGAGCCCAGTTCAACGACGATTTCAGAGAGCGACGGTGCGAGGCTGACAACCCGTTCGACCGCGACGGCCGAGCCACTGGCGGCCAGCAGCAACACCGCCAGCCAAAGCGCGCGCATCAACCGAGTTGACGCGGAATACGGTAGAGGTAGAACAACACGGCGGTCGACAGTGCCAGCAGCATCAGCGGCACGGCTTCGAGACCGACGAACACCGCCAGGGCAGCGATCCAGGCCGGCAGCCCGGCAGCCAGGAATGCCGTGCGCCGCTTGGCCGCCAGACTGATCCAGGCAGCAGGTTCTTCAGGGGTATCGAGGGCTTTCTGGGTGGCGATCAGTGCGTGTTTGTAGGCGCCGAAAAACTTCAGGCTGACAAACATCGAAGCAACTCCGGCGATGAACAACGGCATCGCCAGCACCGGCAGAATGGCTTCGCTCTGGCCGAACACCGCGTTGATCACAAACAGCGGCAACAAGGCCAGTGCCAGGTATTGCCACCAGTTGACGGACAGTCGCCGCCGCACCTGACCGCGGGTCACGCCCGGTCTACCTCGCCCTGATGCTCATTGCCCATCATGTGATCGAGCTTGCTGGCCTTGGTCGCCAGGTAGAGTCGGTTATGCGGGTTGTGGCCGGTGTGCAGCGGCACGCGCTCGGCGACCACGATACCCATGTCGGTCAAGGCTTTGACCTTGCGCGGGTTGTTGGTCATCAGGCGCAGTGACTTCACGCCCAAGTGCTCCAGCATCGGCAGGCACATGGCGTAGTCACGCTGGTCGGCGGCAAAGCCCAGGCGCTCGTTGGCTTCAACGGTGTCGGCGCCACCGTCCTGCAGCTCATAGGCGCGGATCTTGTTCAGCAGACCAATGCCCCGGCCTTCCTGACGCAGGTAGAGCAATACGCCACGACCTTCGCGGGCGATGGCCTGCAAGGCGGCCTCCAGTTGCGAGCCGCAGTCGCAACGCTGGCTGAACAGGGCATCGCCCGTCAGGCATTCGGAGTGCAGCCGGCCGAGTACCGGGGCACCATCGTCGAATTCACCCAGGCTCAGCACAACGTGCTCGCGGCCGGTGGCTTCATCGAGAAAGCCATGCATGGTGAATTGCGCAAAAGGCGTTGGCAGCTTGGAAGCGGCGACAAAAACGACAGGCACCGGTGTGCTCCTGATCTAAAAGTCTGAAGATTCGCAGAGCCGGCATTGTAACAGCAGGTTCCGGAGGACGCTTAGGCTGAATTATCGGCGATAACTATCAAAATGTTTGATATACGCCGCACCACAATCAATGTGGGAGCGGGCTTGCTCGCGAAGGCGTCGTGTCAGTCGACATCATTGCTGCATGACACACCGCTTTCGCGAGCAAGCCCGCTCCCACAATGGGTACATCGTCAGCCGTAAGAACCGTGTCAGTTCGAATCAAACGGATAAGGCTGTTTCCAGCGTTCAAAAATCGGTTTCAGCTCACCACTTTTCACCAATTGCTCCATGCGCTGGTCGAACAGGGCCATTAACGTGCGTGCCTTCGGGGTCTTGGCAAAGCACAGGTACAGCGGCAACTCGGCGATATGGGTGCGCCGCAGTTGGGACGGATCCTTGGCGCGCTTGATGACGTCATCGACTTCGGTCAGGGCATCGATGTAAAAGTCGGCACGATTGTGAATCAGCATCGACTCGATGCCGGTACGCCGCTGCACTTCGTCGAAGTGGCGCACATTTGGCAAGTAATCCTGGTAGTCGTAGCCACGAACCCAGGCCAGTCGATAATTGCCCAGGGTTTGCGGGGTGGGTACCGGACTGCTGGCCAGGCCCAGGGCATAGATGTGATCGGTGTCGAAGTTCCAATGGGGATAGAGCACACCCTCAGAATCGTCACGATAGGAACCGACGCAGGCATCGACCTCGCCACGTTCGGCCAGGCCCAGCGAGCGTACGTAGGGCTCGGTGCGGATGTCGACCTTGACGCCCGCCGGCTCGAACACTTGTCGTAGCACGTCCCAACCCAGTCCATGACCGTCAGCGGCGGTGTAGCCTTCCCACTCTTCGCTGGCCAGATGAATCACCGACGGCGGCGTAGCACCCCCTCCTCCCGCCTGGACAAAAGAGCAAAACATCGCGAACGCCATCACCATCAATCCGCGTACAGTCATCCCCCGCTTCCCCCGATAAACAGCTCTCATGATCAACGCCTGGAAATCCCCGGTCAGGCGAAAAACCACACCAGTCCCTGCATCGCCAACCAGGCGAACACCCCGGCCAGGACATCATCGAGCATGATGCCGACGCCGCCATGTACGTGCCGGTCAATCCAGCGAATCGGCCATGGCTTGAGAATGTCGAAGAAGCGGAACATCAGGAAACCCGCCAGCAACCACTGCCAGCCTTCCGGCACCAGCCACAGGGTGATCCACATCCCGACCATTTCATCCCAGACGATGCCTTCATGGTCGTGTACCCGCAAATCGTCGGCCACTTTGCCGCACAGCCAGAAGCCGAACAGCATGGTGATGCCCAGCATCAGCCAGTAACCCCAGTCGGGCAGCATCTGCCACAACGGAATAAAGGGCAGCGCAACCAACGACCCCCAAGTGCCGGGCGCCTTTGGCAAGGTGCCCGAGCCAAAGCCGAACGCCAGGAAATGCCATGGATTACGCCAGACCGACGGCGGTACGAATTCCGCCGGGACCTGTTTGGGATGATCTGTCACGGTGACTCCCGAAAATGTTGATAACCCCGGGTTTGCGGGGTGATGTCTTTGCCATCGGCGTCCAGCAGCTTCACGCACTGCCCCGTCACCACTTGACCAATCACATGGATCGGCCAGCCATCGGCCAGCAATAGCGGCAACTCGACGGACGGTAAGGTGAAGGCCAGGACGTAGTCGTCGCCGCCGCTCAGGGCCGCAACCTGTGCGTCCGATTGGCCGAGAAAGTCGACCAGGCTCTGCGACAGTGGCAAACGATCCCGTTCGACTTCGATACCGACCTTCGACGCCAGCGCGATATGCCCGCAGTCAGCGAGCAGGCCGTCGGAGATATCCATCGCCGAAGTCGCCTTGCCCCGTAGCGCCTGCCCCAAACCGAGCTGCGGTTGCGGCGACCAGTAATGCGCCAGCAACGGCTCGGCAATGCGCGCTTCGGCCGTGCGCTGGCCGAGCACCAAGGGCAAGGCACCGGCGGCATTGCCCAGGTTGCCGCCGACACACAGCAGGTCGCCCGGTTGCGCACCGCTGCGGGTCAGCGCCTGACCGGCCGGCACGCGGCCGAACACGGTCATGGTCAGGCTCAGCGGCCCGCGGGTCGTGTCACCACCCACCAGCGCCACGCCGCAGCTTTGCGCCATCTGGTTCAAACCACGGGCATAGGCTTGCAGCCAATCGGCGGTCACCGTCGGCAAGGTCAGGGCAAGGGTAAAGGCAATCGGGGTGGCGCCCATGGCGGCCAGGTCGCTGACGGCCACGGCCAGCGAGCGCTGACCGAGCAGAAACGGATCGCAGGGATCGGCGAAATGCACGCCGGCCACCAACGTATCGGTAGAAATCGCCATCTGCTCCCCGGAGGGAACAGCCAGCAAGGCGCAGTCATCGCCAATCCCGAGGGCAACGCCTTCGCCGCCCTGCGCACAAGGCGCGGCGGCGAAGAAATTGCGGATCAGCTCAAACTCGCCCATCAGGTATCCTGTCTCACCAATACTGTTCATTTTTTAGCGGCGTCTGGTGTCGCCATACTGCGTTGCCGCTCCTCGCCATAGCACGCTATGACTCGTCGCGGCGCCTTGTCTGGCAACACCAGCCACTCGCTAAAAAACGAACGTATCGGCGAGACAGGACACTGTCCAAACGCCAATCAGCGCTTGAACGCCTTCACTTCAGCTTCACGCAGGCGCGGGGCCAGCTTGTCGAGCACACCGTTGACGAACTTGTGGCCGTCGGTGGAACCGAAGACCTTGGCCAGTTCGATACCCTCGTTGATCACAACGCGGTACGGCACGTCGACGCGCTTGAGCAGTTCCCAGGTCGACAGGCGCAGAACGGCCAGTTCAACCGGGTCCAGCTCTTCGATGGTCAAGTCCAGGCATGGCGTGAGCGCGGTGTCGATTTCGGTCTTGAACTGCGGAACCCCGTGCAGGATTTCGCGGAAGTACGCGCCGTCGACATCGCTGAAATCGTTATCGACCCGGAACTGCGCTTCGATCTCGTTCAGCGACTGCTTGGCCATGTGCCATTGGTACAGCGCCTGGGTCGCGAGCTGACGGGCTTCGCGGCGCTTGGCGCTTTTCGATGGCTTGCCGGCATCCGCAGGCTTTGGATCGCGCGGGTTGAAACGATCGCTTTCGTCGCTAATCACTTGGCCTCCAACTGCGCCAGCAGGCTGACCATTTCCAGAGCGGACAGGGCAGCTTCAGCACCTTTGTTGCCGGCCTTGGTGCCGGAACGTTCGATGGCTTGCTCGATGGAATCAACGGTCAGGACGCCGAAAGCGACCGGAACGCCGAACTCCATGGACACCTGGGCCAGGCCCTTGGTGCACTCGCCAGCCACGTATTCGAAGTGCGGAGTGCCGCCACGAATGACCGCGCCCAGGGCGATGATTGCCGCGAACTCGCCTTTCTGGGCGACTTTCTGCGCAACCAGCGGAATTTCGAAGGCGCCAGGTGCGCGGATGATGGTGATGTCGCTTTCGCTCACGCCGTGGCGAACCAGGGCATCAACTGCACCGCTGACCAGGCTTTCAACGACGAAGCTGTTGAAACGGCCCACTACCAGAGCGTAGCGGCCTTTAGGGGCGATGAAGGTACCTTCGATGGTCTTCAGGGTCATTCGTTAGATCTCTTAAAGAGCCGGGACGCGTCTTCTACGCGCCCCTCAGTGATTTATTTGCCGCGAATTCAAGGCCGGGAACAACCGGTCATTATTCGGAGGGCACGTATTCTACAACTTCCAGATCGAAACCGGATATCGCATTAAATTTCATCGGTGCCGACATCAGGCGCATTTTGCGTACGCCAAGGTCGCGCAGGATCTGCGAACCGGCACCGACAGTGCTGTAGGTGGTCGGTTTTTTCACGGCCGCGTGATCGGCGGTTTCGCGAATATGCGCCAGCAACACGTCGCCATCGAGCGGGTGACCGAGCAACAGCACCACGCCGCTACCAGCCTCGGCAACCGCGGACATGGCGGCGCGCAGGCTCCAGCGGCCCGGTTGCTTGACCATCAGCAGGTCACGCAGCGGGTCCATGTTGTGCACGCGAACCAGGGTCGGCTCTTCGGCACACACGTTGCCCAAGGTCAGTGCCATGTGCACATCGCCTTCCACGGAATCACGATAGGTCACCAGGTTGAATTGGCCCAGTTCGCTGTCCAGTGGCTGCTCGGCAATCCGCTGAACGGTACGTTCGTGGATCATCCGGTAGTGAATCAAGTCGGCGATGGTGCCGATCTTGATGTCGTGTTCGGCGGCAAAGGCTTCCAGCTCGGCACGACGGGACATGGTGCCGTCGTCGTTCATCACTTCGCAGATCACCCCGCTCGGCTCGAAACCGGCCATGCGCGCCAGGTCGCACGCCGCTTCGGTGTGGCCGGCACGGGCCAGGGTGCCGCCGGCCTGGGCCATCAGCGGGAAGATGTGGCCCGGGCTGACGATGTCTTCAGCCTTTGCATCACGGGCGGCGGCGGCCTGCACGGTGCGCGCACGGTCGGCGGCGGAAATGCCGGTGGTCACGCCGGTGGCCGCTTCGATCGATACGGTGAACTTGGTGCCGAAACCGGACCCGTTGCGCGGCGCCATCAACGGCAGCTTGAGCAGTTCGCAGCGCTCGCGGCTCATCGGCATGCAGATCAGGCCACGGGCGTGCTTGGCCATGAAGTTGATGTGCTCGGGCTTGCAGCACTCGGCGGCCATGATCAGGTCGCCTTCGTTCTCGCGGTCTTCGTCATCCATGAGGATGACCATCTTGCCTTGGCGGATGTCTTCAACCAGTTCTTCGATGCTATTGAGCGCCACAAGGCACCCCCTTGGGTCAGGATTTGAGGTAGCCGTTGGCGGCCAGAAAGCTTTCAGTGATGTTACTGGAGGTTGGCTCTGCGGCCTTGTCGCCCAGCAGCAGACGCTCCAGGTAACGGGCCAGCAAGTCCACTTCCAGGTTCACCCGGCGGCCTGGCTGGTACGACGCCATGATGGTTTCGCTCAGGGTGTGGGGAATGATGGTCAACAGGAACTCGGCGCCATCGACTGCGTTCACGGTGAGGCTGGTGCCGTCGACGGTGATCGAGCCTTTATGGGCGATGTACTTGGCCAGGTCCTTTGGCGCGCGGATGCGGAACTCCACGGCGCGCGCATTTTCGGTACGGGCAACCACTTCGCCCACGCCGTCGACGTGACCGCTGACCAGATGCCCGCCGAGGCGAGTGGTCGGAGTCAGGGCTTTTTCCAGATTGACCGGGCTGCCGCTTTTCAGGTCGTTCATGGCGGTGCAGTCGAGGGTTTCGCGACTGACGTCCGCCGCAAAGCCATTGCCCGGCAATTCAACGGCAGTCAGGCACACGCCGTTGACCGCGATGCTGTCGCCCAATTTGACGTCGCTCAGGTCGAGCTTGCCGGTTTCGACGTGAACCCGCACATCACCGCCCTTTGGGGTCAATGCACGAATACTGCCGATGGATTCGATGATGCCGGTAAACATGAGGTTCTCCTCGAGAACAAAGCCAGCGCTATAGCGATGGCCAGAAATTATACGCTCGCGGCTGGCGAAGGAATCGCAATGACTCGCCAGTCATCGCCAACGGCACGAATTTCGATGATTTTGAGCTCGGGCGCATCCTTCATTTGCACGAGCGGCCAGTCCAGCAGCGGCCGCGCCGAGGAACCCAGGAACTTGCCGGCAATGAAAATCTGGAACTCGTCCACCAGACCGAGTTGGGCAAAGGCACCTGCCAGGCGCGGGCCGGCCTCGACCAGCACTTCGTTGACGCCACGGGTTGCGAGTTCAACCAATAGCTGACGCAGATCGACCTGACCGTCGTAGCCCGGCACGATCAGGCACTCCGGACCGTTGGCATATTGCTCTTCAACCGCCACGCAGGTGGCGACCAGCGCCGGGCCTGCCTTGAAGAACGGTGCATCCAGCGGCACCCGCAGGCGGCCGTCGACCAACACCCGCAGCGGCGGACGGCTCATGGCCAAGGCTGTTTGCTCTGCATCCAGCCCCAACTCATCGGCGCGCACGGTCAACCGTGCGTTGTCCGCCAGCACCGTATCGGCGCCGGTCAGTACCACACTGGCTTGCGCGCGCAGACGCTGCACTGCCGAGCGCGCCGCCGGGCCGGTGATCCACTGGCTTTCGCCGCTTTCCATGGCGGTTCGCCCGTCGAGGCTCATGGCCAACTTGACCCGCACGAACGGCAAGCCGTGTTCCATGCGTTTCAGAAAGCCTTGATTAAGCTTGCGCGCCTCGCCTTCCAGCACGCCGCTTTCGGTGGCGATACCGGCTTGGGCCAGGCGTTGAAGACCGCGACCGGCGACTTCCGGGTTCGGGTCCTGCATTGCCGCGACCACGCGGGCCACACCGGCATTGACCAGTGCATCGGCACAGGGCGGTGTACGGCCGTGATGGCTGCAAGGCTCAAGTGTCACGTAAGCGGTGGCGCCACGAGCCTGCTCACCGGCCGCGCGCAGGGCGTGGACTTCAGCGTGGGGCTCGCCGGCGCGCTCGTGCCAGCCTTCGCCGACAATCTGCCCGCCCTGCACGATCACGCAACCGACCCGCGGATTGGGGTGCGTCGTGTAATGCCCCTTGCGCGCCAGTTCCAGGGCACGGGCCATGAAATGGGCGTCGAGGATGGCTTGTTCGGCGCAAGTGGTCATTCTTTCACCGGTTCACGGGCCAGGCGATCGATCTCTTCGCGGAACTCGTTGAGGTCCTGGAAGCGGCGATACACCGAGGCGAAGCGGATGTAGGCGACTTCGTCGAGTTTCTGCAGCTCGGCCATCACCAGTTCGCCGACCACGAGGGATTTGACCTCGCGTTCGCCGGTGGCGCGCAGTTTGTGTTTGATGTGCACCAGCGACGACTCGAGGCGCTCGACACTCACCGGGCGCTTTTCCAGCGCGCGCTGCATGCCGGCGCGGAGTTTTTCTTCGTCGAACGGCTGGCGACTGCCGTCGGTTTTGATCAGGCGCGGCAACACCAGTTCAGCCGTCTCGAACGTCGTGAAACGCTCGCCGCAGGCCAGGCATTCACGCCGGCGGCGCACCTGTTCGCCCTCGGCGACCAGACGCGAGTCGATGACCTTGGTGTCGTTGGCACCGCAGAAGGGACAGTGCATGGTGGCAGGCAACAAAAAAAGGGAGGGCCATGGTAGCGCATCCCCGTGGCAAGACAAGCCATAGGGTTTGCGGTATACAGACGGGATGATCACTTGATCCATGGAATTCAGCGTTATGGAGCCACCAATGTCGTTACGTCCGCTCATTTTGCTCAGTGTTTTCAGCCTGCTGGTGGCCTGCAGCAGCGATGCACCCAAGCCCCAGCCGCCAACGCCTGGCCCGGTGCCGCAGCAAGCGCAGAAGAAAGCTCGGGAAGCCGCCGCACTCGGCCCTCTGCCCGCCCATCAGCGTGAACTGAGCGGCACCTTGCAAGGCGTTCCAGCTGGCGCTGAAGTCGAACTGGCATTGCTGGTGATCGACGATAAGGACCGCCCGCAACAATTGCTCGCCAGCTCCAGCCTGATCGGCAACAACCAGGTTCTGCCGTTTCACCTGCGCTTCAATCCGGAATCCTTTCCGGCCGGGGCCCGCGTTGAACTGCGAGGCCGCGCCAGTCAGTCCGGGCAGTTGATCCTGCACCTGCCGTCGCAACTGATTACCCAGCCGACCACCCAGGCCCTGGGCCAACTGCAATTCGTCAAAGCCCCATGAGTGCACCGTTCGACCTGCAAAAGGCGTTGGGTGAACTGCTCGGTGATGCGCAATTGGTCGCCTGTGAGTTACCAGGGACCGACCTGAAGTTGTGGCTGATCGACGGCGACAACATGGACCGCGCCTTCAGCCCGGAAGAGACCCGGCGCATCCTGCATGAACCGCCGTACTGGAGTTTCTGCTGGGCCAGCGGCCTGGCCGTGGCCCGCTATCTGGCCGAAAACCCCCATTGGGTCGAAGGCAAGCGGGTGCTGGATTTCGGTGCCGGCTCCGGGGTGGCGGGGATTGCGGCGGCGAAGGCCGGGGCGCTCGAAGTACTGGCCTGCGACCTTGACCCGCTGGCGATTGCCGCGTGTCGGGCCAATGCCGAGCTCAATAACGTACAGCTCAATTACTCGACGGACTTTTTCGCCGAGGCCGATCGCTTCGATCTGATCCTGGTGGCGGATGTGCTGTACGACCGGGCCAACCTGCCGCTGCTCGACCAGTTCCTCAGCCGCGGCCGAGAGGCGCTGGTGGCGGATTCACGCGTCAGGGATTTCCGTCATCCGTTGTACCGGCGCATCGAAATGCTCGAAGCCATGACCCTGCCGGATCTGGCCGAGCCCCACGAGTTTCGGCATGTGAGCCTGTACCACGCGCAGCGCTAGCTAAAAGCTTCGCGAGCAAGCCCGCTCCCACACTGGATCTATGTCGTTCATTAATCCACTGTGGGAGCGGGCTTGCTCGCGAAGGCGCCCGGCCAGGCAATGCACCTCTCACAGCCACCCCGCTTCCGGCCGCCCCCCACCAAGTCGTATAGTTGCCCCATTCACGCTTTTACGAGATCCCCCATGAGTCAGGAAACGCCGTACATCTTCGACGCCACGACTGCCGATTTCGACCAGTCGGTGATCGAGAACTCTTTCCACAAGCCGGTGCTGGTGGATTTCTGGGCCGAATGGTGCGCGCCCTGCAAAGTGCTGATGCCGATGCTGCAGAGCATTGCCGAGAGCTATCAGGGTGAGTTGCTGCTGGCCAAGGTCAACTGTGACATCGAACAAGACATCGTCGCCCGCTTCGGTATCCGCAGCCTGCCGACCGTGGTGCTGTTCAAGGACGGCCAGCCTGTCGATGGCTTTGCCGGTGCGCAGCCGGAGTCGGCCGTGCGTGCCCTGCTCGAACCCCATGTGCAGATGCCGCCACCGGCCGCCGCCGATCCGTTCGAACAGGCCCAGGCGCTGTTCGACGACAGCCGTTTTGCCGATGCCGAAGCGCAGCTCAAAGTGATCCTGGGTGAAGACAACACCAACGCCAAGGCACTGATCCTGTACGCCCGCTGCCTGACCGAGCGCGGTGAACTGGGCGAAGCGCAAACCGTGCTGGATGCGGTCAAGAGCGATGAGCACAAGGCCGCGCTGGCCGGCGCCAAGGCACAGATCAAGTTTCTCGGGCTGGCCAGGGACTTGCCGGATGCCGCCGACCTGAAGGCCCGACTGGCGAAAGACCCGCTGGACGATGAGGCGGTCTATCAACTGGCGATCCAGCAACTGGCCCGTCAGCAGTACGACGCCGCGCTGGATGCATTGCTGAAGTTGTTCACCCGCAACCGCAGCTACAGCGAAGGCTTGCCGCACAAGACCTTGTTGCAGGTGTTCGAATTGCTGGGCAACGATCATCCGTTGGTCAGCACGTACCGCCGCAAGTTGTTTGCCGCGCTGTACTAAGCCAACCCTGTAGGAGCGAGCTTGCTCGCGAAAAACCTGAGAGCACCGAGGTGAATCAGGTTTCCCGCGTTATCGTTGACGCCCATCGCGAGCAAGCTCGCTCCTACACCAACCAGCGATACAGCGGTGTATCCCCGCCGCTTTCCACCTTCACATCCGAACTGTGGCGCAGGCGCACCAACAGACGCTTGCCCGCCGCCGCGCTGCCAGTCAGTCCTTCCAGTTGATCGAGCAGGTCCGGGCCACTGAGCTGCCCGGCCTTGCGCAGCAAATCCCTGGCGATCTGCCACAGCGCATCATCCTGATTCAGCGGTTTCGCCGCTGGCACGCTGACCGGGTTTTTTTCCACCTGCAACTGCGCCCCTAGTCGCGCCCAGTCCGCGTCGTCCATCTCCAGGGTCAAATCCACCGGCCAGTCGCCGATGCTTCCGCGAATTCGCAACATAGGTCTGCTCCCGCACATTTCTTCCCGGCATGCTCCCATGGGACTTGTGCAACGCCAAGCAGACAGTCAAACTCTGCGCAATTACGTTATAAGATTACATAACAGTTTATTCATTTTACTTTTCGGAGACTCGTCATGCGTCGTCTGCTTCTCGCCCTGCCGTTTGCCATGTTGCCGCTGGCTGTCGCCCATGCCGCCGACGAACACGATCACGAGCATGGCAGCCTGGGTGCCCACGAACATGGCGTGGGACGCCTGAATGCGGCGCTGGACGGCAAGACCCTGGAGCTGGAACTGGAAAGCCCGGCGATGAACCTGGTGGGTTTCGAGCACGTCGCCACCAGCGATGCCGACAAGGCTAAAGTCGCCGCTGTCCGCGCTCAGCTCGAAAAACCGCTGGCGCTGTTCAACCTTCCAACAGCCGCTGGTTGCGTGGTGGAAAACCAGGAACTGGAAAGTCCATTGTTCGGTGACAAGCCCGATGCCGACGATGATCACGATGAAGACGCCAAGGACGAAGACGGCCACGAACATCACCATGATCACAGCGAAATCCACGCTCACTATCAGTTCACTTGCGCCACGCCAGCGGCACTGAAGTCACTGGACCTGGCGAATATTTTCACCCGCTTCCCGGCCACCCAAAAAATTCAGGTACAACTGATCGGCCCGAGCGGGCAGCAAGGCGTTGAAGTGACGGCCAAGGCTGCCGCGCTGAAATTCTGACCCACTGTAGGAGCGAGCTTGCTCGCGATGGACGCCAACGATAACGCGGGCAACCTGATTCACCTCGGTGCTCTCAGGTTTTTCGCGAGCAGGCTCGCTCCTACAAGGGTTCACCACCAACCTGACCGGTTTCACATGACTCAAGCACTCATCGAACTGTCCGACCTGGGCTTCAGCTGGCCCGGTCACCCGCCGCTGCTGGACATCCCGGCGTTTCGCCTGGAGCGCGGCGAAACCCTGTTCCTCAAAGGCCCCAGCGGCAGCGGCAAGACCACCCTGCTCGGTCTGCTCGGCGGCGTGCAAAAGCCTGATCGCGGCAGCATCCGCCTGCTCGGCCAGGAGCTGACGCAACTCTCGGCCGGCGCTCGCGACCACTTCCGCGTCGATCACACCGGCTACATCTTTCAGCAGTTCAACCTGCTGCCGTTTCTGTCGGTGCGTGAAAACGTCGAACTGCCCTGCCACTTCTCGAAACTGCGCGCCGAACGGGCGAAACAACGTCACGGCAGCGTCGACAAAGCCGCCGCCACACTGCTCGCCCATCTGGGTTTGAAGGATGAAAACATCCTCGGTCGCCGCGCCGATTCGTTGTCCATCGGCCAGCAGCAACGGGTCGCCGCCGCCCGCGCACTGATCGGTCAACCGGAACTGGTGATCGCCGACGAACCGACCTCAGCCCTCGATTACGACGCCCGCGAGAACTTCATTCGCCTGCTGTTCGCCGAGTGCCGCGAAGCCGGCTCGAGCCTGTTGTTCGTCAGCCACGACCAGAGCCTGGCGCCGCTGTTCGACCACAACCTGTCGCTGGCCGAACTCAATCGCGCCGCTACCCCGTCCGAGGTCTGAGATGTATCTGTTTCGTCTAGCCATGGCCAGCCTGGCTAACCGTCGTTTCACCGCGATCCTCACGGCGTTCGCCATCGCCCTGTCGGTGTGCCTGTTGCTGGCAGTGGAGCGCGTGCGCACCGAAGCCAAGGCCAGTTTCGCCAGCACAATAAGCGGCACCGACCTGATCGTCGGCGCCCGCTCAGGCTCAGTGAACCTGCTGCTGTACTCGGTGTTCCGCATCGGCAACGCCACCAACAACATCCGCTGGGACAGCTTCGAACACTTCGCCAACAACCCGAAAGTGAAGTGGGCGATCCCGATGTCCCTCGGCGACTCCCATCGCGGCTACCGGGTGATGGGCACCACCGAAGCCTACTTCGAGCATTACCAGTACGGTCGCCAGCAACACCTGCAACTGAGCGATGGCCGCGCCTTCGAAACCGACCCGTTCGAAGTGGTGCTCGGTGCCGAAGTCGCCGATGCACTGCACTACAAACTCGGTGACAAACTGGTGCTGGCCCACGGCGTGGCGGCGATCAGCCTGGTCAAGCACGACGACAAACCGTTCACTGTGGTCGGCATTCTAAAGCGCACCGGCACACCGGTGGACCGCACGCTGCACATCAGCCTCGGTGGCATGGAAGCGATTCACATCGACTGGCATAACGGCGTGCCGGCCCGGGGCGAGGGCCGCATCACGGCTGATCAGGCGCGCAACATGGACCTCACGCCGCAAGCGATCACCGCGTTCATGCTCGGCCTCAACAACAAGATTTCGACCTTTGCCCTGCAACGGGAAATCAACGAATTCCGTGGCGAGCCGATGCTGGCGATCCTGCCAGGCGTGGCGTTGCAAGAGCTGTGGAGTCTGATGGGCACTGCGGAAAAAGCCTTGTTCGTGGTCTCGCTGTTTGTGGTGCTGACCGGATTGATCGGTATGCTCACAGCGATTCTCACCAGCCTCAACGAGCGCCGTCGGGAAATGGCGATCCTGCGCTCGGTGGGCGCACGCCCCTGGCACATCGCGACGCTGTTGGTACTCGAAGCCTTTGCCCTGGCGCTGTCGGGCGTGATCGCCGGCGTGGCGTTGCTGTATGTGTGCATCGCGGCGGCCCAAGGTTATGTGCAAGCCAACTACGGCCTGTTCCTGCCGCTGTCCTGGCCGAGCGAGTATGAATGGACGCTGCTCGGTGGCATCCTGGTCGCCGCGTTGTTGATGGGCTGCGTGCCGGCCTGGCGCGCCTATCGCCAATCCCTGGCCGATGGCTTGTCGATCCGTTTATGAGGACGTTGAAAATGCCCCGCGCTGTACTTGCGCTGTTGATGCTGGTCGCCCTGCCCCTGTGGGCGGCCCAGCCAAAAGACCTGGCCTGGTCGGAGATGATCCCGCCCGACGCGCCGAAAGAAGTGCCGAACATGACGCCGTTGCATGATCTGTCGCAGATGAGCAGCACGCTCTCTGCAGAGTCGGCGCCAGCAGCCAAGCAGGACATGCCCAACGCACCGGTGGTCAAGACCCTCGACGGCCAGAATATTCGCCTGCCGGGTTACATCGTGCCGCTGGAGGTGAGCGAGGAAGGACGTACCACGGAGTTTCTGCTGGTGCCGTATTTCGGCGCCTGCATCCATGTGCCGCCACCGCCGTCGAACCAGATCGTGCACGTCAAGAGCGAAGTCGGCGTGAAGCTGGACGAGCTGTATCAGCCTTACTGGATCGAAGGCGCGCTGCAGGTCAAGGCGTCCACCAGCGAGTTGGCGGATGCCGGGTATCAGATGGAGGCGGACAAGATTTATCTGTATGAACTGCCGGAGTGAATCAGGTCGTTTTGTGTCGACTGTCAGTCCGCCATCGCGAGCAAGCTCGCTCCCACACTGGAATGCGTTCCCCCCTGTGGGAGCGGGCTTGCTCGCGAAGGGGCCCTCGAAATCGCTACAAACTCCAGTCCTTGCCAATTTCATTGAGCTACATCAAAAGACCAAATCGTTAGCCGCCTTACCATTGGACATCAAAATTTTTAACGTCCTCTGGAGCCCCCATGAACAAGTCCATGCTCAGCGCTTCGCTGGTTGCCCTTGCGCTCGCAGCCCCGCTCGCCAATGCCTTCGAAGCCGGTGACATCCTCCTTCGCGCCGGTGCAATCACCGTCAACCCGGAAGCCGACAGCTCCAGCGTCAAGGTCGATCAAGGCCCGCTGGCGGGCGCCGACCTGGGCGGCAAGGCGACCATGAGCAGCGACACGCAACTGGGCTTGAACTTCGCCTACATGCTCACCAACCACCTGGGTATCGAGCTGCTGGCGGCCACACCGTTCGAGCATGACGTGAAACTCAAGGGCACGGCCCTGAGCGCGGCCAACGGCAAACTCGGCACCCTCAAGCACCTGCCACCGACCTTGAGCCTGGTGTACTACCCGCTGGATCCGAAGTCGGCCTTCCAGCCGTACGTCGGCGGCGGCATCAACTACACCTACATCTACGACGAACACGTTGGCAGCCAGGCCCAGTCCGCCGGTTTCAGCAACTTCAAGGCGGAAAACTCCTGGGGTCTGGCGTGGCAGGTCGGTGCTGACTACATGCTGACCGATAACATCATGATCAACGCCCAGGTGCGCTACATCGACATCGATACCCGCGCCACCGTCGAGAACAACTCGATCGCACCAGGCACCCGGGCACGGGTGGACGTCGATGTAGACCCGTTCATCTACATGGTGGGTCTGGGTTACAAGTTCTAAAGAACGTTCACGTGGTGGTGAATGAGGCTTGGTGGTGAGCAGACTTAAAAATGACGGCGACTGCTGCGCAGTCGAACGGGGCGATGCGGCGATCCGACGAGCCCCCTCGCCACAGGAATTACACAAGCTGTAAGTAAATTCCGGCCGTGAAAAAGGCGCCTGTAAAAAGGCGCCTTTTTCATGTCCGCATGGAAGCGATCTATCGCCCCAGCAACCGCGCCAGCCCCACACGCATCGGTGTCTGCTCCGAGGTCGTGAAGCGTTCCAACAGGCGCCGGTTGTTCGCCCGGGAATGACGAATGTCACCGGAGCGTGCCGGGCCGTAGCTCACCGGTGGCAAATTGCCGACCACGGCTTCGAGCGCTTCGAGCATTTGCTTGAGGGTCGTCGCCTGGTTCCAGCCAACGTTGACCGCACCGACTTCGACCTGGGGCATTTCGATGGCCTGCACCAGTAAGTCGACCAGGTCTTCGACGTAGACAAAATCCCGGGTCTGCTCGCCATCGCCGAACACCGTGATCGGCAAGCCCTTCAACGCGCGCTCGCTGAAAATGCTGATCACCCCGGAGTACGGCGAGGACGGATCCTGGCGCGGGCCGTAGATGTTGAAGAAGCGGAAAATCACCGGTTCCAGCCCATGCTGGCGATGGTAGAAGTCGAAGTATTGCTCGCTGGCCAGCTTGTCCACCGCATAAGGCGTCAACGGCGCCTTGGGCGTGTCTTCGTCGATCGACTCACCTTCGCCATTGTTGCCATACACCGCCGCACTGGAGGCAAACAGCACGCGTTTGACCCCGGTCTGGCGCATGGCTTCGCAGACGTTCAGCGTGCCGATGAAGTTGCTCTGGTGTGTGCGCACCGGATCGTCCACAGAGGCCTGCACCGAAGCCACGGCGGCCAGGTGCGCCACGGCGCTGCATCCGGCCATCGCCTGGGCAACCAAAGCCGCATCGGCCACGTCGCCGACGATCAGTTCGACCTTGGGATTGTCCAGCGGCAGATTGCTGTGCTTGCCGGTGGACAGGTCATCGAGAATCCGCACCGCATGGCCCCTGGCAAGCAGGGCGTCAGTCAGGTGTGAACCAATGAAACCGGCACCACCGGTGATCAAAACGGGGCTGTCAGCCATGGCGATAGAACCTGTCCAGTAGACCGGGAAGCGCCGCACGCCAGGCGCGTGGTTTGATTCCAAAGGTGTGCAGAATTTTTTTGCAGGCCAGTACCGCGTGTTGCGGTTCTTCGGCGGCATCCGGACGCGCGGCGTGGGCCTGGGCGGTCGGGGCTTCGATGGCCAGCGGATGCAGGCTGCGGGCTTCGGTCAGAATCGCCTGCCCCAGCGCCAGCGGCGTAGTCGCCTCATGCCCGGCGTAGTGGTAGGTGCCCCACAGCGGCGCCGCGCAATCGAGTTGCTTGAGCACTGAAATGATCACACGGGCGGCATCGTCGACCGGCGTCGGATTGCCCCGTCGGTCGTCGGCCATCAGCAGCTCTTCGGGTTGTTCGGCACGGGCGAGGAAGCGGCCAAGGGCACCGTCCGGGCTGTCGTCCAGCAGCCAGCCGAAACGCAGCAGCACGTGTTGCGGGCAGGTGGCGCGCACGCTTTGCTCGATCCGCCACAACGCCTGACCCCGCAGGCCCAGGGGCACCGGTTCGTCTTTTTCGCTGTAGGCGGTGGCACGGGAGCCGTCGAACACGCGATAGCTGGAGGGTTGCAGCAGGACGATGTTGTGGTGCTGGCACAGTTCCGCCAGACGCTCGATCGCGCGCTCCTGGCCGGCCAGGCGCGATTCGCTCACCGCCTCGGCCTGAAACCAGTCGAAGTAGTAGGCAAGGTTGATCAATGCATCGGGACGGGTGTCGTCGAGCAGTTGTGTCAGGCTCGCGGCATCCCAGCCGTCTTCGGGCGGGCGGGGGGCGAGGAAACCGATGTCTTCCTCCGCACCGAGGCGAATCAGCGCCTGCCCAAGGGCATTTCCGCCGCCCAGTAACATAAGGCGCATTCGCATAGAGTCAGCAGGCCCAGTCTGATTGAAACGATGGCTTTATCGACATCGCGCCCAGGCGATGTCGTTGATAATTGCCGGAATCGTTGCATTTTGCGGGTTTAGTGCGCAACCGTCACCCGTAAAGTGTAGATCCGGGGGATTTGTGGTGCTGTCACTGGCCTCATCGCGAGCAAGCTCGCTCCCACAATGGTTTTGTGTAAACCGCCCCCCTGTGGGAGCAAGCTAGCTCCCACAATGGTTTTGTGTAAGCCGCCCCTCTGTGGGAGCGAGCTTGCTCGCGATGGGGTCCTGTCAGTCAACAGAGATCCCCAAGCGGTACTTGCATCTTGGCCCACCCACCCGCATAACTTGCTGCATGAACCTGCCCATTCCCGCAGACAGTGCCCTGAGCGGCTTCCACCCTGCCGTCAGCGCCTGGTTCAGCCACACGTTCCCGGCGGTCACCGCCGCCCAGGCCCGGGCGTGGCCGTTGATCCGCCAGCGTCGCTCAACCCTGGTCGCCGCGCCCACCGGTTCCGGCAAGACCCTCACCGCCTTTCTCGCCGTCATCGATGACCTGGTGCACCGCGGCCTGGAAAGCCCCGAAGGCTTGCCCGACGCAACCCTGGTGGTCTACGTCTCGCCCCTCAAGGCACTGTCCAACGACATCCAGATCAACCTGCAAAACCCGCTGGCCGGCATTACCGAGCAATTGCGCATGATGGGCCTGCCCGAGTTGCAGATCACCACGGCCGTGCGCACCGGCGATACTCCGCAAAAAGATCGTTCGGCAATGCGCAAGACCGCGCCGCACATTCTGGTGACCACGCCGGAATCCCTGTATGTGCTGCTCGGTTCCGACTCTGGCCGGCAGATGCTCGGCACCGCACAAACAGTGATCGTCGACGAGATCCACGCCATGGCTGCCAGCAAACGCGGCAGCCACCTGGCACTGAGCCTTGAACGCCTGCAAGCCCTCTGCCCGGAGCCACTGCTGCGCATCGGTCTGTCGGCCACGCAAAAGCCCATCGAAGCCGTCTCGCGCTTCCTTGTCGGTCGCGACCGCCCGTGCGAGATCGTCGACATCGGCCACGCCCGCCCCCGCGACCTGGACATCGAAGTACCGCCCGTGCCGCTATCGGCCGTGATGGCCAACGATGTCTGGGAGTTGGTCTACGACCGCCTCGCCGCCCTCGCCCGGGAACACCGGACCACGCTGATCTTCGTCAACACCCGACGTCTGGCCGAACGCCTGAGCCGGCACCTGAGCGAGCGCCTGGGCAAGGATGCCGTGGCCGCCCACCACGGCAGCCTGGCCAAGGAGTTTCGCCTGGATGCCGAGCAGCGACTCAAGCGCGGCGACCTGCAAGTGCTGATCGCCACCGCGTCGCTGGAACTGGGGATCGACATCGGCGACGTCGACCTGGTGTGCCAGATCGCCTCGCCGCGTTCGATTGCCGGGTTTCTGCAACGGGTCGGCCGCTCCGGGCACCAGGTCGGCGGCACGCCCAAGGGCCGTTTGTTCGCCACCACCCGGGACGACCTGATCGAATGCGCCGCGCTGCTCGACTGCGTGCGCCGGGGCGAACTCGATACCTTGCTGATCCCGCAAGCGCCGCTGGACGTGCTGGCGCAGCAGATCATCGCCGAGGTCAGTTGCCAGGAGTGGCCGGAGCAAGCGCTACTGGAGATGCTGCGCCGCGCCTCGCCCTACGCCGGACTCGACGACAAACACTATCAGGCGCTGCTGAACATGCTCGCCGAGGGTTACAACGGTCGTCAGGGCATCCGTAGCGCCTACCTGCATCGCGACGCTGTGAGCCGCACCCTGCGCGGCCGCCGGGGCGCGAAACTGACGGCGGTGACCAGTGGCGGGACCATTCCGGACAACGCCGACTACAGCGTGCTGCTGGAGCCTCAAGGGCTGAACATCGGCACCATCAACGAAGACTTCGCCGTGGAAAGCATTGCCGGGGATATCTTCCAGTTAGGCAACACGTCCTATCGGATCCTGCGGGTGGAAACCGGCAAAGTCCGGGTCGAGGATGCCCAGGGCCAGCCGCCGACCATTCCGTTCTGGCTCGGTGAAGCACCGGGGCGCAGTGCCGAATTGTCCTCGGCGGTGGCGCGCTTGCAGGCACAACTCGATGACCTGCTGGGGGCTGCGCCAGGTAACTTGCAGCCAGCGCTCGACTGGCTGACCGAGACTCTGGGTTTGAACATCGCCAGCGCCGAACAACTGGTGGATTACCTGGCCCGTGCGCGGCAAACGCTGGGTGCCCTGCCATCCCAAGACACATTGCTGATGGAGCGCTTTTTCGACGAGTCCGGCGGCACGCAACTGGTCATTCACACGCCGTTCGGCAGCCGCATCAACCGCGCCTGGGGCCTGGCCCTGCGCAAGCGTTTCTGTCGCACCTTCAATTTCGAATTGCAGGCCGCCGCCAGCGAAGACGCCATCGTGCTGTCGCTGTCCACCAGCCACAGTTTTGAACTGGACGATGTCTGGCGCTACCTGCACAGCAACAGCGCCGAGCACCTGCTGATTCAGGCCGTGCTCGACGCGCCGCTGTTCGGCGTGCGCTGGCGCTGGAATGCCGGGGTGGCCCTGGCGCTGCCGCGCTACAGCGGCGGGCGTAAAGTCCCGCCGCAGATCCAGCGGATGAAAAGCGAAGACCTGATCGCCAGCGTGTTTCCCGATCAGATCGCCTGCGTGGAAAACCTCGCCGGCGAACGGGAGATTCCCGACCATCCGCTGGTAGAGCAAACCCTCGACGACTGCCTGCACGATGCCATGGACAGCGAAGGCTGGTTGGCCTTGTTACGGCGCATGGAACGCGGCGACATTCGCCTGATCAGCCGCGACTTGCCCGCGCCTTCACCGCTGGCGGCGGAGATTCTCAGCGCCCGGCCCTATACCTTTCTCGACGATGCACCGCTGGAGGAACGTAGAACCCAGGCAGTGCTCAATCGGCGCTGGAGCGACCCACAATCCACCGACGACCTCGGCGCCCTGGACGCCGAGGCGATTGCCGCCGTGCGCGACGAAGCCTGGCCCGCGCCCTGCGGGGTCGACGAAATGCACGAGGCCTTGATGAGCCTGGCGTGCATCACCGATACCGAGGCCGGCGCCAATCCGCAGTGGTTCGACTGGCTCAAGACCCTGGCCGACAGCGGCCGCGCGAGCCGTTTGCAGATCAACGCCGGGCAATCGCTGTGGCTGGCTCTGGAGCGCCTGACCTGCCTGCGGGCGATTTATCCCCAGGCCGAATTGACGCCGTCGCTGCAAGCGCTGCCGGACTTCGACGAGGTCTGGGAAGCCGACGACGCCATCCTCGAACTGATCCGCGCGCGGCTCAGTGCCTTCGGGCCGCTGGCGCTCGATCGCATTGCCGAACCACTCGGCTTGCCCGCTGCGCAGGTCAACCAGGCCCTGGCGCAACTGGAACGCGAAGGCTATGTGCTGCGCGGTCGCTTTACCCCGGGTGCCACCCGGGAAGAATGGTGCGAGCGGCATTTGCTGGCGCGGATTCACCGCTATACGGTCAAGCGCCTGCGCCGGGAAATCGAACCGGTGGCGTTGCAGGATTTCATGCGCTTCCTGTTCGACTGGCAGCATGTGTCGAGCGCAAGCCAGGGTCAGGGCGCCGCGGTACTGCCAGCCGTCGTCGCGCAATTGGAAGGCTACCCTGCTGCCGCTTCAGCCTGGGACAGCGACATCCTGCCGGCGCGGATCAAGGACTACTCGGCGACCTGGCTCGATGAGCTGTGCCGCAGTGGCAGACTGGTGTGGACGCGCCTGACTGCGCACAACAAAAGCGCCAGCACCGCGCTGCGCAGCACGCCGATTGTGTTGCTGCCGCGCAACCGGGTCGGCCTCTGGAGCGGCTTGACCGAACAGACGCCGGTCAGCGAACTGTCGCCAAAAACACAAAAGGTCCACTCCGCCCTCAACCAGCATGGCGCGCTGTTTTTCGATGAACTGATCCATGAGGCCCATCTGCTGCGTTCGGAGCTGGAAATCGCCTTGCAGGAACTGGTGGGCGCGGGGCTGGTGAATGCTGACAGCTTCGCCGGATTGCGCGCACTGATCACCCCGGCCAGCAAGCGCCAGCCTCGCAACAGTCGACGCGGGCGCGGAGCATTCATCGGAGGCATGGACGATGCCGGGCGCTGGGTCTTGTTGCGACGCACGCCTGTCGCGCCGGTGGTGCAAAACCAGCGGACGCCTGCCGATACCCTTGAGCACATCGCCATGACCTTGCTGCGCCGTTACGGCGTGGTGTTCTGGCGTTTGCTGGAACGTGAGGCGGACTGGCTGCCGAGCTGGCGCGAACTGCTGCGTACTTTCCATCGCCTGGAGGCTCGCGGCGAGATTCGTGGCGGGCGTTTTGTCAGTGGCCTGGCGGGCGAGCAATTCGCCCTGCCCGAGGCGATCCCCTTGTTGCGGGAGGTACGGCGTCGGCCCCATGACGGCAGCCTGGTCGCGGTGTGCGGGGTCGATCCGCTGAACCTCGCCGGCACGCTATTGCCTGGCGCGAAAGTCCCGGCACTGGCAAGCAATCGGCTGGTGTATCGCGATGGGTTGGCGGTTGCTGCCGAGATTGCCGGCAAGCAGCATTTTTGGGTTGAGCTGGATCAGCAACTCAGTGTCGAGGTGCGCAACAAACTGATCCGGCACTGAGGTTGTCTGGTCTGGCGCCTTCGCGAGCAAGCCCGCTCCCACATTGGATCAATGTCCGGACGCAGATTGGTGTTCCAACATAAAACCCTGTGGGAGCGGGCTTGCCCGCGAAGAGGCCAGTATTGTCGACAAAAAACTATTGCGACCGCGGTCGATCCGGCATCAGCACCGCCGAATGGTCCGGCTCATGCCCCGCCTCGGCTGGCGGCTCGACCGCATGCCTGGGCACCAGCGCCTGCTGTGGATAAGTCTGCGCGAAATGCACCCACGGGCAGTTATCCACAAGCTTTTTCAGGCGCTGGTTGAAAGCCCGGCTCACCGCGTATTGACCACCGGACACCGTACGGAATTGCGCGGTCAGCACCACACCGTTGAGGTCCATCTTGTCGACGCCAAACACATCCAGCGGCCCTTGCAGGTTGTAGCGCAGGAACGGATCGTTGCTGATGGAATGCCCGGCCTCGCGGATCAGCTCGATGGCCTTGTCGACATCGGTGTCGTAGGTGAACTGCACCGAGAAAAACGCATAGGCGAATTGCCGCGATTGGTTGGTCACGGCCTTGATCTGCCCGAACGGCACCGAGTGCACGAAGCCCTTGCCATCGCGCAGGCGCAAGGTACGGATGGTCAGGCCTTCGACGGTGCCGGCATGCCCGGAATCGAGCACCACCCAGTCACCGATGGACAGGGTGTCTTCGATGATGATGAACAGCCCGGTGATCACGTCCTGCACCAGTTGCTGAGAGCCGAAACCGATCGCCAGGCCGATGACCCCGGCACCTGCCAGGAACGGTGCGACGTTGATCCCCAGGTTGGCCATGGTGGTGATCGCGCAAATCACCACCAGGATGATTTTGATCGCGTTGCGCAGCAGCGGCAGGATGGTTTTCACCCGCGTACTCGGCTGGCGCGCCGAGCGCTTGTTGGTTGGCGGATTCAGGGCTTCCTGAATCGCCGTGTCGAGCACCACCCAGACCATCCAGGTCACCAGCAGGATCAGACCGATGTGGCCCAGGGAATCACTGATCGCCCGGCCCACGGCATTGGTCACCGCGAATTCGAACAGCGACACGCCCCAGATCCGCCCGAGGATATCGATGAACACGATGGCCATGGCGATGCGCAACAAGGCATGTGACAAATTGAGAAAGCGCTCCTTGTAGGCGCTGCTGCGGCGCAGGTCCGCTTCGCTGCGCGTCTTGAACAGATGATGCAGCGTGGTGCTGAGAAACACCGTGGCGATCAGCAGCAGCGTGGTGAACAAGGCGCTGCGCAGCACCCTCTGGTTGTCCACCCCGGCGCCGATCAGGTTGATAATCGAAACCAGGACCATCAACAGAATCGGCCAATACCAGAGCCCGGAAAATATCCGCAGGGTTTCACGCAACGCCGGCTGGCTGAGGCGCTGGGCCAGCGGCAGGATGCGGATCACATGGGCGACAGGGCGACGCATGCGGATCACCAGCAAGCCGAAGGAAATCGACGCTGCCAATCCAGTGAACACGGCGATGCTGCTGGTGAGATTACTGCCCAGTTGATGGGCGATCTGCGGGCTGGTCAGGGCATCGCTCAGGGCCACCAGAAAACCGATGCCGAACAGCGGTCGTGGGCTGTGTTGTCGAATAATCTGCACCGCCCGCCGCTTGTGTCCGGCATTGAACATCACCACCAGCGACAGCACCAATGACGCGGCAAAGATCCCGGCACTGGTGGCATAGGCAAAACACAACGCCAGCGCCCTTCCCGCCGATATCGGCAAAAGCTGGCTGGCATAAATCGTCAACGGCAGACTGATCACCGCGGGAAGGGTGTAGGGCAGCACGTAACCGAGCAACGCCTGGCCCCGTTCGCGACTGAGCAGCAGACGGTGCTCGCACAGGCGCCTGGCGACCATCCGCCCAAGCAGCCAAAGACAGGCAAACACGGCCGCCCACACGCAGGTCAGCAGCAGGAAATCGCCGGCGACGCGCCAGGGCGAATGGGCCGATGGCTTATTGACCAACTGATCCACTTCATCGGCCGCGAGGTCGGCACGCAGGCGCCAGACGTCGAGGAGGTTTTCGTTGAGATCGAGTTTGGTCTGGACCTCGTCGATGCTTGAACTGATGGCCCCCAGTAATCCGCCTTGCACCAGCGGTTCGGGATGGGCCGGCGGCGTCGCGGCGGTCGCGGTGGTCGGCAGCCCCGGTATCGCGGCGGCTTCCAGTTGCTCGCTACCCACAAACAGCAACGCTCCCAGCAGTATCGCGGTCTTGAGCCTGATCAAAACACCCGCTCCTTTGGCTGTGTCGGTAAGGAACTGATCGAGAAATACCGGGCAAGTTCGGATATTGCCCGCAAATAGCAGGACAGTGATATCTCCTGTGGCGAGGGGGCTTGCCCCCGTTCGGCTGCGAAGCAGTCGTAAACCCATTGCATGCGGTGTATCAGATGAATTCGAATGGTAGGTTTTAGGGGCGCTTCGCACCCCAACGGGGGCAAGCCCCCTCGCCACAAATATGCATCCGCCCTCACGATCTTTGATCTGCACGCAAATATCAAATGCTCGTCCCTGTATTTTTCCGCACGATCCGAACCACGACACTGCGCTCCATCGAATGAATCCACCGGAGTTGCAGCCATGCCCATTGCCTTGCTCGCGCTGACCCTCAGCGCCTTTGCCATCGGGACGACCGAGTTCGTCATCGTTGGCCTGTTACCCACCATCGGCGCCGACCTCGGCGTCAGTCTGCCATCCGCCGGCCTGCTGGTCAGCCTGTATGCCCTTGGCGTTGCCGTCGGCGCCCCGGTGCTGACCGCCCTCACCGGCAAGGTTCCGCGCAAATTGCTGCTGTTGTCGCTGATGGTGCTGTTCACCCTCGGCAACCTGCTGGCGTGGCAAGCACCGAGTTACGAGTCGTTGATCCTCGCACGGATCGTCACCGGCCTGGCCCATGGGGTGTTTTTCTCGATCGGCTCGACCATCGCCACCAGTCTAGTGCCGAAGGAAAAAGCCGCCAGCGCGATTGCCATCATGTTCACCGGCCTGACCGTGGCGCTGGTCACCGGCGTGCCGCTGGGGACATTCATCGGCCAGCATTTCGGCTGGCGTGAAACCTTCCTCGCCGTTTCGGCCCTGGGCGTGATCGCCTTCATCGGCAGCTTGATCTACGTGCCGAAAAACATCGCCCACAGCAAACCCGCATCGCTGTTGCAGCAATTGCAGGTGCTCAAGCAACCACGCCTGCTGCTGGTGTATGCGATGACGGCCGTCGGCTACGGCGGCTCGTTCATTGCCTTTACCTTCCTCGCGCCGATTCTTCAGGACCTCTCCGGCTTCAGCGCCAGCACCGTCAGCCTGGTGTTGCTGGTCTACGGCATCTCCGTGGCCGTCGGCAACATCTGGGGCGGCAAACTGGCGGACAAGCGCGGCCCGATCAGCGCCCTGAAAATCATCTTTGCCCTGCTCGCCGCCGTGTTGTTCGTGCTGACTTTCACCGCCGGTAATCCTTGGCTCGCGCTGGCCACCGTGCTGGTCTGGGGCGCCGTGGCATTCGGCAACGTGCCGGGGTTGCAGGTGTATGTGGTGCGTCAGGCTGAGCATCACACCCCGCAGGCGGTGGACGTGGCGTCCGGCCTGAACATCGCAGCGTTCAACCTCGGCATTGCCGGTGGCGCGTGGGGCGGAGGCCTGATCGTCGCCCACATGGGGTTGATTCACACCGCATGGATCGGTGGCCTGGTGGTGTTGGTGGCGCTGGCATTGACCGCGTGGAGTGGACGTCTCGATCGCCTCGGCCCGGTGTATGCAGAACCGGCCGAGGGTTCTGCCCGCGTGATCACCGGCCACTGATAAACCCTGTGGGAGCGGGCTTGCTCGCGAAGGTGGCTTATCAGTCACATCCATGTTGAATGGACCGCCGTCATCGCGAGCAAGCTCTCTCCTACAGTTGTTCGGTAGTGCTCTACAGAGAATGTACCGTCCGTAGTCCCATCGAAACTTTCGCCGCCGCCCCGGAGTCATCCAAAAACAGGGGCCGTCAGGCGGGAGGCGACATGACAGCGAATCACACCGATGTTCCCGCACACTCAAACGCAACCGACATGCAGGTACAGGGTCCGTCCGTCACTTGTCGTTTCAAGGTGCTGACGGTCAACACCCATAAAGGTTTCACCGCACTCAACCGGCGTTTCATCCTGCCGGAACTGCGTGAAGCGGTGCGCAGCGTGTCTGCCGATGTGGTGTTTTTGCAGGAAGTCCACGGCACCCACGAACAGCACCCCAGGCGCTACACCAACTGGCCGGCGATGCCGCAATACGAATTCCTTGCCGACAGCCTGTGGCCGCAGTTCGCCTATGGCCGCAATGCGGTGTATCCGGCGGGCGATCACGGCAATGCGCTGTTGTCGAAGTTCCAGATCATCCGCCACGACAACCTCGACGTGTCCATCAGCGGCCACGAGAACCGCGGGCTCTTGCATTGTGTGTTGCGCTTGCCCGGCGACGGCCAGGAGGTGCATGCGATTTGCGTGCATCTGGGGCTGCGCGAAACCCATCGCACCGCGCAACTGAAGCTGCTCGCCCAGCGCCTGGACGCCCTGCCCGGCAACGCCCCGGTGATTGTCGCCGGGGACTTCAATGATTGGCGCCAGCGCGCCGATGCATTGCTCACACCCAGCGGTTTGCGCGAAGTCTTCGCCGAGCACCATGGCAAACCGGCGCGCAGTTTCCCCGCGCGCTTGCCGGCATTGCGCCTGGACCGCATCTACGTACGCAACCTCAAGGCCAGCCATCCGCAAGTGCTGACCTCCCGGCCCTGGTCGCACCTTTCCGACCACGCCCCGCTGTCGGTGGAGATCGAGCTATGAGCAGCCAGTCGATGGAAAAAAACACGCTGGAACACATCCCCGCTCCGCCCACCCGTGAGCCGACAGCGGTCGATGTCGAATACGGCTGGCAAGGCAGCAATCGGGTCGAGTTGCTGGAAAATGGCGAGGCGTATTTTCCCCGGGTGTTTGAAGCCCTGCGCCGGGCGCAAAATGAAATCCTGTTGGAGACCTTCATTCTGTTCGAGGACAAGGTCGGCAATGAGCTGCAACAGATTCTGATCGAAGCCGCCCAGCGTGGAGTGCGCACTACCGTCAGCCTCGACGGCTTCGGCTGCGGCGAACTGAGTACCGGGTTCCTGAACGCCCTTACCGCGGCCGGCGTGCACCTGCAAATGTTCGATCCGGCACCGAAACGCCTGGGCATCCGCACCAACTGGTTCCGGCGCCTGCACCGCAAGATCGTGGTGGTCGATGGCACCGTCGCGTTCGTCGGCGGGATCAATTTTTCTGCCGATCATCTGGCCGACTTCGGCCCCGAGGCCAAACAGGATTATTCCGTAGAAGTACAAGGCCCGGCCGTGGCCGACATCCATCACTTTGCCCTGCTGCAATGCGGTCGCCCGGCGCGCGCCAAATACTGGTGGCACCGCCGTCGGCAGCGGCGTTCGGAACTGGCCTTCAGCGATCACGATGGCCAGGTGCGGCTGGTGTACCGCGACAACGGGGAACACCAGACCGACATCGAGGAGGTTTACCGCCAGGTATTGCGCCAGGCGCAGCGCCGGGTGGTGATCGCCAACGCCTACTTCTTTCCCGGGTTCCGCTTGCTGCGCGAGATCCGCAACGCGGCCCGCAGAGGGGTGGATGTGCGGCTGATCCTGCAGGGCCAGCCAGACATGCGGGTGGCCAGGCTTGCGGCGCGCATGACCTACGATTACCTGCTCAAGTCCGGTGTGAAGATCTACGAATATTGCGACCGTCCGCTGCACGGCAAGGTCGCACTGGTGGATGAAGACTGGAGCACCGTAGGCTCCAGTAACCTCGACCCGTTGAGCCTGTCGATGAACCTGGAAGCCAACGTGCTGATCCGCGACCGTGGCTTCAATCGAGTTCTGTTCGATCGCCTGGAAGACCTCAGCGACAACCATTGCAAGGTCATGTCTCACGACATCGCGCCACGCGGGCGTGTCTGGCACATGACCGTCGGTTTTCTGGTGTTTCACTGCCTGCGGCATTTCCCGGCGTGGGCCGGTTGGTTGCCGGCGCATAAACCTCGCCTGAAACCCATTCCTCCTCCGACCGGGGCCGCTGACCATGAACCGCACTGAGCCCCACACGGCAACTCACGCCAAAAGCCCTGGAAAGACGCACTGGAGCCGCTGGAAACGACCGCTGACGATGCTGTTTTTCCTGATGCTGATCGTGCTGTTCACGATGCTCGCCCAACGCATCGAATGGAACGAAGTGTTCGATACCCTGGCCGATTTCAAGGTGCGCACACTGATCATTGCCTCGGGGCTGACCCTGGTGAGTTTTCTGGTGTACGCCTGCTTCGACCTGATCGGCCGCACCTACATCCGCCAGAACCTGACCTGGAAGCAGATTCTGCCCGTGGGGATCATCAGCTACGCCTTCAACCTGAACCTGAGCGCCTGGGTCGGTGGCATCGCCATGCGATACCGACTGTATTCGCGGCTCGGGGTCAGCAAGAGCAACATCGCGAAAATCCTCGGTCTGAGCCTGGCGACCAACTGGTTCGGTTACATGGTCATTGCCGGCGCCATGTTCAGCAGCGGGCTGGTACGCATGCCGCCGGGCTGGAAGCTCAGCAGTAGCGCGCTGCAAGGCGTGGGGGTTTTGTTATTGCTGCTGAGCGCCGGATACCTGGTGGCGTGCCGGTTTGCCAAACGTCGGGAGTGGGTGATTCGTGGTGTGGAGATTGACCTGCCGTCGCCGCGCATGGCCGTGCTGCAACTGGCCCTCGGTGCCCTGAACTGGTCGCTGATGGCAGCGGTGATCTTCACCTTGCTACCGAACAAACTGGACTATCCACTGGTGCTGGGTGTGCTGTTGATCAGCGCCATCGCCGGGGTCATCACTCACATCCCGGCCGGGCTCGGCGTGCTGGAAGCGGTGTTTGTGGCGCTGCTGCAACACGAGGCTTCGCGGGGCAGCCTGGTGGCGGGGCTGCTGGCCTATCGGGCGATTTATTTCATCCTGCCGTTGTTGATTGCCCTGGTGATGTACCTGCTGGTGGAAGCCAAGGCCAAGTCATTGCGGATTGCGAAGAAACCCAAGTGATTTTGTGCTGGTTGTGAGGACGCCTTCGCGGGCAAGCCCGCTCCCACAGTGTCTGTTGGTGGATACAGATTCCATGTACACCCTCGATCCTTGTGGGAACGGGCTTGCCCGCGAAGGCGTCCGCAAGCACACCGCAAATCACTGGGATTGAATAATGCTCAAACGCTCCCCCACCACCATCTCGGTAATCCAGCCGACAAGGATCGAGGTGTAGGCCTGCTGCGAAACCGGGTCGCTCAGCGCATGGTCGGCGCCATCGATAATGCGATGGGTCAGCGAGTGAGTCTGCTGGCACGCCGCGCGGTAACTCATGATCGTCGAATGGGGCACGTAGTCGTCGGTCTCGGACTGCACCAACAGGACATCCCCGGTGAATTGCGAGCAGGCGTGCAAGGCACGATTGCTGTCGGCACGCACCAGAGTGCTTCGGTAATCACGCAGATCCAGCTTGTCCAGGTCGCGTTTCGGCGCGTGCCATTGCTCGTCGCGATACAGCGCCGGCACCCGCAGCGCCAGCCAGCGCACGGGCCTCAGCGAGGTCAGAATCGAGGCCAGATACCCCCCGTAACTGGTGCCGACCACGGCAATCGCCGAGGTATCGAGGGCCGGGTGCGCGAGCAAGCGGTCATAGGCCGCCAGCAGGTCGCGCAAATTGTCTTCCCGGGTCACCCGGGACAATGGAATGCCGGTGCCACCGGTGTGCCCGCGCAGGTCAAAGGTCAGGCACACGCACCCCAACCCGGCGATACCTTTGGCGCGTTCCAGATCCCGCTCCTGGCTGCCGCCCCAACCGTGCACAAAGAGCACGCCGGGGACTTTCGATTTGGGACTCAGGAAGGTCCCGCTCATCTGTTCGTCGTCAATGTCGATCTGAATGGATTCGCTTCTAGCCGTCATAGGGTTTAACCGTCACGTACTTGAGGAGAAAGTCACTGGCCTGCGCCGGCCCGCGGTACACCTCGATGGCGTCCGCCGGCAGCGGCTGGTCGATGTAGGTTTCCACCGAAGACACACGAATCGCGCACATCCCCGGATCGTTGACGAAACTCTGCAAGGCCGCGACCTCGGCGCTGCTGGCGCCGCCCATGCGCCAGGACTGTTCGAGCACACCGCTGCGTGGCCGGCCATCGCTGCCGATGCCCTGGGCGATGTCGTAGTTGCGCCGCGAGGCATAGAAACCTGGGTAGGCTTCATCCGCCGCGCTGTCGAACACCTGTGCCTGGCGGATCGCCAGTTGCACGTCTTCCGGCAGATCCAGCTTCAACAATTCGTCATAGCCGCCTGGCACCACCAGCAGGTTGGACCCGCCATACACCTGTTCACCCTGAGCGTCTTCGGTCAAGTATTGATCACCGCAGTAACTGAGTACCTTTGCGCCGATAAAACTCTGGCCGACGCTGTGGGTGATCACCTGGTCCAGGTCCTGTTCGAGCACCACGCCTTCGGTGAACATCGCCTCTGCCTCGGGCTGGGCAAGCAGGTTATCGAACTCGTCGAGGCTTTTGATCACTTCCTGACCACGTCCGGCACAGGCATGAATCGGTTTCAGGCGGATCGGCCCGGTGTACAGCAAATGCTCCGCCGCCGGGCGCGCATCCTTCAGGGAGAACACGCTAAGACCGTCGAGCACCACGCTGCGCACCCGCTCGGAAAACAACGGAGCCCAGCCTCGCGGCGCATGGGCATGGTGGTTGAGCAATCCGTGACTGATGGCTTTGGTGCAGATGAAGTCGTGGTCGACATAACCGCCCCACAAATCCTCCGGGCCCTTGACCCCCAGTTGCCGGGCAGCCGCAGCGCCCACAAGGGTCTGGGTCGGCAACAGGTAGAGGTCTCGCCCTGCATGCAGTTGCGGGTCGTAGCTGCCGCCGTAGTTGAGCCCCAGTATCTGCGCCAGCCAGCGGGCCAGTGCGCGGTTGGTTTCAACTTCATGCACTGGCGCGTCGGCGAGCACCGAATGGGCGACCACCAGTTTCCTGCGGTTTGCCGGGGTCATGCATCCCCCTTCAATCGACGTTTGATGAATGTAGCTGAAGGGGTGCAGAGATCAGGCCAAGGCCCGTTGAGGGAAAAGGGGTTTTAAATCAGCCCGTTGTGCAGGAAGTGATGGCATGTGGCCTGTTTTATTCTGCACGACGCCCGTTGATACTCCGGCATTTTGCACGATTCCAGCCCACACGCCCGACCCTGTGGGAGCGAGCTTGCTCGCGATGAGGGAATGACATTCAACATTTATGTAGCAGACACACAGCTATCGCGAGCAAGCTCGCTCCCACAGGGAATCGAGGTGATGCGACTACCGCGCGACCGATCCAGAGTTCACCCCAAAACGTGTCCGATAATCACTCGGCGCCAACCCGGTGATTTTCCTGAACGTTGCGCGAAACGCACCGGGGTCCTGATAACCCACGGTCCAGGCGATGTGGTCGATGGTGCCGTTGGTGAACTCAAGCATTTCCCGGGCCTTGCCAACTCGCAGGTGCTGGCAGTATTCGGTGGGTTTGAGCCCGGTGGCCGCGCGAAAGCGTCGCAGGAAGGTGCGTTCTTCCAGCCCTGCCTTTTCGGCCATCGCCGCCAGCGACACATCGGTCGCTCCGGTGCTTTGCAGCCAGTGTTGCACCTTGAGGATCGTCGCATCGCCATGACTGAGGATCGGCGCAAAGTTGCTGCCGCACTCACTGGCGCTATCGCTGTGTTCCACCACCAGAAAACGCGCGGTGTTGGTGGCGATGCTCGGCCCCAGCAGCCGGTTGACCAGGCGCAGACCCAGTTCCGACCAGGCCATCAGCCCGGCGGTGGTAATCAGGTCGCCGTCATCGACAATCGGCGTATCGGCCTTGAGCCGGATCGCCGGATAACGTTCGGCGAAAGCTTTGGCCGAGGTCCAGTGAGTGGTGGCGCTACGACCGTCGAGCAGACCGCTTTCGGCCAACAGGATAGAGCCCACGCAAACCCCGCCCAGTGTCGCGCCGCTGGCATGTTGCTCACGCAACCAGCGAATCAACCCCTTTGGCGCCTGGCCCTCGGAAAAACCGCCGATCGATGGCGGAATCAACACGGCCACCAGGGCGCGCTCCGGGCCAGGATGGCTGTCGAAGACCCGAACCGGCGCCTGATCACCCTCGACCTGCCAATGGCTGACCCGCAACAGCGGCAACTGCGCAGACTGATGTTCGGCGGCGATCCGGTTGGCCACCCCGAACAAATCCGTCAAACCATGCACCGCCGCCATCTGCGCGCCGGGATAGATCAGTACACCTAGTTCGGCGATTGCCCTTTCTGCGTCCATTGTCAGTTTTCCCCCTTCTATTGTCGGTGCGGCCAATCCTCGGATCGCCTGCCAGAGCCAATACTTCATTCCACACCAACACACACTTCGAGGAAACAGTCATGGCCAAGCAAGCGCTCATCGTAGTCGATATCCAGAACGACTACTTCCCCCAAGGCAAGTGGCCGCTGGTCGGTGCCGACGCCGCCGCCGACAACGCCGTCCGCCTGATCAAGGCCTTCCGCGACGCAGGGGATTCAGTGGTGCACATTCGCCACGAATTCACCTCTGAAGATGCGCCGTTTTTCACCCCGAACTCCGAGGGCGCGAGGTTGCACCCGAAAGTGCTCAACCGTGCCGACGAACCGGTGGTGCTCAAACACTTCGTCAACTCGTTCCGCGAAACCGAACTGAAATCGATCCTCGACGAACAAGGCATCAAGGAACTGGTGGTCGTGGGCAGCATGAGCCACATGTGCGTCGACGGCATCACCCGGGCGGCGGCGGATTTTGGCTATACGGTCACCGTGATCCACGACGCCTGCGCCACCCGTGACCTGGAGTTCAATGGCGTGACGGTTCCGGCGGCGCAAGTTCATGCGGCGTTCATGGCGGCCCTGGCGTTTGCCTATGCCAGCGTGGTCTCGACCAACGAGTACCTGACAAGAAGCCGGAAGCTGTAAACCTTATTCAGGACAAGACAGCAAAAATGAAAAAGCCCATGGCCTCACCTGCCATGGGCTTTTAATTGCCGGTGAGTCTGGACGATCTGCATCAAACGCAATACCGCCAGCATCCTGAAAAGTCATGCCGAAGCCAACAATCACTCCACTCCCAACGCATACGCGGGGGATGTTGCTTTCACCCATGCCACTTTCTGGATAACTCACTGGAAGCCTGAACAATGAACAGCATGAATATCAGCACTGACAGCCTGTCGAAAAAAACATCCCTCGGACTCACCACCATGGCACTAGGGACCTACGGCATTTACTTCGCCCTCGCCGTTATCTACTTCTGGTTCGGGGGAATGAAATTCACCCACTATGAAGCAGAGGGGCTGGTGCCGCTGGTAAGCAACAGCCCGTTCCTGGGATGGGTCTATAACATTTTCAGTGTCGATCTGTTTTCCAGTTTGCTTGGCGTTCTGGAGATCTCCATCGGTGTACTGATTGCGGGTCGCCTGCTGTCGCCAAAGCTTTCCTTGATCGGGGGCGCCTTGTCGTCCGGGCTGTTTTTCACCACCTTGAGCTTTATGTTCTCGACCCCCGGCGTGATTGAGCCCGGCCTTGGTTTCCCGGCCATTTCGGTCGCGCCAGGCCAGTTCCTGCTCAAGGACATCGGCTTGCTTGCCGCCTCCCTGTTCGTGGCGGGCCATTCGCTGACCCGACTGGAAACCCCTTGAGCTGACAACTTCACCCGCCGATGGCCTGAATCAGCTCGATGCATTCAGGTCATCGCCATCACCAGCCAGTACGCGGCCCTCAAGGGCCAGGGATTTCATCCAGTCCCGTGGACTGCAGCCGGTCTTGCGGCGAAACGCACGGGCAAGGGCCGACGGACTTTCATAGCCCACCTCATCGGCGATCAGCGTAATCGGCCGCCCCTCCCGCAGGCGCTTCTGCGCCAGACTGATCCGCCAGCTCAGAAGATAATCCAACGGTGTTTGCCCCAGGACCGCGCGGAAATGCACCGCATAAGCGGCACGGGACATGTTCGATTCATTTGCCAACTCGGCCACTGACCAGGCCCGCTGAGGTTGGTTGTGCATCTGTATCAGCGAGCGTGACAGCCGCACATCGGCCAACCCGGCCATCATGCCGGTGCTCAACTGATGGTGGTCGAGCAAATGCCGGAACAGCAGGATGATCAACAGTTCGAACAAACGATCAAGCACGGCCTCCCTGCCGCAATGCCCGGCGCCAGCTTCACCGAACAGCCATCTCAGGGTGTCGGCCAGCAACGGCAGCTCATCCAGGGGCAACACCAGAAGATCGGGGAGCGAAGCAGATATCGGATTACTGGCGCCGCCATCGAACAGCATCGACGCACACAACAGCTGAGCACCTTCAGTCTCACTGGCGATGAGCTGATGTCGACTGGGGCGTGGCAGGAAAATCAGGCTGGGGCGAGTGATCAACAACTCACTCCTCCCTGGGCCTTTCAAAGTGACAGAGCCGGCCTGCAGCAGGTGAATATGACCGCGCTGGTCGGCGCCATCGTAGGACGCCACGCCGCAAAGCATGCCGCTGTAAAACAGGTTCGCGCGCACGCCGAACTGTGACAACAACGTAGACAGGCGATCCATAGGGCAACTCTGCACAGGGTCTGGACCCATAGCAGAGTATCACTGCGCGCTGACGGCTGGACGATCCTCGATCCCGGCGAGGAATGCCCTGGTAAAAATGCAAAAAGCCCGGCATCCATAGGGAGGCCGGGCTTTTTCAGGTTCTATTCTTTGGTGAAAGAATTAAAAAGGGATATCGTCATCAAAGCTGTCGAAATCCGGAGCCGGCTGAGGAGCGGCCTGCTGTGGAGCCGGGCGCGACTGTTGCGGCGCCGACTGCTGTGGACGTGGAGCCTGCTGGCGTGGCGCGGACTGCTGGTAGTTGTTACCACCGCCCTGGCCTTGCTGGTCGCCCTGTGGACGGCCGCCCAGCAGTTGCATGGTGCCTTGCATGTCGACCACGATTTCGGTGGTGTAACGCTTGATACCGTCTTTTTCCCACTCGCGGGTCTGCAGCTTGCCTTCGATGTAGACCTGAGAACCTTTACGCAGGTATTCGCCAGCGATTTCTGCAACCTTGCCGAACATCGACACACGGTGCCATTCGGTTTTTTCAACTTTCTGACCGGTTTGCTTGTCGGTCCACTGTTCGCTGGTCGCCAGACTCAGGTTGGTCACGGCGTTACCGTTAGGCAAGTAGCGAACTTCGGGATCCTGGCCGCAAGTGCCGACCAATATGACTTTGTTAACCCCACGGGCCATAACGTTCTCCTAGGCTACGCACGCTGCCCCGGCCGGGTTGTTCACCAGGCTCTCAAGGGTGGTGCGATCCAATAGTTCGGTGTCCAGTTTGATGTAAATCGCCGCCTCTTCCGCGACGATGACTGCATCTGTTATCCCTACGACCGCCTTCAGGCGCTCGACCAGACCCGCTTCGCGGATCGCCTCGGGCGACAACGGCAAGCGCAGGCTCGTGACGTAGGGAGGTTCGCGCATGGTAACAGCAAAGGCCAGCCAGAGGGCAGCCAGACCGGCGCATCCGAGGAACACAACCGACAGACCGCCATGCTGGAACAGCCAACCGCCAAGAATGCCGCCCAATGCCGACCCGAGGAACTGGCTGGTGGAATAAACCCCCATCGCCGTGCCCTTGCCGCCGGCCGGTGAAACCTTGCTGATCAGCGATGGCAACGAAGCTTCCAGCAGATTGAACGCGGTGAAGAACACCACCGTACCGATCACCAGAGCCCGCAAGCTATCGCCGAACTGCCAGAAGAATAGCTCAGTGAACATCAGCGTCACGACGGCGCCGAGTAAAACTCGTTTCATTTTGCGTTTCTTCTCGCCATAGATAATGAACGGGATCATGGCGAAGAAAGAAATCAGCAACGCGGTCAGGTACACCCACCAGTGCTGCTCTTTGGGCAGCCCGGCTTTCTCGACCAGCGCCAGCGGCAAGGCGACGAAGCTGGACATCAACATCGCGTGCAACACAAAAATACCCAGGTCCAGCCGTAGCAGGTCCGGGTGCTTGAGCGTCGGCATCAATGCCTGGCGCGCAACACCGGACTCGCGATGCTGCAATGTCCCGGTAGAGCGCGGCACCATGAACATGACGATCACAATGCCGAGCAGCGCCATGCCGCCCGTGGCGAGGAACAACCCGGACAGACCAAAAGCGCGGGTCAGCAACGGGCCGACCACCATGGCGACGGCGAACGACAGACCGATGGTCATGCCGATCATGGCCATGGCTTTGGTCCGATGCTGCTCCCGGGTCAGGTCTGACAACAAGGCCATGACCGCGGCTGAAATCGCCCCGGCACCTTGCAGGATTCGCCCGGCGATCACGCCCCAGATCGAATCGGCATTGGCCGCCAGCACACTGCCGAGTGCGAAGATAATCAACCCGATGTAAATCACCGGGCGGCGGCCGATGCGATCGGAAATGAAACCGAATGGAATCTGGAAAATCGCCTGGGTCAGGCCGTAAGCGCCAATCGCCAGCCCGATAAGGGCCGGGGTCGCTCCTGCCAGGTCCATCCCATAGGTCGCCAAAACCGGCAACACCATGAACATGCCAAGCATACGGAAGGCGAACACCAGGGCCAGACCGCTTGCCGCGCGGGTCTCGCTGCCGCTCATGCGCTCGCTGTGGGGATCGTGCATGGAAAAACCTCATGTGAACCGGCGGCGATTCTACCAGTCCCATCGATTGGCAGGGTATATCGCGACGCTTTGACGCGTGTAGATGACAGAGCTTTCATGTAAGGCAGCAATAGCAGCATTCGATAGTGTGCATCCATCCAGTATTTGGCCGTATACTCCTACGTTTTCGACGCCCGCCGAGCGAGGCCACCTTGGACAAGATCCTGATTCGTGGGGCTCGAACCCACAACCTGAAGAACATCGACCTGACCCTGCCACGGGACAAGCTGATCGTCATCACCGGCCTGTCCGGCTCCGGCAAGTCGTCCCTGGCTTTCGATACCCTGTACGCCGAAGGCCAGCGCCGCTACGTCGAATCGCTATCGGCCTACGCCCGGCAGTTCCTGTCGATGATGGAAAAGCCCGACGTCGACACTATCGAAGGCCTGTCGCCGGCGATCTCCATCGAACAGAAGTCGACCTCGCACAACCCGCGCTCGACGGTCGGCACTATCACCGAAATCTACGACTACCTGCGCCTGCTTTATGCACGTGTGGGTATTCCCCGTTGCCCGGATCACGACATCCCGCTGGAAGCGCAGACCGTCAGCCAGATGGTCGACCTGGTCCTCGCCGAACCGGAGGGCAGCAAGCTGATGCTGTTGGCGCCGGTCATCCGCGAGCGCAAAGGCGAGCACCTGTCGGTTTTCGAAGAGCTGCGCGCGCAGGGTTTTGTCCGCGCCAGAATCAATGGAAAGCTCTATGAGCTGGACGAAGCTCCCAAGCTCGACAAGCAGAAAAAACATACCATCGATGTCGTGGTCGACCGCTTCAAGGTTCGCGCCGACCTGCAACAACGCCTGGCCGAATCCTTCGAGACCGCGCTGAAACTGGCGGACGGCATCGCCCTGGTGGCGCCGATGGACGACGAGCCGGGTGAAGAGATGATCTTCTCCGCACGCTTCGCCTGCCCGATCTGCGGCCACGCGATCAGCGAACTGGAACCCAAGCTGTTCTCCTTCAACAACCCGGCCGGCGCTTGCCCGACCTGCGATGGTCTGGGGGTGAAGCAGTTCTTCGACATCAAGCGCCTGGTCAATGGCGAACTGACCCTGGCCGAAGGGGCGATTCGTGGCTGGGACAGGCGTAACGTCTATTACTTCCAGATGCTCGGCTCGCTGGCCTCGCACTACAAGTTCAGCCTGGAAGTTCCGTTCAACGAATTGCCGGCCGATCAGCAGAAATTCATCCTGCACGGCAGCGGTTCGCAAAACGTCGACTTCAAATACCTGAACGACCGTGGCGATATCGTCAAACGCTCGCACCCGTTCGAAGGCATCGTGCCGAACCTGGAACGCCGTTACCGCGAAACCGAATCGGCATCGGTGCGCGAAGAACTGGCCAAGTTCCTCAGCACCCAGTCGTGCCCGGATTGCCGCGGCACTCGCCTGCGGCGTGAAGCGCGGCATGTGTGGGTCGGCGAGAAAACCCTGCCGGCAGTGACCAACCTGCCGATCGGCGATGCGTCCGATTATTTTGGCGGGCTCAAGCTCACCGGACGACGTGGCGAAATTGCCGACAAGATCCTCAAGGAAATCCGCGAGCGCCTGCAGTTCCTGGTCAACGTCGGCCTCGACTACCTGTCGCTGGATCGCAGCGCGGACACCTTGTCCGGTGGCGAGGCCCAGCGTATTCGTCTGGCCAGCCAGATTGGCGCCGGCCTGGTGGGCGTCCTGTACATCCTCGACGAACCCTCCATCGGCCTGCATCAGCGCGATAACGACCGGCTGCTGGGCACCCTCAAGCACCTGCGCGATATCGGTAACACGGTGATCGTGGTCGAGCACGATGAAGACGCGATCCGCCTGGCCGACTACGTGGTGGACATCGGCCCGGGCGCTGGCGTGCACGGCGGGCATATCGTTGCTGAAGGCACACCGGCCGAGGTCATGGCTCACCCGGACTCGCTGACGGGTAAATACCTGTCGGGCCGGGTGAAGATCGAAGTCCCGGCCAAACGTACACCGCGCAACAAGAAGCTGACGCTGTCGCTCAAGGGCGCGCGCGGCAACAACCTGCGCAATGTCGACCTGGAGATTCCGATCGGCCTGCTGACCTGTGTGACCGGCGTGTCCGGCTCCGGCAAGTCGACGCTGATCAACAACACCCTGTTCCCTTTGAGCGCCACGGCGCTGAATGGCGCCACTACCCTCGAAGCGTCCGCCCACGACAGCATCAAGGGCCTGGAGCACCTGGACAAGGTCGTCGACATCGACCAGAGCCCGATCGGCCGTACACCGCGCTCCAACCCGGCGACCTACACCGGTTTGTTCACGCCGATCCGCGAGTTGTTCGCCGGCGTACCGGAGTCCCGCTCCCGGGGCTATGGTCCGGGGCGCTTCTCCTTCAACGTCAAGGGCGGCCGCTGCGAGGCTTGTCAGGGCGACGGCCTGATCAAGGTCGAGATGCACTTCCTGCCGGACATCTACGTGCCCTGCGACGTGTGCAAGAGCAAGCGATACAACCGCGAGACCCTTGAGATCAAGTACAAGGGCAAGAGCATCCACGAAACCCTCGAGATGACCATCGAGGAAGCGCGGGTGTTCTTCGATGCTGTACCGGCCCTGGCGCGCAAGCTGCAAACATTGATGGATGTCGGCCTGTCGTACATCAAGCTGGGGCAATCGGCGACCACGCTGTCCGGCGGTGAAGCCCAACGGGTGAAACTGTCCCGCGAGCTGTCCAAGCGCGATACCGGCAAGACCCTGTACATCCTCGACGAACCCACCACCGGTCTGCATTTCGCGGATATCCAGCAACTGCTGGACGTGTTGCATCGCCTGCGCGACCACGGCAACACCGTGGTGGTGATCGAACACAACCTGGACGTGATCAAGACCGCTGACTGGCTGGTGGACCTGGGGCCGGAGGGTGGTTCCAAGGGCGGGCAGATCATTGCCGTCGGCACGCCGGAGGAAGTGTCAGAGATGAAGCAGTCCCATACCGGTTATTACCTCAAGCCGCTTCTGGAGCGCGATCGGGCTTGACCGCCCCCCATGAAAAAGCCCCTGTCACTTCATCAGTGACAGGGGCTTTTTTGTATTCGCAGCAATCAGGTGTGGGATTGCAGGTAGTTCTCTAGCCCGATCAACTTGATCAGACCCAACTGCTTCTCGAGCCAGTAGGTGTGATCTTCTTCGGTGTCATGCAATTGAACCCGCAGCATTTCGCGGCTGACGTAGTCCTTGTGTTGTTCGCAGAGCTTGATGCCCTTGCACAACGCAGCCCGTACCTTGTATTCCAGGCGCAAATCCGCTTCGAGCATCTCTGTCACCGTGGTGCCGACGTCGAGATCGTCCGGACGCATGCGCGGCGTGCCTTCGAGCATCAGAATCCGGCGCATCAGGGCATCAGCGTGCCCTGCTTCCTCTTCCATCTCGTGGTTGATTCTTTCGTAGAGCTTGGTGAAACCCCAGTCCTCATACATCCGCGAGTGGACGAAATATTGATCACGCGCGGCCAGTTCGCCGGTCAGCAACGTGTTGAGGTAATCGATCACATCTGGGTGGCCTTGCATCGCCCTACATCTCCCTGCTTTAAAGTTGTAGTTTGAACCAACATGCCCTTATCGTCACTCGCAAGACGCAATAAAAGCGAAGATATTCTGAGAAAACCGGCTGAAATAACGCAAAAACCGCCCAAATAAGGGCGGTTCTGCTTCTCATTTAGACTTCGTTAAGCTGTACGTTGAGCAGCTTTGCGATTGCTTCTCCATACGCCGGGTCAGCCTTGTAGAAATGCTGCAACTGGCGATCAACCACATCACTCGATACACCCGCCATCGCACCGGCAATGTTGCTAACCAGCAATGATTGCTGCTCCCCAGTCATCAAGCGGAACAACGCGCCGGCGTGGCTGTAGTAGTCGGTATCCTCGCGGTGATCGTAGCGATCAGCCGCACCGCTCAGTGCCAATGGCGGCTCTGCATAGCGAGGCGCTTGCTTCGGCGACTCAACGTAGCTGTTCGGCTCGTAGTTGGGTGCCGCACCGCCGTTACTGCCAAACGCCATCGAACCATCACGCTGGTAGCTGTTCACCGGACTGCGAGGCGCATTAACCGGCAATTGCTGGTGATTGGTGCCAACACGGTAGCGGTGAGCATCCGCGTAAGCGAATACTCGACCTTGCAGCATGCGGTCAGGCGATAAGCCAACACCTGGGACCATGTTGCTGGGACCGAATGCCGCTTGCTCGACTTCAGCAAAGTAGTTCAGCGGATTGCGATTGAGCTCCAGCTCTCCGACTTCAATCAGTGGAAACTCTTTCTGCGACCAGGTCTTGGTGACATCAAAGGGGTTCTCGTAGTGCGCCGCTGCCTGAGCTTCGCTCATGATCTGGATGCATACGCGCCATTTCGGGAAATCACCCTGTTCGATGGCATTGAACAGGTCGCGCTGGGCGTAATCCGGATCAGTGCCCGCCAGGCGCGCAGCCTCCGCTGGAGCAAGGTTCTTGATCCCCTGCCTGGTCTTGTAGTGCCACTTCACCCAGTGACGCTCACCTTGAGCGTTGATGAGGCTGTAAGTGTGGCTGCCGAAGCCATGCATGTGACGGTATCCATCAGGGATACCCCGGTCGGAGAACAGGATGGTGACCTGGTGCAGCGCCTCGGGCGAATGCGACCAGAAGTCCCACATCGCCTGGGCACTCTTCAGGTTGCTTTGCGGCAAACGCTTCTGGGTGTGGATAAAGTCCGGGAACTTCAGTGGATCGCGAATGAAGAACACGGGGGTGTTGTTGCCGACGATGTCCCAGTTGCCTTCCTCGGTATAAAACTTCAAGGCGAACCCGCGCGGATCACGCTCGGTATCAGCCGAACCCCGCTCACCGCCCACGGTGGAAAAACGCAGGAAAGTCGGAGTTTGCTTGCCGACTGTCTCAAACAGCTTCGCGCTGGTGTATTGAGTGATATCGCGGGTCACGGTGAACGTACCGTAGGCACCCGAGCCTTTGGCGTGTACACGGCGCTCAGGGATGTTTTCACGGTTGAAGTGGGCAAGCTTCTCGATCAGGTGAAAGTCGTCGAGCAGCAGCGGGCCACGAGGGCCGGCGGAACGGGAATTCTGGTTATCGGCAACAGGAGCGCCACTGGCGGTGGTAAGCGTTTTGTTTTGGCTCATGCGATCTTCCTTCCTCTGTCGGTCTTGAACTGCCGGCTATCGGCTGAGAGGAAGTATTGATCATCAATATGACAGCTACAAATTCATTAACTTGCAGACATCGATAGAAAAAAACTAATGACCATCCCCATCACATAATGACGACGTGGACGCGGGAGACGCTTGTACAGAGAGCGCGTTTCTTACAGGCACAAAAAACCGGGCACTAGGCCCGGTTCTTTGTTTCAGACTGACGTCTTACTCGGCAGATACAGCTTCGCCAGCAGTAGCACGATCAACCAACTCGACGTACGCCATAGGCGCGTTGTCGCCAGCGCGGAAACCGCACTTGAGGATGCGCAGGTAGCCACCCTCACGGGTAGCGTAACGCTTGCCCAGGTCGTTGAAGAGCTTACCAACGATAGCTTTCGAACGAGTACGGTCGAAAGCCAGACGGCGGTTAGCAACGCTATCTGTCTTGGCCAAAGTGATCAGCGGCTCGGCAACGCGGCGCAGTTCTTTAGCTTTTGGCAGAGTAGTTCTGATCAGCTCGTGCTCGAACAGCGACACCGCCATGTTTTGGAACATGGCCTTGCGGTGCGAGCTGGTGCGGCTCAGGTGACGACCACTTTTACGATGACGCATGGTTCATTCCTTACCAAACACTACGTTCGGTGATTACGACGATCAGGCAGTCGCCTTGTCGTCCTTCTTAAGACTTGCAGGCGGCCAGTTGTCGAGGCGCATGCCGAGGGACAGACCGCGGGAGGCCAGAACGTCCTTGATTTCAGTCAAGGATTTCTTGCCCAGGTTCGGAGTCTTCAACAGCTCTACTTCGGTACGCTGAATCAGGTCACCGATGTAGTAGATGTTTTCCGCCTTAAGGCAGTTAGCCGAACGTACAGTCAGTTCCAGATCGTCAACCGGGCGAAGCAGGATCGGATCGATCTCGTCTTCCTGCTCGACAACCACTGGCTCACTGTCACCCTTGAGGTCGACGAACGCAGCCAACTGCTGTTGCAGGATGGTTGCAGCGCGGCGAATTGCCTCTTCAGGATCCAGAGTACCGTTGGTTTCCAGATCAATAACCAGCTTGTCCAGGTTAGTACGCTGCTCGACACGGGCGTTTTCCACCACGTATGCGATACGGCGAACCGGGCTGAACGAAGAGTCAAGCTGCAAGCGACCGATGCTGCGGCTTTCGTCTTCATCGCTCTGACGCGAGTCTGCCGGTTCATAACCACGACCACGAGCTACTACGAGCTTCATGTTCAGGGCGCCGTTAGACGCCAGGTTAGCGATTACGTGATCGGGATTAACGATCTCGACATCATGATCCAGCTGAATATCGGCAGCGGTAACCACCCCCGAACCCTTCTTCGACAAGGTCAGCGTAACTTCGTCACGACCGTGCAGCTTGATAGCCAGACCTTTAAGGTTCAACAGGATTTCAATTACGTCTTCCTGTACACCTTCGATGGCGCTGTACTCGTGGAGCACACCGTCAATCTCGGCCTCGACTACTGCACAGCCGGGCATTGAGGACAACAGGATGCGGCGCAGCGCGTTGCCCAGGGTATGGCCAAAGCCACGCTCGAGAGGCTCGAGAGTGATCTTGGCGCGGGTTGGACTGACAACCTGCACATCAATGTGGCGGGGTGTCAGGAACTCATTTACCGAAATCTGCATGGATGCACCTATTTTCTAGCCCTTACTTGGAGTAGAGCTCGACAATCAGGCTTTCGTTGATGTCGGCGGACAGATCACTGCGAGCTGGAACGTTCTTGAAAACGCCCGACTTCTTCTCAGTGTCTACTTCTACCCATTCTACGCGGCCACGTTGGGCACACAGATCGAGAGCTTGGACAATGCGAAGTTGATTTTTTGCTTTCTCGCGAACAGCGACCACGTCACCAGCACGAACCTGGTAGGACGGAACGTTAACGGTCTGACCGTTTACGCTGATCGACTTGTGCGATACCAGCTGACGGGATTCGGCACGAGTCGAACCAAAGCCCATACGGTATACAACGTTGTCCAGACGGCATTCGAGCAGTTGCAGCAGGTTTTCACCGGTTGCACCTTTCTTGCCAGCAGCTTCTTTGTAGTAGCCGCTGAATTGACGCTCGAGAACGCCGTAGATACGACGGACCTTCTGCTTTTCACGCAGTTGGGTGCCGTAGTCGGACTGGCGACCGCGGCGTTGGCCGTGGATACCAGGTGCTGCTTCAATGTTGCACTTCGATTCGATCGCGCGCACGCCGCTCTTCAGGAAGAGATCGGTGCCTTCGCGACGAGCGAGTTTGCATTTTGGACCAATGTAACGAGCCATTCTTTACAATCTCCTGGATTACACGCGGCGCTTCTTCGGCGGACGGCACCCGTTGTGCGGGATTGGCGTCACGTCGGTGATGCTGGCGATCTTGTAGCCACAGCCGTTCAAAGCGCGGACTGCGGATTCACGACCTGGACCTGGACCTTTGACGTTGACGTCGAGGTTTTTCAGGCCGTATTCCAGCGCAGCTTGACCAGCACGTTCAGCAGCTACTTGAGCAGCAAACGGGGTGGACTTGCGGGAACCGCGGAAACCCGAACCACCGGAGGTAGCCCAGGAAAGAGCGTTACCTTGACGGTCGGTGATGGTCACGATGGTGTTGTTAAAAGATGCATGGATGTGGGCGATGCCATCAACCACTGTCTTTTTAACTTTTTTACGAGGACGAGCAGCAGGTTTTGCCATGATTAAATTCCTGTCGATTCGCTGGGGCGATTACTTGCGGATCGGCTTACGCGGACCTTTACGGGTACGCGCGTTGGTCTTGGTACGCTGACCGCGTACTGGAAGACCGCGACGATGACGCAGACCGCGATAGCAACCGAGGTCCATCAAGCGCTTGATTTTCATGTTGATTTCGCGACGCAGGTCACCTTCAGTGGTGAACTTCGCCACTTCGCCACGCAGCTGTTCAATTTGCTCGTCGCTCAGATCTTTGATCTTTGCTGCTGGGTTTACCCCAGTCTCTGCACAAATTTTCTGTGCAGTAGTGCGACCAACACCATAGATGTAGGTCAGCGAGATAACAGTATGCTTGTTATCTGGAATGTTAACGCCTGCAATACGGGCCATTCAGTGGGACTCCAATTGACAGCTACCTACGCCCCGGAAGCCAAGAAATAGGGCGCGAGATAATATCGCTGTAATAACAAATAATCAACCCGGCAGCGCACTAGCTGCCGGGCTTGAAGCACAATCACACTCAGCCTTGGCGCTGTTTGTGACGCGGTTCCGCGCTGCAAATTACTCGAACAACACCTTCGCGGCGAATAATCTTGCAGTTACGGCACAGCTTTTTCACCGATGCACGAACTTTCATCACCAACTCCTCGAACCTTATGGGTCAGCGCAGCATGCCGCTGCCGTAACCCTTCAGGTTGGCTTTCTTCATCAGGGATTCGTACTGGTGCGAAACGAGGTGCGATTGTACTTGGGACATGAAGTCCATCACAACCACGACGACGATCAGCAACGAGGTCCCGCCAAGGTAGAACGGTACGTTGGCTGCAACCACCAGGAACTGGGGCAACAGGCAGACGGCCGTCATGTAAAGAGCACCGAACATGGTCAAGCGAGTCAGAACGCCATCAATGTAGCGCGCAGACTGCTCACCTGGACGGATGCCCGGAATAAAGGCACCGGACTTCTTCAGGTTTTCCGCTACGTCTTTCGGATTGAACATCAACGCCGTATAGAAGAAGCAGAAGAAAATAATCCCTGCACTAAACAGCAGAATATTCAACGGCTGACCAGGAGCGATCGACTGCGAGATGTCCTGCAACCAGCCCATACCTTCAGACTGACCGAACCAGGCACCCAACGAAGCCGGGAACAGCAAAATGCTGCTCGCGAAAATAGCCGGAATAACACCGGCCATGTTCACCTTCAGCGGCAAGTGGCTGGTCTGCGCAGCGAAGACCTTGCGGCCCTGCTGACGCTTGGCGTAGTGAACAGCAATACGACGCTGACCACGCTCAATGAACACCACGAAACCGATAATCGCTACTGCCAGCAAACCGATGGCAACCAGGGCGAAGATGTTGATATCACCCTGACGTGCAGACTCGAAAGACTGCCCGATCGCTCTCGGAAGACCGGCGACGATACCTGCGAAAATCAACATCGAGATACCGTTGCCAACACCACGCTCAGTAATCTGCTCACCCAGCCACATCATGAACATCGCACCAGCCACAAACGTGGATACCGCGACGAAATGGAAGCCAAAGTCACCAGTGAACGCAACACCCTGCCCCGCCAGGCCAACGGACATGCCGATAGCCTGAACCAGGGCGAGGATGACAGTGCCGTAGCGGGTGTACTGGCTGATCTTGCGACGGCCAGCTTCACCTTCCTTCTTCAACTGCTCCAGCTGCGGGCTGACGGCGGTCATCAGTTGCATGATGATCGATGCCGAGATGTACGGCATGATCCCCAGTGCAAAGATGCTCATCCGCTCCAGCGCGCCGCCGGAAAACATGTTGAACAAGCTAAGAATGGTCCCCTCATTCTGTCGAAACAGGTCCGCGAGTCGGTCCGGGTTGATACCTGGAACCGGGATGTGTGCGCCTATTCGGTAGACGATAATCGCCAGGAACAGAAAACGCAGACGAGCCCAGAGTTCAGACATACCGCCTTTGCCGAGCGCAGAGAGAGCACCTTGCTTAGCCATTTATTCCTCGAACTTGCCGCCAGCTGCTTCGATAGCCGCACGCGCACCCTTGGTGGCGCCGATTCCCTTGCCGATAGTGACAGCGCGAGTCACTTCACCGGACAGCATGATTTTCACACGCTGTACGTTGACATTGATCACGTTGGCATCTTTCAGGGACTGCACGGTGACGATGTCGCCTTCCACTTTAGCCAGCTCGGACAAACGCACTTCTGCGCGATCCATGGCTTTCAGGGAAACGAAACCGAACTTCGGCAGGCGACGATGCAGCGGCTGTTGACCGCCTTCAAAGCCTGGAGCAATGGTGCCACCGGAGCGGGAGGTCTGACCTTTGTGACCACGGCCACCAGTCTTACCCAAACCGCTACCGATACCACGGCCCGGACGATGCTTTTCGCGACGGGAACCCGGCGCTGGACTCAGATCATTGAGTTTCATCGATTAACCCTCGACACGCAGCATGTAGTAAGCCTTGTTGATCATCCCGCGATTCTCGGGAGTATCCTGGACTTCTACAGTGTGACCGATGCGACGCAGACCCAGACCCTTAACGCACAGTTTGTGGTTAGGGATGCGGCCGGTCATGCTTTTGATCAGCGTTACTTTTACGGTAGCCATGATCAGAAGATCTCCTTGACGCTTTTGCCACGCTTGGCGGCAATGGATTCAGGAGACTGCATTGCTTTCAAACCCTTGAAAGTGGCGTGAACCACGTTTACAGGGTTAGTCGAGCCGTAGCACTTGGCCAGAACGTTCTGAACGCCAGCAACTTCGAGGACAGCACGCATAGCGCCGCCAGCGATGATACCGGTACCTTCAGAAGCAGGCTGCATGTACACCTTCGAAGCGCCGTGAGCGGACTTCATTGCGTACTGCAGAGTGGTGCCGTTCAGATCAACCTGGATCATGTTGCGGCGAGCAGCTTCCATTGCCTTCTGGATCGCAGCAGGCACTTCACGCGACTTGCCACGGCCGAAGCCAACACGGCCCTTACCATCACCAACCACGGTCAACGCGGTGAAAGTGAAGATACGGCCGCCTTTAACGGTTTTGGCTACGCGGTTAACTTGAACCAGCTTCTCGATGTAGCCTTCGTCGCGCTTTTGGTCGTTATTTGACATAACTTAGAACTCCAGCCCAGCTTCACGAGCAGCATCAGCCAGCGCTTTAACGCGGCCGTGGTACTTGAAGCCAGAGCGGTCGAAAGCCACTTGCGAGACGCCAGCGGCCTTAGCACGCGTAGCGACCAGCTGGCCAACCTTAGTGGCCGCGTCGATGTTGCCGGTGGCACCATCACGCAGTTCTTTATCCAAAGTCGAGGCGCTTGCCAGGACTTTGTTGCCGTCGGCCGAAATGACCTGGGCGTAGATGTGCTGCGAAGAGCGGAACACGCAGAGACGCACGACTTCGAGTTCGTGCATTTTCAGGCGTGCTTTGCGAGCGCGACGCAGTCGAGTAACTTTTTTGTCGGTCATTTGCTATGCCCTACTTCTTCTTGGCTTCTTTACGACGGACGACTTCGTCCGCGTAGCGCACACCTTTGCCTTTGTACGGCTCTGGTGGACGGAAGTCGCGGATCTCGGCGGCCACTTGACCTACCAGCTGCTTGTCGATGCCCTTGATCAGGATATCGGTCTGGCTAGGAGTCTCAGCGGTGATGCCTTCCGGCAGTTCGTAATCCACTGGGTGCGAGAAGCCAAGAGCCAGGTTCAGCACTGTGCCTTTTGCTTGCGCTTTGTAACCAACACCGACCAGCTGGAGCTTGCGCTCGAAGCCTTGGCTTACGCCCTGGACCATGTTGTTTACCAACGCACGAGTGGTACCAGCCATCGCGCGAGTCTGTTGATCGCCATTGCGAGCAGCGAAACGCAGCTCACCAGCTTCTTCAACGATCTCAACGGACGAGTGGATGTTCAGTTCGAGAGTGCCCTTGGCACCCTTCACCGAAAGCTGTTGGCCTGCGAATTTTACTTCGACACCGGCTGGCAGCTTAACGGGGTTCTTAGCGACGCGAGACATGCTTATCCCCCCTTAGAACACAGTGCAAAGAACTTCGCCGCCGACACCGGCAGCGCGCGCAGCACGATCAGTCATCACACCCTTGTTGGTGGAGACGATAGACACACCGAGACCGCCACGAACTTTTGGCAGATCATCGACGGACTTGTACTGACGCAGGCCTGGACGGCTAACGCGCTTCACTTCTTCGATAACCGGACGGCCTTCGAAGTACTTCAGCTCGATGGACAGCAGTGGTTTGATTTCGCTGCTGATCTGATAACCCGCAATGTAACCTTCGTCCTTCAGGACTTTGGCAACAGCTACCTTCAACGTGGAAGATGGCATGCTTACGACGGACTTTTCAGCCATCTGGGCATTACGGATACGAGTTAGCATGTCCGCTAACGGGTCCTGCATACTCATGGGCTAGACGCTCCTAATACAAAAAAATTAGCCTTGCGGCTATTACGTGTCGCCGAGAATCTCCGAGCATGAAAAACACGGGCTCAGGCGAGCCGGGTATTCTAGACACACCCCGGAAATGAATCAAGCCCCAAAAGGGGCTTGATCCAGATTCAAGGCCACCGGTGGTCAGGATCTTGCGATCCTGGACACCGAGACTTTGACAGTACTTACCAGCTGGCTTTAACCAGACCCGGTACGTCACCACGCATGGCAGCTTCACGCAGCTTGTTACGGCCGAGGCCGAACTTGCGGTAAACGCCGTGTGGACGACCGGTCAGGCGGCAGCGGTTACGCATGCGCGAAGCGCTTGCGTCACGTGGCTGCTTCTGCAGGGCTACTGTAGCTTCCCAACGCGCTTCTGGACTTGCGTTCAGATCAACGATGATAGCTTTCAGTGCTGCACGCTTCTTGGCGTACTTGGCAACCGTGAGCTGACGCTTCAGCTCGCGGTTTTTCATGCTCATCTTGGCCATGGTCCTACTCCAATCAGTTGCGGAACGGGAATTTGAACGCACGCAGCAGAGCGCGGCCTTCATCATCGTTCTTGGCAGTGGTGGTCAGGGTGATGTCCAGACCGCGGAGAGCATCGATCTTGTCGTAGTCGATTTCCGGGAAGATGATCTGCTCTTTCACGCCCATGCTGTAGTTGCCACGACCATCGAAGGACTTGGCATTCAGGCCGCGGAAGTCGCGAACCCGAGGCAGGGAGATCGACAGCAGACGATCCAGGAACTCGTACATACGCTCACGGCGCAGGGTCACTTTGACGCCGATCGGCCAACCTTCACGGACTTTAAAGCCAGCGATGGATTTGCGAGCGTAGGTCACAACGACTTTCTGGCCGGTGATCTTTTCCAGGTCAGCAACAGCGTGCTCGATGACTTTTTTGTCGCCGATCGCTTCGCCCAGACCCATGTTCAGGGTGATTTTGGTAACGCGCGGAACTTCCATCACGTTCGAAAGCTTAAGTTCTTCCTTAAGTTTCGGAGCAATTTCCTTCCGGTAAATCTCTTTTAGTCGTGCCATGGTCTCATCTACCTAGCAGTGTTCAAGCATCAACCGCTTTTTGGGTCGACTTGAAGACACGAATTTTCTTGCCGTCTTCTACTTTGAAACCAACGCGGTCAGCCTTGTTGGTTTCGCCGTTGAAAATGGCGACGTTAGAAGCATCCAGTGGAGCTTCTTTTTCGACGATACCGCCCTGCACGCCCGACATCGGGTTAGGCTTGGTATGACGCTTGACCAGGTTCAGACCACCAATAACCAGACGGTTGTTAGCGAGAACCTTAAGCACCTTACCGCGCTTACCTTTGTCTTTGCCGGCGATCACGATGATCTCGTCGTCACGACGAATCTTTTGCATGTCGGATCTCCTTACAGCACTTCTGGGGCGAGCGAGACGATCTTCATGAACTTCTCAGTACGAAGTTCACGGGTCACTGGCCCAAAGATACGGGTGCCGATCGGCTCTTGCTTGTTGTTCAGAAGAACAGCAGCGTTGCCATCAAAGCGGATAATGGAGCCATCAGCACGACGTACGCCGTGACGAGTGCGGACTACAACAGCAGTCATCACTTGGCCTTTTTTCACTTTACCGCGAGGAATTGCTTCCTTGACGGTAACTTTGATGATGTCACCGATACCAGCGTAACGACGATGGGAGCCACCCAGCACCTTGATGCACATAACGCGGCGAGCGCCGCTGTTATCGGCCACATCGAGCATGGATTGAGTCTGAATCATATAATTTCTCCGACCCCTAGTCCTTAGACTTCCACAGCGCGTTCGAGAACATCAACCAGCGCCCAAGACTTGGTCTTGGCCAAAGGACGAGTTTCACGAATAGTGACTTTGTCGCCGATGTGGCACTGATTGGTTTCGTCGTGCGCGTGCAGCTTAGTCGAACGCTTAACGTATTTACCGTAGATCGGGTGCTTAACGCGACGCTCGATCAGAACGGTGATGGTTTTGTCCATCTTGTCGCTGACAACACGGCCAGTCAGCGTACGGACAGTTTTTTCGGCTTCAGCCATGATTACTTACCTGCCTGCTGGTTGAGCACAGTCTTCACGCGAGCGATGTCACGCTTAACTTGCGAGAGCAGATGAGACTGCCCCAACTGGCCAGTTGCTTTCTGCATACGCAGATTGAACTGGTCGCGCAGCAGGCCGAGCAGTTGCTCGTTCAGCTGCTGTGCGGATTTTTCACGAAGTTCATTCGCTTTCATCACATCACCGTCCGTTTAACAAAGGAGGTGGCGAGCGGCAGCTTTGCAGCAGCCAGGGCGAAAGCCTCACGCGCCAGCTCTTCAGAAACACCCTCGATTTCATACAGGACTTTGCCTGGCTGAATCTGGGCAACCCAGTATTCCACGTTACCCTTACCTTTACCCATCCGAACCTCGAGAGGTTTTTTGGAGATCGGCTTGTCCGGGAATACACGGATCCAGATCTTGCCGCCACGTTTTACGTGACGGGTCAGAGCACGACGCGCTGACTCGATCTGACGAGCGGTGAGACGACCACGAGCAACAGACTTCAGCGCGAACTCGCCGAAGCTGACTTTGCTACCGCGCAATGCCAGGCCACGGTTGTGACCAGTCATCTGCTTGCGGAACTTCGTACGCTTTGGTTGCAACATTTGGCGTACCCCTTACTTAGCAGCTTTTTTACGAGGCGCTGGTGCTTGTGGTTTCAGTTCTTCTTGGCGACCACCAATTACTTCGCCTTTGAAGATCCAAACCTTTACACCGATCACACCGTAAGTGGTGTGAGCTTCGTAGTTGGCATAGTCGATGTCGGCACGCAGGGTGTGCAATGGCACACGACCTTCGCGATACCATTCAGTACGTGCGATTTCAGCACCGCCGAGACGACCGCTCACTTGGATTTTGATGCCTTTGGCACCAATGCGCATGGCGTTCTGTACTGCGCGCTTCATAGCGCGACGGAACATTACGCGACGCTCCAGCTGCTGAGCTACGCTCTGCGCAACCAGCATACCGTCGAGCTCCGGCTTGCGGATCTCTTCGATATTGATGTGCACAGGCACACCCATTTGCTTGGTCAGGTCCTGACGCAGTTTCTCAACATCTTCACCTTTCTTCCCGATAACGATACCTGGACGAGCGGTGTGGATGGTGATGCGTGCAGTTTGGGCCGGACGATGGATATCGATACGGCTTACGGACGCGCTTTTTAGTTTGTCTTGGAGGTACTCACGCACATTCAGATCTGCGAGCAAATAGTCCGCATAAGTCCGACCGTCTGCGTACCAGACGGAGGTGTGCTCCTTGACGATTCCCAGGCGAATGCCAATGGGATGTACTTTCTGACCCATCTCTTCGACTCCGTTACTTGTCAGCAACCTTGACAGTGATATGGCAAGACCGCTTGACGATGCGATCAGCACGGCCTTTGGCACGTGGCATGATGCGCTTCAGCGAACGCCCTTCGTTGACGAAAACAGTGCTGACCTTCAGGTCATCAACGTCTGCGCCTTCGTTATGCTCGGCGTTGGCTACGGCCGACTCCAGCACTTTCTTCATGATCTCGGCGGCTTTCTTACTGCTGAAAGCCAACAGGTTGAGCGCTTCGCCCACCTTCTTCCCGCGGATCTGGTCGGCGACCAAGCGGGCTTTCTGGGCGGAGATTCGAGCGCCCGACAACTTAGCGGCTACTTCCATTTCCTAACCCCTTAACGCTTGGCTTTCTTGTCTGCCACGTGCCCGCGATAAGTGCGGGTACCGGCGAACTCGCCCAGTTTGTGGCCGACCATGTCTTCGTTCACGAGAACTGGGACGTGCTGACGACCGTTGTGTACTGCGATGGTCAGACCGACCATTTGTGGCAGGATCATCGAACGACGCGACCAGGTTTTCACCGGTTTGCGATCGTTCTTTTCCGCCGCCACTTCGATCTTCTTCAGTAGGTGAAGATCGATAAAAGGACCTTTTTTCAGAGAACGTGGCACTGTCGTATCCCTCTATTTACTTGCGACGACGGACGATCATTTTGTCGGTACGCTTATTACCACGAGTCTTCGCGCCCTTAGTCGGGAAGCCCCATGGCGATACCGGATGACGACCACCAGAGGTACGACCTTCACCACCACCATGTGGGTGGTCAACCGGGTTCATGGCAACACCACGAACGGTTGGGCGAACGCCACGCCAGCGTTTGGCACCAGCTTTACCCAGCGAACGCAGGCTGTGCTCGGAGTTCGAGACTTCGCCCAGGGTCGCACGGCATTCAGCCAGGACTTTACGCATTTCACCGGAACGCAGACGCAGGGTAACGTACACGCCTTCACGAGCGATCAGCTGAGCCGAAGCACCAGCGGAACGAGCGATCTGTGCGCCTTTACCTGGCTTCAGTTCGATGCCGTGTACGGTAGAACCGACTGGAATGTTGCGCAGTTGCAGAGCGTTACCTGGCTTGATTGGAGCCAGAGCGCCTGCGATCAGCGTGTCGCCAGCACTCACGCCTTTAGGGGCGATGATGTAGCGGCGCTCGCCGTCTGCGTAGCAGAGCAGTGCGATGTGAGCAGTACGGTTTGGATCGTATTCGATACGCTCGACAGTGGCGACGATGCCATCTTTGTCGTTGCGACGGAAATCGACCATACGGTAATGTTGCTTATGACCACCACCGATGTGACGAGTGGTAATACGGCCATTGTTGTTACGACCACCAGTCTTCGATTTCTTCTCGAGCAGCGGTGCGTGAGGAGCGCCTTTATGCAGCTCCTGGTTGACCACCTTGACCACAAAACGGCGGCCAGGGGAAGTCGGTTTGCATTTAACGATTGCCATGATGCACCCCTTCCTTACTCAGCACTGCTGCTGAAATCGAGATCTTGGCCTGGTTGAAGGGAGATAACTGCCTTCTTCCAGTCATTACGCTTGCCCAGACCGCGAGCAGTGCGCTTGCTCTTACCCAGAACGTTCAGGGTAGTAACACGCTCTACTTTCACGCTGAACAGGCTTTCGACGGCCTTCTTGATTTCCAGCTTGGTTGCATCAGTAGCAACCTTGAAAACGAACTGGCCTTTCTTGTCTGCCAGAACCGTAGCCTTCTCGGAAACGTGCGGGCCAAGCAGAACTTTAAATACGCGTTCCTGGTTCATCCCAGCAGCTCCTCGAATTTCTTCACGGCCGACACGGTGATCAACACCTTGTCGTATGCGATCAGACTAACTGGATCGGAACCTTGCACGTCACGTACATCTACGTGTGGCAGGTTACGAGCAGCCAGGTACAGGTTCTGATCAACAGCGTCGGACACGATCAGAACGTCGGTCAGGCTCATGTTGTTCAGTTTGCCCAGCAGGTCTTTGGTTTTCGGCGTTTCAACGGCGAAATCCTGAACCACGACCAGACGATCAGTACGCACCAGCTCAGCAAGGATGGAACGCATTGCTGCGCGGTACATCTTCTTGTTCAGCTTCTGGGAGTGATCCTGAGGACGAGCTGCGAAAGTGGTACCGCCGCCACGCCAGATTGGGCTACGGATAGTACCGGCACGAGCACGGCCAGTACCTTTCTGACGCCATGGGCGCTTACCGCCACCACGAACGTCGGAACGGGTCTTTTGCTGCTTGGAACCCTGACGACCGCCAGCCATGTAGGCTACGACTGCTTGGTGAACCAGCGTCTCGTTGAATTCGCCGCCAAATGTCAGTTCGGAAACTTCGATCGCTTGAGCGTCATTTACATTTAATTGCATGTCAGCTTCCCCTTAACCGCGAGCCTTGGCTGCTGGACGTACAACCAAGTTGCCGCCAGTAGCGCCAGGAACAGCGCCCTTGACCAACAACAGATTGCGTTCAGCGTCCACGCGCACTACTTCGAGGGACTGCACGGTCACGCGCTCAGCGCCCATATGACCGGACATTTTTTTGCCCTTGAATACACGACCAGGAGTCTGGCACTGGCCGATAGAGCCTGGAACGCGGTGGGATACGGAGTTACCGTGGGTGTTATCTTGCCCGCGGAAATTCCAACGCTTGATCGTACCCTGGAAGCCTTTACCCTTGGACTGACCGGTTACATCAACCAGTTGACCAGCGGCGAAGATTTCAGCGTTGATCAGATCGCCGGCCTGGTACTCGCCTTCTTCAAGGCGGAATTCCATTACGGTACGACCAGCGGCAACGTTCGCTTTAGCGAAGTGGCCAGCCTGAGCTGCTGTTACACGCGAAGCACGACGCTCGCCGACAGTGACTTGCACTGCACGATAGCCATCGGTCTCTTCAGTTTTGAACTGGGTGACGCGATTCGGTTCGATCTCAATGACCGTGACCGGAATGGAGACACCTTCTTCGGTGAAAATACGGGTCATACCCGCTTTACGACCGACTACACCAATAGTCATGTTGTAAACCTCATGAGTGTACGGGGCTTTCACCCGCTATGGCCGCCCATTTCAGAGCGTTACACGACTAAGACCGAGTCTTAGCCGAGGCTGATCTGCACTTCCACACCGGCCGCAAGATCAAGCTTCATAAGAGCATCAACGGTTTTATCCGTTGGCTGGACGATGTCCAGAACGCGCTTATGAGTACGGATCTCGTACTGGTCACGCGCGTCTTTGTTGACGTGCGGGGAGACCAGAACGGTGAACCGCTCTTTACGGGTAGGCAGTGGAATTGGACCACGCACTTGAGCACCAGTACGTTTCGCGGTTTCCACGATTTCCTGGGTTGATTGGTCGATCAGGCGATGGTCGAAAGCCTTCAACCTGATACGGATTTGCTGATTTTGCATTGGATTTCAGACTCCGGCTGCTATTCCCACCGGGCGCAATACGCCCGTTAAAAGGAGGCGCAATTCTATAGACGCCCCAGATGGGTGTCAACCCAATAAAAAAGCCCCCGCTGAGCGGGGGCCTTTCAAAGCATCGAAGCTATCTCAAAAGAGATGCTTACTCGATGATTTTGGCTACGACGCCAGCGCCGACGGTACGACCGCCTTCACGGATAGCGAAACGCAGACCGTCTTCCATTGCGATGGTCTTGATCAGGGTAACTTCCATCTGGATGTTGTCACCTGGCATTACCATTTCAACGCCTTCTGGCAGCTGGCAGTTACCAGTCACGTCAGTAGTACGGAAGTAGAACTGTGGACGGTAGCCTTTGAAGAACGGAGTGTGACGACCGCCTTCTTCCTTGCTCAGAACGTAAACTTCTGCGGTGAACTTGGTGTGCGGCTTAACCGAACCTGGCTTAACCAGAACCTGGCCACGCTCAACGTCGTCACGCTTGGTACCACGCAGCAGAACGCCGCAGTTCTCGCCAGCACGACCTTCGTCGAGCAGCTTGCGGAACATTTCAACACCGGTGCAGGTGGTGGTGGTGGTGTCACGCAGACCAACGATTTCCAGTGCATCTTGAACGCGAACGATACCGCGCTCGATACGACCAGTCACAACAGTACCACGACCCGAGATCGAGAATACGTCTTCGATTGGCATCAGGAATGGCTTGTCGATAGCACGCTCTGGTTCTGGGATGTAGCTGTCCAGGGTTTCAACCAGTTTACGAACGGCAGTGGTGCCCATTTCGTTGTCGTCTTTGCCTTCCAGCGCCATACGAGCCGAACCGATGATGATTGGAGTGTCATCGCCCGGGAAGTCGTAGGTGGACAGCAGGTCGCGAACTTCCATCTCGACCAGTTCCAGCAGCTCAGCGTCGTCTACCAGGTCAGCCTTGTTCAGGAAAACCACGATGTACGGAACGCCTACCTGACGGGACAGCAGGATGTGCTCACGGGTTTGTGGCATCGGACCATCAGCGGCCGAGCAAACCAGGATCGCGCCGTCCATCTGGGCAGCACCGGTGATCATGTTCTTCACATAGTCAGCGTGACCTGGGCAGTCAACGTGAGCGTAGTGACGGATCTTCGAGTTGTACTCGACGTGCGCGGTGTTGATGGTGATACCACGAGCTTTTTCTTCTGGCGCGCTGTCGATTTTATCGAAATCAACGATTGCGGAACCGAAAACTTCGGAGCAAACGCGAGTCAGAGCTGCGGTCAGAGTGGTTTTACCGTGGTCAACGTGACCGATGGTGCCAACGTTGACGTGCGGTAGGGAACGATCAAATTTTTCTTTAGCCACGACAATTAACTCCTTGCCTAAAGGACTGAATCAGCCTTGTTTTTTGGTTACAGTTTCGACGATGTGCGACGGAGCTGTATTGTATTTTTTGAATTCCATAGAGTAGCTTGCGCGACCCTGGGACATCGAACGAACGTCGGTCGCATAACCGAACATCTCGCCCAACGGAACTTCAGCACGGATCACCTTACCGGAGACCGTGTCTTCCATACCCAGAATCATGCCGCGACGACGGTTAAGGTCGCCCATCACGTCACCCATATAGTCTTCAGGCGTAACAACCTCTACCGCCATGATCGGCTCGAGCAACTCACCACCGCCCTTCTGGGCCAGTTGCTTGGTCGCCATGGAAGCAGCCACCTTAAACGCCATCTCGTTCGAGTCGACGTCGTGGTAAGAACCATCAAACACGGTAGCCTTCAGGCCGATCAGCGGATAGCCGGCAACTACGCCGTTCTTCATCTGCTCTTCGATACCCTTCTGGATAGCCGGGATGTATTCCTTAGGAACCACACCACCCACTACTTCGTTCACGAATTGCAGACCTTCCTGACCTTCGTCAGCAGGAGCAAAACGGATCCAGCAATGGCCGAACTGGCCACGACCGCCGGACTGACGAACGAACTTGCCTTCGATTTCGCAATTCTTCGTGATGCGCTCACGATACGAAACCTGAGGCTTACCGATGTTGGCTTCGACGTTGAACTCACGGCGCATCCGGTCAACCAGGATGTCCAGGTGCAACTCGCCCATGCCAGAGATGATCGTTTGACCAGTCTCTTCATCAGTCTTGACGCGGAAAGACGGGTCTTCCTGAGCAAGTTTGCCCAGAGCGATACCCATTTTTTCCTGGTCATCCTTGGTCTTAGGCTCTACGGCAACCGAAATAACCGGCTCCGGGAAGTCCATGCGAACCAGGATGATTGGCTTGTCAGCGTTGCACAAGGTTTCGCCAGTGGTGACGTCCTTCATGCCGATCAGGGCCGCGATGTCACCAGCGCGTACTTCCTTGATCTCTTCACGGGCGTTTGCGTGCATTTGCACCATACGACCCACGCGCTCTTTCTTGCCTTTGACCGAGTTGATCACGCCGTCGCCGGAGGCCAACACGCCCGAGTAAACACGGACGAAAGTCAAGGTACCCACGAATGGGTCGGTAGCGATCTTGAACGCCAGAGCCGAGAACGGCTCGTTGTCGTCTGCATGACGCTCCATCTGCTTTTCCTCGTCATCCGGGTCAGTACCCTTGATGGCAGGAATGTCGGTTGGAGCCGGCAGGTAGTCGATAACGGCGTCGAGAACCAGGGGAACACCCTTGTTCTTGAAGGAAGAACCGCAAACAGCCAGAACGATCTCACCAGCGATAGTACGCTGACGCAGAGCACCCTTGATTTCCTCGACGGTGAGTTCTTCACCTTCAAGGTACTTGTTCATCAGTTCTTCGCTGGCTTCGGCCGCAGCCTCAACCATGTTGTTGCGCCACTCTTCAGCCAGTTCCTGCAGTTCAGCAGGGATGGCTTCACGACGAGGGGTCATACCCTTGTCGGCATCGTTCCAGTAAACGGCTTCCATGGTCATCAGATCGATCTGACCCTGGAAGTTGTCTTCGGAACCGATAGCGAGCTGGATAGGCACCGGAGTGTGACCCAGACGCTGCTTGATCTGAGCGATCACGCGCAGGAAGTTCGCACCGGCACGGTCCATCTTGTTCACGTAAACGATACGTGGAACACCGTACTTGTTGGCTTGACGCCATACGGTTTCGGACTGAGGCTCAACGCCGGAAGTACCGCAGAACACAACGACCGCGCCGTCGAGTACACGCAGGGAACGCTCAACTTCAATAGTGAAGTCTACGTGGCCCGGGGTATCGATGACGTTGAAACGGTACTGGTCTTTGTGCTGCTTGGCGGAACCCTGCCAGAAGGCGGTAATGGCAGCAGAAGTAATGGTAATACCACGCTCCTGCTCCTGCACCATCCAGTCTGTGGTCGCGGCGCCGTCATGCACCTCGCCCATTTTGTGACTTTTGCCAGTGTAAAAAAGGACGCGCTCAGTGGTGGTGGTTTTACCAGCATCCACGTGTGCAACGATACCAATGTTACGGTAGCGATTAATCGGTGTTGTACGAGCCATAAAGCCCTCGCAAAATTAGTGACGCTAAAATTAGAAGCGGTAGTGCGAGAAAGCCTTGTTGGCTTCAGCCATACGGTGAACGTCTTCACGCTTCTTAACTGCAGCACCTTTACCTTCGGCAGCGTCCAACAGTTCGCCAGCCAAACGCAGAGCCATAGACTTCTCGCCGCGCTTGCGGGCGTAGTCTACCAACCAGCGCATTGCCAGAGCGTTACGACGGGAAGGACGAACCTCGACCGGAACCTGGTAAGTAGCACCACCAACGCGGCGCGACTTCACTTCGACCAGCGGAGCGATGGCGTCGAGTGCTTTTTCGAAGAGTTCCAGGGGATCGGTGCCGGCCTTACGAGCCTTCACGGTATCCAGGGCACCATAAACGATACGCTCGGCAACGGCTTTCTTGCCGCTTTCCATTACGTGGTTCATGAATTTGGCGAGGATTTGGCTTCCGTATTTCGGATCGTCCAGAATCTCACGCTTGGCTGCTACGCGACGTCTTGGCATTGATAAGCCCTCAAACGGTCTTCAGGTTAGCCCGGGACAGCTCCTATGGATGCGTGCCCGACCTTACTCTTATCGACTCAATAAAATGAAAAACTGCAAAACGGCCGATTACTTCGGACGCTTGGTACCGTACTTCGAACGACCCTGGTTACGACCTTTAACACCGGAAGTATCCAACGAACCGCGAACGGTGTGGTAACGAACACCTGGCAAGTCTTTTACACGACCGCCGCGGATCAGTACCACGCTGTGCTCTTGCAGGTTGTGGCCTTCACCGCCGATGTACGAGGAAACCTCGAAACCGTTGGTCAGGCGCACACGGCATACTTTACGCAGTGCCGAGTTAGGTTTTTTCGGCGTGGTGGTATACACACGGGTGCACACGCCACGGCGTTGCGGGCAGTTCTGCAGCGCAGGCACGTCGGATTTCTCGACGATACGCTTACGCGGCTGACGTACCAGCTGGTTGATAGTTGCCATCTACTAGCTCCACTGTTGTCTTGCGACGCTATTGTCTTGCAAGAAAAGCAAAATGGCAGGAACGAGTTCCCGCCAAATTTAGGGGTACAAGAGTCTAAAGAGGATCTTGTCCCCAGTCAAGGCAAGGCCCCGCCCTCCCCGCTCATCCAATCTCGACAAATTGTCTCGATTCGATGAACGGAGTGACCAGGGCCTCACACTCATTTACCGCAGAACTCAGTTACCGCTCGAGTTCAGCGCTTCGGTCAGTGCAGCTTCCACTTCACTGGCGCTTACGCGCAACGGCTTGTCTGCATCACGGCGGCGCTTACGCTCGCTGTGATAAGCCAGGCCGGTACCAGCCGGGATCAGACGACCCACGACCACGTTTTCTTTCAGGCCGCGCAGGTAATCGCGCTTGCCGGTTACCGCCGCTTCGGTCAGTACGCGAGTGGTTTCCTGGAAGGAAGCCGCCGAGATGAACGATTCGGTGGACAACGACGCCTTGGTGATACCCAGCAGAACACGAGTGAACTTGGAGACAAACTTGTCTTCGCCGCTCAGACGCTCGTTCTCTACCAGTACGTGAGTCAATTCCATCTGGTCGCCCTTGATGAAACTGGAATCGCCGGATTCAGCGATCTCAACTTTACGCAGCATCTGACGCAGGATGGTCTCGATGTGCTTGTCGTTGATCTTCACGCCTTGCAGACGGTAAACGTCCTGGATCTCGTTGACGATGTACTTGGCCAGCGCACTCACACCCAGCAGACGCAGGATGTCGTGTGGATCGCTCGGACCGTCGGAGATAACTTCGCCGCGGTTTACCTGTTCGCCTTCGAACACGTTCAGGTGACGCCACTTCGGAATCAGCTCTTCGTACGGATCGCTACCGTCGTTCGGGGTGATAACCAGACGGCGCTTGCCCTTGGTCTCTTTACCGAACGCGATGGTGCCGCTGACTTCAGCCAGAATCGACGCTTCTTTCGGACGACGGGCTTCGAACAAGTCGGCAACACGCGGCAGACCACCGGTGATGTCTCGAGTTTTCGAAGTCTCTTGCGGGATACGAGCGATAACATCACCGATCGCGATCTTCGCACCATCCGCTACACCGACCAGGGCGTTGGCTGGCAGGAAGTACTGAGCGATAACGTCAGTGCCTGGCAGCAACAGATCCTTGCCGTTGTCGTCGACCATCTTCACGGCAGGACGGATGTCTTTACCGGCAGCTGGACGATCTTTGGCGTCGAGTACTTCAATGTTGGTCATACCGGTCAATTCGTCGGTCTGACGCTTGATCGTGATGCCTTCTTCCATGCCCACGTAGGTCACGGTACCTTTCATTTCGGTAACGATCGGGTGAGTGTGCGGATCCCACTTGGCCACGATGGCGCCAGCTTCGACCTTGTCACCTTCTTTAACCGAAATCACGGCACCGTACGGCAGCTTGTAACGCTCACGCTCACGACCGAAGTCATCAGCGATGGCCAGCTCACCGGAACGGGACACGGCAACCAGGTGACCATCCACTCGCTCAACATGCTTCAGGTTGTGCAGACGGACGGTACCGCCATTCTTCACCTGAACGCTGTCGGCTGCGGAGGTCCGGCTTGCCGCACCACCGATGTGGAACGTACGCATCGTCAGCTGGGTACCCGGCTCACCGATGGACTGGGCAGCGATAACGCCGACCGCTTCACCGATGTTCACCTGGTGACCACGAGCCAGATCGCGACCGTAGCACTTGGCGCAAATACCGAAACGGGTTTCGCAGCTGATCGGCGAACGCACGATCACTTCGTCGATGCTGTTGAGCTCGATGAACTCGACCCACTTCTCGTCTACCAGGGTGCCGGCAGGAACGATGACGTCCTCGGTACCTGGCTTGAATACGTCACGGGCGATAACTCGACCCAATACGCGCTCACCCAGCGGCTCTACAACGTCACCGCCTTCAATGTGCGGAGTCATCAGCAGACCGTGTTCGGTGCCGCAATCGATCTCGGTTACAACCAGATCCTGCGCCACGTCTACCAGACGACGAGTCAGATAACCCGAGTTCGCCGTTTTCAACGCGGTATCCGCCAGACCTTTACGAGCACCGTGAGTGGAGATGAAGTACTGGAGTACGCTCAAACCTTCACGGAAGTTCGCGGTAATCGGCGTTTCAATGATGGAACCGTCCGGCTTGGCCATCAGACCACGCATACCGGCCAGCTGACGAATCTGTGCTGCGGAACCCCGCGCACCCGAGTCGGCCATCATGTACATCGAGTTGAAAGACTCTTGGTCGACTTCGACGCCATGACGGTCGATGACTTTCTCTTTCGAGAGGTTGGCCATCATCGCCTTGGAAACTTCGTCGTTCGCCTTGGACCAAAGGTCGATCACTTTGTTGTACTTCTCGCCCTGGGTTACCAGGCCGGAGGCGTACTGACTTTCGATCTCTTTCACTTCGTCGGTGGCTGCACCGATGATGCGGGCTTTTTCATCCGGGATAACGAAGTCGTTAACACCGATGGAAACGCCGGAAATGGTCGAATAGGCAAAACCGGTGTACATCAACTGGTCAGCGAAGATCACGGTCTCTTTCAGACCAACCACGCGGTAGCACTGGTTGATCAGCTTGGAGATCGCCTTTTTCTTCATCGGCAGGTTGACGACGTCGTACGACAGACCTTTTGGCACAACCTGGAACAACAGCGCACGGCCGACAGTGGTGTCGACGATACGGGTGTTGGTCACGCTGCCGCCATCACGGTCGTTGACGGTTTCGTTGATCCGCACCTTGACCTTGGCATGCAGTGCGGCTTCGCCGGCACGGAACACACGGTCAACTTCCTGCAGATCCGCGAACACGCGACCTTCGCCCTTGGCGTTGATCGCTTCACGAGTCATGTAGTACAGACCCAATACAACGTCCTGCGACGGAACGATGATTGGCTCACCGTTGGCTGGCGACAGAATGTTGTTGGTCGACATCATCAACGCACGCGCTTCGAGCTGGGCTTCCAGCGTCAGCGGTACGTGCACGGCCATTTGGTCGCCGTCGAAGTCGGCGTTGTACGCGGCGCAGACCAGAGGGTGCAGCTGGATAGCCTTACCTTCGATCAGTACCGGTTCAAACGCCTGGATACCCAGACGGTGAAGGGTCGGTGCACGGTTGAGAAGAACCGGGTGTTCGCGAATCACTTCAGCGAGAACGTCCCAAACCTCTGGCAGTTCGCGCTCGACCATCTTCTTGGCAGCCTTGATGGTGGTAGCGAGACCACGCATTTCAAGCTTGCCGAAAATGAACGGCTTGAACAGCTCGAGAGCCATTTTCTTCGGCAGACCGCACTGGTGCAGACGCAGGGTCGGACCTACGGTAATTACCGAACGACCGGAGTAGTCAACACGCTTACCGAGCAAGTTCTGACGGAAACGACCCTGCTTACCCTTGATCATGTCAGCCAGGGATTTCAGAGGACGCTTGTTGGAACCGGTGATAGCGCGGCCACGACGACCGTTGTCGAGCAGTGCGTCGACGGCTTCCTGCAACATACGCTTTTCGTTGCGCACGATGATGTCCGGAGCGGACAGATCCAGCAGGCGCTTCAAGCGGTTGTTACGGTTGATCACTCGACGATACAGATCGTTGAGGTCGGAAGTCGCGAAGCGACCGCCATCCAGCGGGACCAGTGGACGCAGATCTGGCGGCAGAACCGGCAGAACGGTCAGCACCATCCACTCTGGCAGGTTGCCGGAACCCTGGAAGGCTTCCATCAACTTCAGACGCTTGGACAGCTTCTTGATCTTGGTTTCGGAGTTGGTTTGCGGAATTTCTTCACGCAGGCGGCCAATCTCGTGTTCCAGGTCGATAGCGTGCAGCAGTTCGCGGACAGCTTCGGCACCCATGCGGGCATCGAAATCGTCGCCGAACTCTTCCAGCGCTTCGAAGTACTGCTCGTCGTTGAGCAGCTGACCTTTTTCAAGGGTGGTCATGCCTGGATCGATAACGACATAGCTCTCGAAGTAGAGAACGCGTTCGATATCACGCAGGGTCATGTCCATCAGCAAGCCGATACGGGACGGCAGCGATTTCAGGAACCAGATGTGGGCAACTGGCGAGGCCAGTTCGATGTGCGCCATGCGCTCACGACGAACTTTTGCCAGCGCGACTTCAACGCCGCACTTCTCGCAGATCACACCACGGTGCTTCAAGCGCTTGTACTTACCGCACAGGCACTCGTAATCCTTTACCGGGCCAAAAATCTTGGCGCAGAACAGGCCGTCACGCTCAGGTTTGAACGTACGGTAGTTGATGGTTTCCGGCTTTTTAACTTCACCGAACGACCACGAACGGATCATCTCAGGCGATGCCAATCCGATACGGATGGCGTCGAACTCTTCGACTTGACCCTGGTTTTTCAGCAAATTCAGTAGGTCTTTCAAGGCCTTTCCTCCTGGCGGAGCAGAGAGCGGGCAATCCTGCCCCGCTCTCGATTCGCGTCACGTGTTATTCGGTTTCCAGATCGATATCGATGCCGAGGGAACGAATTTCCTTGATCAACACGTTGAAGGACTCGGGCATGCCCGGCTCCATACGGTGATCGCCATCCACGATGTTCTTGTACATCTTGGTACGGCCGTTCACATCGTCCGACTTCACTGTGAGCATTTCTTGCAGAGTGTAAGCGGCACCGTATGCTTCCAGTGCCCAGACCTCCATCTCCCCGAAACGCTGACCACCGAACTGCGCCTTACCACCCAGCGGCTGCTGGGTAACCAGGCTGTACGAACCGGTAGAACGAGCGTGCATCTTGTCGTCTACCAAGTGGTTCAGCTTCAGCATGTACATGTAGCCAACGGTAACCGGGCGCTCGAACTTGTTGCCGGTACGGCCGTCGGTCAGCTGCATCTGGCCGCTTTCTGGCAGGTCCGCCAGTTTCAGCATGGCCTTGATTTCGCTTTCCTTGGCACCGTCGAACACTGGAGTGGCCATTGGAACGCCGCCACGCAGGTTTTGAGCCAGATCCAGGATTTCCTGGTCCGAGAAGTCATCGAGGCTTTCCTGACGACCGCCGATCTCGTTATAGATCTCGTGCAGGAACTTGCGAAGCTCGGCGACCTTGCGCTGCTCTTCAACCATGCGGTTGATCTTCTCGCCCAGACCTTTGGCCGCGAGGCCCAGGTGGGTTTCAAGGATCTGACCAACGTTCATACGCGAAGGTACGCCCAACGGGTTGAGGACGACGTCGACCGGGGTGCCATTGGCATCGTGCGGCATGTCTTCAACCGGCATGATCACGGAGACCACACCCTTGTTACCGTGACGACCGGCCATCTTGTCGCCCGGCTGGATGCGACGACGGATTGCCAGGTAAACCTTGACGATTTTCAGCACGCCTGGAGCCAGGTCATCGCCCTGCTGCAGTTTGCGCTTCTTGTCTTCGAACTTGTCGTCCAGCAGACGGCGACGATCAACGATGTAGGCCTGGGCCTTCTCGAGCTGCTCGTTCAGAGCATCTTCAGCCATGCGCAGTTTGAACCACTGGCCGTGCTCAAGACCGTCGAGAACTTCGTCGGTGATGTCCTGGCCTTTCTTCAGACCGGCGCCGCCTTCGGCTTTGTGGCCGACCAGAGCGGAACGCAGACGTTCGAAAGTAGCACCTTCAACGATGCGGAACTCTTCGTTCAGGTCCTTGCGGATCTCGTCCAGCTGGGACTTCTCGATCGACAGGGCACGAGCATCACGCTCAACGCCGTCGCGGGTGAAGACCTGTACGTCGATGACAGTACCTTTGGTACCGGTAGGTACACGCAGGGAAGTGTCTTTAACGTCGCTGGCTTTTTCACCGAAGATCGCACGCAGCAGTTTTTCTTCCGGAGTCAGCTGGGTCTCGCCTTTCGGAGTGACCTTACCGACCAGGATGTCGCCTGCGCCAACTTCAGCACCTACGTAAACGATACCGGCTTCGTCCAGCTTGTTCAGAGCCGCTTCACCCACGTTCGGGATGTCGGCAGTGATTTCCTCTGGGCCAAGCTTGGTGTCACGGGCCACACAGGTCAGTTCCTGGATGTGGATCGTGGTGAAACGGTCTTCCTGAACAACACGCTCGGACAGGCAGATGGAGTCTTCGAAGTTGAAGCCGTTCCATGCCATGAACGCGATGCGCATGTTCTGACCCAGTGCCAGTTCACCCATGTCGGTGGACGGGCCGTCGGCCATGATGTCGCTACGCTGAACCCGATCACCCTTACGCACCAGCGGACGCTGGTTGATGCAGGTGTTCTGGTTGGAGCGGGTGTACTTGGTCAGGTTGTAGATGTCGACACCGGCTTCACCGGTTTCAACTTCGTCATCGGCAACACGAACCACGATACGGCTGGCGTCGACGGAGTCGATCACGCCGCCACGACGAGCCACGACGCAAACGCCGGAGTCACGGGCTACGTTACGCTCCATGCCGGTACCTACCAGCGGCTTGTCGGCACGCAGGGTTGGTACAGCTTGACGCTGCATGTTCGAACCCATCAACGCACGGTTGGCGTCGTCGTGCTCGAGGAACGGAATCAGCGACGCAGCAACCGAAACTACCTGCTTCGGCGATACGTCCATCAAGGTGACGTCTTCCGGCGCCTTGACGGTGAATTCGTTCAAGTGACGAACAGCTACCAGCTCGTCGATCAGGACTTTCTTGTCGTTCATCGTGGCCGAGGCCTGAGCGATCACGTGATCGGCTTCTTCGATGGCGGACAGGAACACGATCTCGTCGGTGACCAGGGCGTCTTTCACCACACGGTACGGGCTCTCGAGGAAGCCGTACTGGTTGGTGCGCGCATAAGCGGCCAGGGAGTTGATCAGACCGATGTTCGGACCTTCCGGCGTTTCAATCGGGCATACACGACCGTAGTGAGTCGGGTGTACGTCACGCACTTCAAAGCCGGCACGCTCACGAGTCAGACCGCCAGGGCCGAGTGCAGAAACACGACGCTTGTGGGTGATCTCGGACAGCGGGTTGTTCTGGTCCATGAACTGGGACAGCTGGCTGGAACCGAAGAACTCCTTCACCGCCGCAGCCACTGGCTTGGCGTTGATCAGGTCTTGTGGCATCAGGCCTTCGCTTTCAGCCATCGACAGACGCTCTTTGACCGCACGCTCAACACGTACCAGGCCAACGCGGAACTGGTTCTCGGCCATTTCGCCTACGCAGCGAACACGACGGTTACCCAGGTGGTCGATGTCATCGACGATGCCTTTACCGTTACGGATGTCGACCAGGGTCTTCAGTACCGCGACGATGTCTTCCTTGCACAGCACGCCCGAACCTTCGATCTCGGTACGACCGATACGACGGTTGAACTTCATCCGGCCGACCGCAGACAGGTCATAGCGCTCAGGGCTGAAGAACAGGTTGTTGAACAGGGTCTCGGCAGCGTCCTTGGTTGGCGGCTCGCCAGGACGCATCATGCGATAGATCTCGACCAGCGCTTCCAGTTGGTTGCTGGTGGAGTCGATCTTCAGGGTGTCGGAGACGAACGGACCGCAGTCGATATCGTTGGTGTACAGAGTTTCGATGCGAACAACCTGAGCCTTGGCGATTTTGGCCAGGATCTCGGTGTTCAGCTCGGTGTTGCACTCTGCCAGGATTTCGCCGGTTGCCGGGTGCACGATGACCTTGGCGGTTGTACGACCCAGGACGTAGTCCAGAGGCACATCCAGCTCTTTGATCCCGGCTTTTTCCAGCTGGTTGATGTGGCGAGCGGTGATACGACGACCCTGCTCGACAATAACCTTGCCTTTGTCATCCTGAATATCGAGGACAGCGATTTCACCGCGCAGGCGCTGAGGCACCAGCTCCAGGCTCAGGGTCTCGCCCTTCACGTGGAATACGTTGGTGGTATAGAACGCGTCCAGCACTTCTTCAGTGGTATAGCCCAGCGCGCGCAGCAGTACCGAGGCAGGCAGCTTGCGACGACGGTCGATACGCACGAATACGCAGTCTTTCGGGTCGAACTCGAAGTCCAGCCACGAACCGCGGTAAGGGATGATGCGCGCGGAGTACAGCAGTTTGCCGGAGCTGTGCGTCTTGCCACGGTCGTGGTCGAAGAACACGCCTGGCGAACGGTGCAGCTGGGAAACGATTACACGCTCGGTACCGTTGATTACGAAGGTACCGTTCTCAGTCATCAGGGGGATTTCACCCATGTAGACTTCTTGCTCTTTGATGTCCTTGATCGCTTTGTTCGACGACTCTTTGTCGAAAATGATCAGGCGCACTTTTACCCGCAAAGGTACGGCGTAAGTTACACCGCGCAATACGCATTCTTTGACATCAAATGCCGGTTCGCCCAGGCGATAACCGACGTACTCCAGCGCAGCATTGCCGGAGTAGCTGATGATCGGGAAAACGGATTTGAAGGCCGCATGCAGGCCCACGTCGCGGAACTGATCTTTAGTCGCTCCCGCTTGCAAGAATTCACGATACGAATCCAGCTGGATGGCCAGGAGGTACGGCACATCCATGACGTCCGGCAACTTGCTAAAGTCCTTGCGGATACGTTTTTTCTCAGTATATGAGTAAGCCATCAGCGTTCCCCAGCTTGGTCACCTGCTTGTTTGGCCCCTCCCGACGGGAGCAGCCAGAAAATCGTGCAAACCCCATGGTTTGCGCCACCGCATCGGGTGGTTACAGCACGTTATCGGCACCGACCCAGTCGGCTGCCAATAACGGAAAAAGGCCGGTGGCAAGAGCCACCAGCCATCAGCCTGTCGCTTAACGCTCGGGCTGGAGGAGCAAAGTCGATGCTTACTTCAGCTCGACTTTAGCGCCTGCTTCTTCCAGAGCTGCTTTGGCTTTGTCAGCTGCGTCTTTGGCAACAGCTTCCAGAACCATGGCAGGTGCGCCGTCAACTACAGCCTTGGCTTCTTTCAAGCCCAGACCGGTCAGTTCACGTACAGCCTTGATCACGTTAACTTTCTTCTCGCCAGCTTCGGTCAGCATGACGTTGAATTCGGTTTGCTCTTCAGCAACGGCAGCAGCAACAGCTGGACCAGCCGATGCAGCAGCAGCGGTAACGCCGAATTTTTCTTCGAAAGCTTTGATCAGCTCAACAACTTCCATTACGGACATGTTGCCAACTGCTTCAAGGATATCGTTCTGAGAGATAGACATGAATCTAATTCCTGATATTGGGGACGGCCTACGCGACCATCGAAAAAAACAAAAAACGCGAGAAGTTGACGAGCCTTAGGCTGCAGCAGCTTCTTTCTGGTCGCGAATTGCCGCCAGAGTACGAGCCAACTTGCTGGTAGCGCCTTGAATCACGCTCATCAGCTGAGAAATTGCTTCGTCACGGGTCGGCAGAGTTGCCAGTACGTCGATTTGGTTAGCTGCGAGGAACTTGCCCTCGAACGCAGCTGCCTTGATCTCGAACTTGTCCTGACCCTTTGCGAATTCCTTGAAGATCCGGGCAGCAGCGCCTGGATGTTCTTTGGAGAACGCAATCAGGGTAGGGCCAGTGAACACGTCGTTGAGGACACTGAATTCAGTGTCAGCAACAGCGCGCTTGAGCAGGGTGTTACGTACAACACGTACGTAAACGCCAGCTTCACGAGCCTCTTTACGGAGTCCGGTCATCGCGCCTACTGTTACGCCACGGGCATCAGCCACGACAGCGGACAGAGCGACTTTGGCAGCCTCGTTGACTTCAGCGACGATGGCCTTCTTGTCTTCGAGTTTAATTGCCACGGGTTTAACTCCTGCTTGTTACCGTTTCATCTGGTCGAAACCGGATGTCGTTTTGGTGTCTGATTCGGTAAGGAACCGGGAGCACCATCTGCGTAGGCTTGTGGTTTAAGACTTGCGTCGCCTACGGTCTTGGATAGCCCCCGCCAGGCAGGGACCCCAATTTTTCAATTGGCGCAATCGCTTGCACCAATCTGTGTCTTACGCGTCGAGCGAGCTTTGGTCGATGACCAGACCTGGGCCCATGGTGGTGCTCAGGGTAACGCGCTTGACGTAAATGCCTTTCGAGGAAGCTGGCTTGATACGCTTCAGATCAGCGATCAGGGCTTCAACGTTTTCCTTCAGCTTGACGGCGTCGAAGCCGATCTTGCCAACGGAAGTGTGGATGATGCCGTTTTTGTCGGTGCGATAACGAACCTGACCAGCTTTGGCGTTTTTAACCGCGGTAGCTACGTCTGGAGTTACGGTGCCGACTTTAGGGTTAGGCATCAGGCCACGTGGACCGAGGATCTGACCCAACTGACCTACAACGCGCATTGCATCCGGGGATGCGATCACTACGTCATAGTTCAGGTCGCCGCCTTTCATTTCGGCAGCCAGATCGTCCATGCCTACGCGGTCAGCGCCGGCAGCCAGAGCGGCTTCAGCAGCTGGACCCTGGGTGAACACAGCAACGCGAACGGTCTTGCCAGTGCCGTGTGGCAGCACAGTAGCGCTACGAACGACCTGGTCGGATTTACGCGGGTCAACACCCAGGTTTACAGCTACGTCGAACGACTCGCTGAACTTGACAGTCGACAGCTCGGCCAGCAGGGCAGCAGCGTCTACAAAGTTGTAGGCCTTGCCTGCTTCGATTTTGCCGGCGATAGCCTTTTGACGCTTGGTCAGCTTAGCCATTACACACCCTCCACGTTAAGGCCCATGCTACGAGCAGAACCGGCGATGGTACGCACGGCTGCTTCCATATCAGCTGCAGTCAGATCCGCGTTTTTGGTTTTCGCGATTTCTTCCAGCTGAGCACGGGTCACGGTGCCAACCTTAACGGTGTTCGGACGAGCGGAACCGCTGGTCAGACCGGCCGCCTTCTTCAGCAGAACCGAAGCAGGGGTGGATTTGGTTTCGAAAGTGAAGCTACGGTCGCTGTAGACAGTGATGATCACTGGAGTCGGCAGACCTGGCTCAAGACCCTGAGTACGGGCGTTGAAAGCCTTGCAGAATTCCATGATGTTCACGCCGTGCTGACCCAGAGCAGGACCAACAGGTGGGCTTGGGTTAGCCTGAGCGGCCTTCACTTGCAGCTTGATGTAAGCGGTAATCTTCTTGGCCATGAGGCACTCCAATTACGGGTTCGAACGCCTCGAGAGGCTCCCCGGTTACTTGCGCGTTTATCCCAGTGACGACAAAACCCCACAGCCTACGGCTGCGGGGTTGGGATTTTTGTTCAACTAGACCTTTTCGACCTGGCTGAACTCGAGCTCCACCGGAGTAGAGCGACCGAAAATGAGCACCGCGACCTGAATCCGGCTCTTTTCGTAGTTAACTTCTTCAACAACACCGGTAAAGTCCGCAAACGGACCGTCGTTGACGCGCACCGACTCACCCGGCTCGAACAACGTCTTCGGCTTCGGCTTGTCGCTGCCATCGGCAACGCGACGCAGAATGGCTTCTGCTTCTTTATCGGTGATTGGCGCAGGCTTATCAGCAGTACCGCCGATGAAACCCATCACCCGAGGAGTATCCTTGACCAAGTGCCAAGTACCCTCGTTCATATCCATCTGCACCAGCACATAGCCAGGGAAGAATTTGCGTTCGCTTTTGCGCTTCTGGCCATTGCGCATTTCAACCACTTCTTCAGTGGGAACCAGAATCTCGCCGAAGCCATCTTCCATACCGGCCAGCTTTACGCGCTCGATCAGCGAGCGCATTACATGCTTCTCGTAACCGGAGTAAGCATGCACAACATACCAACGCTTAGCCACGGGACACCCTTAGCCGACGATCAAGGAAACAAGCCAGCCGAGCAGGGAATCAAGCCCCCACAGCAGCAACGCCATAACCAGGACAACAGCCACAACGATCAACGTGGTCTGCGTGGTTTCTTGGCGAGTTGGCCAAACGACTTTACGAATTTCGGTGCGCGCTTCCTTAACCAGTACAAAGAAAGACTTGCCCTTGACCGTCTGCAGGCCTACAAAGGCAGCTACAGCAGCAATAGCAAGCAATGCGAGTACGCGGTACAGGATCGGCGAAGCAGAAAAGTACTGATTGCCAACAACGCCAACAACCACCAGAGCGACTACTACAAGCCACTTGAGGAGGTCGAAACGAGAGCCTTGAGCTTCAGCTTTAGGAGTCATCTATGAAGATCCTGTGAAAAGAAAGCCAGACACACCGAGTGAATCTGGCAGGTCAGGAGGGAATCGAACCCCCAACCTACGGTTTTGGAGACCGTCGCTCTGCCAATTGAGCTACTGACCTAAAACAAAATCAGGCCGACCATTATGCCGACCCGAAAAAGACTTTACAACACTTACCAGGCAATCCTGGTTGCAACACCGGCATTCTCGACACCGGCAACCTTCAGAAACACAATCAGGCGCAACCACTACCACCTAAAACAAAGGCAGATATTTTCATATCTGCCTTGTTATATGGAGCTCTTGAGCGGATTTGAACCGCTGACCTCACCCTTACCAAGGGTGTGCTCTACCAACTGAGCTACAAGAGCGTAACACTGTGCAAAACCTGTAAACTTGGAGCGGGTAGCGGGAATCGAACCCGCATCATCAGCTTGGAAGGCTGAGGTTCTACCACTAAACTATACCCGCGAGGCTTACAGCTCTCGCTAAAAATGGTGGAGGGGGAAGGATTCGAACCTTCGAAGTCGTAGACGTCAGATTTACAGTCTGATCCCTTTGGCCGCTCGGGAACCCCTCCTAAGCGAGCCGGCATTCTACATCATGCCAGCCTTCTGTCAAGCATTTTTCTCATTAAAAACCTGAGCTTAGCTGCGTTGACCTCGCTTCACACCGTTAACCGTTTCCGGTGTTCGCTGTGGAGCGGGCGCCATTCTATGCAAACTATTCGATGGGTGCAACCCCCTCGCACGGCATTATTTTATGTTTTAACTCATTGAATTCTTTAGAAAGGTTTATCAGCTGCAAATCGTCCAGCCAACGCCGGCTTTCCGGCGCGATACGCACCCAATACCCTGCCCCTTCGGTCGCAGCTTTCGGCAGGGACTGATACTTGACCTCCATCCCGCTCAAACGACGCTCAACCGCCTGCGCGGCCTCCTGGCGCGTATAGCCGCCCAGATAAAGGCAGCCATTGTCTGTCGAGACAGCTTTACCCCTATCCTTGGAGACGTCACCTGCTTCGCTCAACAAGCGGATATCTTGTTGAGACCCGCGATACAGACTCAAAGGCGTGACATCCTTCGCGCGCAGAGGAGCCTCTTGTTGATGCCAGATGTAGTAGAAGCCATTGAGGACAAGCAGCAGCAGAAACAACCAACGCATAAAAACCTCAGGACAAGGGACAGGCCATGGCCAATCCGACAAACACCAAGTCCGGAACAACCCTGGCCTGAGGCACGGCCTCAGTAACCAGGCTCGCATCCCCCCCGGTGAGGAATACGACAAAGTCCTCACCCCAGTAGCTGCGCGCCAACTCGAGCTGAGTCATTACGAAGCCGCGCAACATCAACAGACAACCACGCTCTACAGCCTCGACAGTCGTGCGCCCCGGAACAAGACTTTCCAGAGCCTGCTCAGCCGCCAGATCCCCATAACGAATTTTGCGAGTGTGGGTGCGCAATTGGTTTCGCATCAACGGCATCCCCGGACAGATGAAACCACCCAGGTGCTCTCCATCCGCCGCGATAAAGTCAGCAGTCACCGCCGTACCGAAGTCGAGCACCAGGCACGCACCTGAAGCCAGATGAAAGCCTCCGAGCATTGCAAGCCACCGGTCCAGACCCAGCCGCTCAAACTCCTCATACCCATTGCGCACACCTGACATTTCGCGCGCTGGCGTTGCGCACACAACCGGCACATCAAAGGTATCCCTGAGCAAAGAAGTCAGCGCAGCGGTTTCCTCCGCGGTCCTGACGCTCACCAGCCGGCAAAATGTGAGGGCAAGCCCTTTGAGCCCCCCCAACCCCTCCAGCAATGCGAGATTGGAATCGACGACTCCCTCACCAAGCACCTGCCCGGCATTAACGGCAAGCACACGCCACTTGATGAAACTATTCCCACAATCGAGCTCAAGAATCATCACGCAACCTCAGGCTCAACTCACCACCACTGAAGACTTTCTCCACACCATCCACCTTCAGGCGCAAGGCGCCCTGGCCATCGATACCAAGTACCTCACCATCAATTTGATTGACACCGGCAATCAACGACACGCTTCGCCCCTGCCACAGATGATTTTGCTCCCACTCCGACTGGATGGCCAAAAAACCACCTGCCTGGTGACGAGCCAGGTATCGCTGCAGCATCTCCCCCAACACCGCGACCAATTGGTTGCGATCAAACAATTTGCCTGACTCGAGCCGCAGGGATGTCCATTGCTGGTCCACTTCGTCAGCGGACTGCATGTTCACATTGATTCCCACTCCCAGGACCACGTGACACACATCTGCAGGATCACCAACCAACTCGAGCAGTATCCCCGCGATTTTTTTCTGACCTACAAGGACATCGTTAGGCCATTTCAATCCAGCGGCTGCAATACCGAGTTCACGCAACGTCTGCAAGACAGCGAGCCCAACGACGAGACTCAAGCCCTCCAACTGACGCATCCCACCATCAATGCGTAGCACCAGGCTGTAATAGACGTTTTCTGCGAACGGACTAACCCACTTGCGACCACGCCGCCCACGCCCGGCTGTCTGCCGCTCCGAAAGCACCACAAACGGCGCCGCTTGCCCACGATCAATAGCGCGCAGCGCCTCGGCATTAGTGGAGTCGATTGAATCGTAAACCCGGACGGGCCAGTTGCAAGAAGGCGCCTGAGCGCTTATCTCGGCAGGATCGAGCAGCGCCAATGGCGCGGACAATTGATAGCCGCGCCCACGAACCTTGTGAATAGACAAACCCAGCTCAGCTTCCAAATGCTGAAGCTGCTTCCACACAGCACTACGGCTGACGCCCAGGGCAGCACCCAATGCTTGACCCGAATGGAATCGGCCATCTTTAAGAAGCTTTAACAACGTCAGCATGCAGGTCTCGCCTCACAATGAGGCCCGCATGATAGCCACGCACCGAGCGATTGCATAGAAATCCAGTAGCCGTGACTTTCCCGCGGACAAAAACAAAACCCCTACCTGCATACGCAGATAGGGGTTTCGGAATTTAATCTTGACGATGACCTACTCTCACATGGGGAAACCCCACACTACCATCGGCGATGCATCGTTTCACTGCTGAGTTCGGGA
>NZ_JAHBDE010000003.1:0-188798 GCF_019956175.1 Pseudomonas sp. BF-R-30 | reverse complement strand
TGGGAGCGGGCTTGCTCGCGAAGACGGCGGCACATCCAACATCGATGTGACTGACGCGCCGCCTTCGCGAGCAAGCCCGCTCCCACAGGTCTTTTTTTGGCCTTAGGTCCTGTTGCAACGCTGGTCAAGCACGCAAGAGCCCCTATAATCGCGCCGTTTTCGTCTACCCTCACGAAGCGTCGTGCAGCAATCAGCTTGTGCGGGGCGCATCGACATTTTTCCGCTATTGAACCGGAGAACTTCCATGCTCAAACGTACCCTGGCATTGGCCGTCGGCCTGTCCCTATCCTTTTCCGCCCTGCTGGCACAGGCCGCCGATACCCTCAAGGTCAGCGCCATTCCTGATGAAGCCCCCACCGAATTGCTGCGCAAGTTCAAGCCCCTGGGCGAGTATCTGGAGAAGCAACTGGGCATGAAGGTCGAGTTCGTGCCGGTGTCCGACTACCCGGCGGTGGTCGAGGCTCTGGCCACAGACCGCATCGACATGGCCTGGCTGGGCGGCTTCACCTTCGTGCAGGCGCGACTGAAAACCGGCAATGCCATTCCACTGGTCCAGCGTGAGCAGGACGCCCAGTTCACCAGCAAATTCATCACCGCCGACCCGGCCGTCAAGTCGCTGGCCGACCTCAAGGGCAAGTCCTTTGCCTTCGGTTCGGTCTCATCGACGTCGGGCAGTCTGATGCCGCGTTACTTCATGCTGCAGGACGGCATCAAGCCGGAAACCTATTTCAGTCGCGTCGGTTACTCGGGCGCCCACGACGCCACGGTCGCCTGGGTTCAGGCTGGCAAAGTGGACGCCGGCGTACTCAATGCCAGCGTCTGGGAAAAACTGGTCAAGGCCGGCAAGGTCGATACCGACAAGGTCAAGGTCTTCGCCACCACACCGGCCTACTTCGACTACAACTGGACCGTGCGCGGCACCCTCGACCCGGCCCTGGCTGGCAAAATCAAGGCGGCATTCCTCGCGCTCGACCCGGCCAACCCGGAGCAAAAAGCGATTCTGGACCTGCAAGCCGCCAGCCGCTTCATCGAGACCAAGCCTGAGAACTACAAGGGCATCGAGGAAGCCGCGCGCGCTGCCGACCTGCTGAAATGACCTTGCACCTGAACCGGGTCAGCATCACCCACGGTAACGGCGTGCGTGCGCTGCATGAGGTCGACCTGCACATCGGCGCCGGTGAGCAAGTCGCAATCATCGGCCCGTCCGGTGCCGGCAAGTCGAGCCTGCTCAACGTGCTGGCCACCGCCCTGCGCCCGGACAACGGCGCGGTCGAGGTACTCGGCGAACACGCCTGGCAGCTCGGCGCGCGTCGGCGTCAGCAGTTGCGGGCGCGCATCGGACTGGTGCATCAGGCACCACCCCTGCCCCCCCGGCAACGGGTGGTCACGGCGGTGCTGGCCGGAAAGCTGGGGCAATGGGGTTTTGCCAAAAGCCTGTTGAGCCTGCTGCATCCGGTGGATGTTCCAGGCGCACGGGCGGCACTGCTCAAGCTGGACCTGGGTGACAAGCTGTTCGCCCAGTGCCAGCAATTGTCCGGCGGCCAACTGCAGCGCGTGGGCATTGCCCGGGTGCTGTACCAGGCGCCCGAAGTGCTGCTGGCCGATGAGCCGGTGTCGGCGATGGACCCTGTGCTGGCCGGGCACACCCTGTCAGTTCTCTGCCGACACGCCCGGGAACACCAGGTGACACTGGTCGCCAGCCTGCATGCGGTGGAACTGGCCCTGGCGCACTTCTCGCGCATCATCGGATTGCGTGAAGGGCAGATCCTGTTCGATCTTCCCGCCAGCGACGTCGACCATGATTTGCTCGACAAGCTCTACGCCAACGAGCAACTGCAATCGCCGCCCGTTCCGGTGGCGCCCTTGAGCCTGCAGATTCCACGATGCTGACCCGCGATACACGAGACCCGGCCACCCTGCCCCGCCTGCTGCTCAGTCTGTTGGCGCTTGCCCTGTTGTGGCCCGGTATTCATTTCAGCGAACTGGACCTGGGTGTGCTGCTCCAGGCTGACAGCCAGAGCGAGATGGGCCGGTTTGTCTCGGCCTTCTGGCCACCGGCCCATGGCGAAGAGTTCCTCCAGTTGCTGTGGCAAGCCACGTTGCAAACCCTGGCCATCGCCACCGCCGGCATGGCCCTGGCCTTGCTATTGGCCATCCCCGCCAGCCTGCTGGCCAGCCGGGCGCTCTCGTTGTCGGCGGCTTCGCGCAGCGGTCGCCCGAGTGCCTTGGGCCGGTTGTTACGCTGGCCGGTGCGCGGGTTGCTGATTTTCCTGCGCAGCGTGCCGGAAATCGTCTGGGCCTTGCTGTTCGTGCGCGCCGTCGGCCTTGGCCCGACGGCCGGGGTGCTGGCCATTGCCATCACCTACAGCGGCATGCTGGGCAAGGTCTACGCGGAGATTTTCGAATCGGTGGACCAGCGTCCCGCCCACTCGCTGCTGCAAGCCGGCAGTGGCCGGTTGGCGGCGTTCTGCTACGGCATCCTGCCCAATGTCGCGGCGGAGCTGCTGTCGTACACGGTGTATCGCTGGGAATGCGCGATCCGCGCGTCGGTGGTGATGGGCTTCGTCGGCGCCGGCGGGCTGGGCCAGCAGATCGACCTGTCGTTGCGCATGTTCGCCGGCGGTGAAGTGGCGAGCATGTTGCTGACCTTTTTCGTCCTGGTGCTGTTCGCCGATCAGATCAGCCGCCTGTTGCGCTGGAGGTTCGCATGAATCGCCTTTTCAACCTGCTACTGATCCTCTGTATCTGCGCGGCGGTCGTGGCCTCGTTCAGCTACCTGAGCATCGACCTCGGCGAACTGACGGGCAGCGGTAACCTGAAGCAGATGGGCGCCTACGTGCTGCGTTTTCTCAGCCCGGACCTGAGCACCGGCCATCTGCAAGCCATCGGCCGTGGCGCCGTGGAAACCATGGCCATGTCGGCCCTCGGCACCCTGCTCGCGGCGGTATTCGGCCTGGTCCTGGCTTTGCCGGCGGCCGGTCGTTTCGGTTGGCCGTTGCAGAGTGCGTCGCGCCTTGTGCTTAACGCCCTGCGCGCCATTCCCGAACTGGTGTGGGCCGCGCTGATGGTGCTGGCAGCCGGACTCGGCCCCAACGCCGGGACCCTGGCATTGGCCATGCACACCACCGGGGTGCTGGGTCGATTGTTCGCCGAAGCGCTGGAAAACACCCCGCCGCAACCCGCCGAAGCCATCCGTCTGCAGGGCGGCAACGTCGTCTGGGCCTTCTGTTATGGCACCCTGCCCAACCTGTTTCCACAGCTGCTGGCGTACATCCTGTACCGCTGGGAAAACAACATCCGCATGGCCAGCGTGCTGGGTTTTGTCGGTGCCGGCGGTTTGGGGCAGATGCTCTATGTCAGCCTCAGCCTGTTCCAGGAGGCCCAGGCTAGTACTGTGATCCTGGCGATGTTGGTGCTGGTGTTTGCGGTTGATGGGTTGAGTAGTTGGAGTCGGCAGCGTTGGGTTAAGGCGTGATGGGGGATTGCATGGATTTGCTCACCTGATTGCATTCGAGCTGAGCAGGCATTTGTATGGAGTTGACTACCACGTTTTATGGCTATGATCGGCAGAAAACGACCGATTCTGTTGAAAAAATCGACCATGGTTTCCACGACAGAAAAGTACGCGCTTGAGATTGAAATCTTTACTTTTTGAACAGAGGATTCCGGGTTCAGATTTCGCATGGCGGCGCGCGAAAAAGGCGTTTTCAGTGGTCAGTTTGCGAGCAGTCTGGAAGAACCGACTTTTTCAACAGAATCGGCCGTTTGCTGCCTGTCGCGAAGGGTGGCAGCCGACCCAGAGCTGCCATTCCTAATGTGGACGTAGAGTCCATCAGGGCGACTGAGTCAATCAGAAACTGGGGCGGTCCCCCGTCTGGATTAACGGGCGCTCACTTAATTCCGACCCTATCCTGCAATGTCGCTTTCACGTCACTACTCATTTGTGGTTACCCCTGGGGGGTAATTACATGTCGCTCTACCGCGCTCCATACTCTGGCCAGCCCTGGCGGGTTGGGCCCTTACTTAACTGTGCAAGGAACAGAGATGAAGATTGAATTGGTGCAACTGGCTGGCCGTGACGGCGATGTCGTTCACAACCTCGGGCGTACCTTGGAGGCCATCGCTACCTGCGCGGCTGACACGGATCTGTTGATTTTCCCGGAAACCCACCTGACGGGATTTGTCGATGCCGAGCAATTGGCGAGTGTTGCCGAACCCTTGGATGGCCCCACCTTGCAGGCCATCGAGCAGCTGGTGCGCAAGCGTAATGTCTCGGTCGTCGTCGGCATTGCGGAGAATGATGATGGCATCTTTTACAACACCTCAGTGCTGGTGACTCCCGAAGGTATCGCCTTGCGCTACCGCAAGACCCACCTGTGGCCATCGGAGCGTGGTCTGTTCCAGCCGGGTGACCGCTATGTCACGACACTGTGGAAGGGCCTGCGTGTAGGCATCCTGATTTGCTACGACATCGAACTCCCGGAAAGTGCCCGTGCCCTTGGGCAGCTCGGCGCCGAGTTGATACTGGTCACTAACGGCAACATGGATCCCTACGGCCCGGTCCATCGCACGGCAATCATGGCTCGCGCCCAGGAAAACCAAGCGTTTGCTGTCATGGTGAATCGGGTGGGAGAAGGAGATGACGGCCTGGTGTTTGCAGGGGGCAGCGCAGTGGTCAATCCGCTCGGACAAATAATGTTTGAGGCCGGCCGCGAGGAGTGTCAGCAGGTGGTCACGCTTGATCTTGATCTGCTCAAGGATTCCCGTCGGGATTACGACTATCTCAACGACCGTCGCCTGCATCTGACAGGTGAGCAACTTGAGCATACGGACGGTCGTCGCGAGCTGCTGATTCCTTGAGTCGCTCGAATTCTTTTCCCCCGTAATACGTTATTGATCTTGCCGATGTCGGCCCTGCCATATAAATCTAACAATCAGCAGGCGCAGCGCTGTTTTTTTTAAACAGCGCTACCGCTCCGGAGTCTCCAGATGAACCCGAAAGTCGGTTTACAGCTAGTCCTTGCCTCACTGTTGAGTACAAGCATCCTCTGTACTGAGGCTTCTGAGCCCAAGATGAATATCTACAGCTGGTACGACTTTATCGCACCGGATGCGACGAAAAATTTTCACGAAGAAACCGGCATCAAAGCGACGTATGACTCATTCGATAACGCCGATGTCATGCAAAGTAAACTCATGGCCGGCCGCAGCGGCTATGACGTGGTAATTGCTACCGATGGGCTATTGCCAAACCTGATAAAGGCCGGTGTCCTCAAGGAAATAGACCGGGCGCAATTGTCCAATTATCACCATCTCAACCCGGATATCCTTGCCAAGTTGCAAGCTAACGATCCAGGCAATCGATACGCCGTTCCGTATATGTGGGCTACCACCGGGATTGGTTATGATGCGAACAAGGTCAAGTCGATTCTTGGTCCGGATGCTCCGGTCAATTCATGGGACCTGATTTTAAAGGAGGAGAACCTCGCCAAGTTAAGCCAATGCGGCGTGGCCATGCTGGACGCACCGGGCGAGATTTTTCCGATAGTACTGCATTACCTTGGGCTGCCTTATAACAGTCAGAATCCTGAGGACTTCCGCAAAGCTGAGGCGCTGTTGCTGAAGCTGCGCCCGTACATCCGTTACTTCGACTCATCTAAATTCAGCGCTGACTTGGCCAATGGCGACGTCTGTGTTGTGCTCGGCTGGGCTGGCGGAGTTTTCGGGGCACAAGAGAGTTCCAGACTTGCTGGCAACGGTCGCAAGATCATCTATAGCATTCCTCGCGAAGGTGCCCCGGTTTGGGTGGAAAACCTTGTGCTGCTTAACGATTCCCCGAATCCAGCGGAGGGAATGGCCTTCATCAATTACATGCTTCGCCCTGAGGTCATCGCTAAGTCCTCCAACTATTTGGCATATCCGAACGCCAACAAGGACGCCACCGCGCTGGTCGAGGAGAATATTCGCAATAACCCTGACGTTTATCCGTCGAAGCAGGTTTTGGATACTCTGTTCCCGCTGGAGCCGATATCGCTGAAAATGGAGCGTGTACGTACCCGTCTCTGGAGCAAGATCAGGACTGGCAGTTGATCGTACCTGCAGAAGGACGATTAGGGGCCATTGCTCGCACTGCCCTGGAGATCCACAGTGACTGCTTATGGCCGACTTCTGCCTTCCTCGACCGGCTGAAATCGACCCGACATTCGGAATAAAAAAATAGATCAGTCCCCTTTCCCGGTCCCCTTTCCCCTGTCCCCTTCTGGTTTCACTGCTACCACAAAGCTCCAGCCAGGCCCCAGGTCCAGACGCGAGCGACTCGGCATGCTCACGCCATCCCCGGCGTGAGCATGCGCCGATCACTCAGGTAAAGGCGAAGTCCGCCTCGGTGATCGCGGCCTGTGGGACGCCGGTCAAGGTGATGCTTCCCACATCCGGCTGGCCAGTGACGGTAATGAATGCCTCACCGAACTGTTCTCCAATATCGAGACTCGCGAAGGTGAAACCGCTATTGCTCAGGTCGATCAGGTCAGTGCCGTCCTCGAAGTCGAAGATGGTGTCCGCTCCCCACACCGCACCGAACTGGAACTTGTCCGCACCGAGGCTCGGCTCGAAGAAGACGTCACCAACCATGAAGTCGTCGACACTGCTGCCCACCAATACGTCGGCGCCTACGCCGCCTTCCATGACGGCGCCGCTGGCGCCCGCGGTCAGGGTGTCGTTGCCGGCGTCACCGTCGAGGTTGGACTGGAAGCCGAAGGGGTCGTCGCCCCCAAACAGCTGGTCGTCGCCATCGCCGCCACTGGCATTGGCGAATTCCTGGACGATCAGGGTGTCGTTGCCGGAACCGCCGAGCAGCTCGTCGAAGCCCAAGCCGCTATCGATGACGTCGTCACCGCTGCCGCCGTCGAGGAAGTCGGCTCCTTCCAGGCCGAAGATCTGGTCATTACCGCCCAGGCCGAAGATGCGATCGTCGCCATCGGTGCCGGTGAGCACATCATTCCCCTCGGTGCCAGCGGTGACGAGGCTCGTGTTACGACCGAAGTCGCCCGCCGTCAGGTTGTGCGTGCCCTGCAGGCGCAGGGTGAAGTCGAGGCTGTCGAGCACACCGTCGTCGTTTTCGTCAGCGATCAGCCAGGTGTTGCCAGGGCGCAGGCTGTAGAACAGGTCGGTCACGCCGTTGCCACCGCCCACCAGTACGGCGCCCAGTTGCGGGTTGACATTGACCTGGCCGCGGAAGAAGAACTCATTGTTGAGTTCCAGGGTGTCGCCGCCCACGACGCCAGCGCCCTGGAAGTCGACCAGGGTGTCGAAGGTGGCGAAGGGCGAGCTGGGGTTGAAGCCGGTGAAGAACTCGAATTCGTCGTCGCCGGCGCCACCGGTGAGACTGTCCTGGCCACCTTCACCCATGATCAGATCGTTGCCGGCGCCGCCATTGAGCATGTCGTTGCCGGGGCCGGCGAACAGTTCGTCGTTGCCGTCTTCGCCGAAGATTTGGTCATTGCCGTCGCCGCCGAAGAAGTCGTCGTTGCCCACGCCGCCATTGAGGACGTCGTTGCCGTCGTCGCCGTCGAGGGTGTCGTTGCCTTCGCCGCCATTGACGACGTCGTTGCCAGCGCCGCCGGACAGGGTGGTGTCGTTGCCGGCGCCACCGTTGATGATGTCGTTGCCCTCATTACCGGTCAGAAGGTCGCGGTCGGCGCCACCATTGATAATGTCATTGCCGGTGCCGCCGGAGATCCGGTCGATGCCCGCGTCACCGTTCAGAGTATCGTTACCGTCGCCGCCATTGATGATGTCGTTGCCGCCATTGCCGTTGATCACATCGCCGCCGCCCAGGCCGAAGATGGTGTCGGGATCGTTGGTGCCATTGATCACGTCGCCGCCTTCAGTGCCGCGCAGGACGAAGGCGGTGGTGCCGAAGTCGCTCCTGTCCAGGTTGTGGACGCCGTCCAGCTGCACAGCGAAGTCAGTGGCGTCGAAGATGCCGTTGTCGTTGGAGTCGGCGAACAGCAGGGTGCTGGCGGCACCGAGGGCGAAGAAGACTTCGGTGAAGCCGTTATTGCCGAAACCGAGGCTGGTTCCCACCGTGGGTACGTCGTTGCGGACGCCCTGGAAGACCAGGCGGTTGGGGAAGCTGGAGAGCCGCAGGATGTCGCCGCCGACCTGACCTGCACCTTCGAAGTCGGTGACGCGGTCCTGGCTCAGGGAGCTGGACTCGTTACCGGTTTCCACGGTCCAGAAGTAGCTGTCGATGCCGGCACCGCCGGTGAGGATATCGGCGCCTGATCCGCCGTCGAGAGTGTCGTTGTCGTTGCCTCCGAGAAGTGTGTCGTTGCCGAGGTCGCCGAAGAGGTCATCGTTGCCGTCACCGCCGTCGACATTGTCGTTGCCGCCAAGGGCAAACACGCTGTCGTTGCCGGCCAGGCCGGTTATTTGGTCGTCTTCCTCGGTGCCGAGCAGAAAGTCATCACCCAGGGTGCCAGGGATAGTAGCCATGGTTCTACCCTCCGTTGATGGAGATGGTAAGCGTGAACTGCGTTACAGCGGGTTGAGGCTAGTTAGACAACTCCAAGGGATCGCAAGTGCGCCACTTTGACCTGACCGTTTATCGCGAATGCAGCCGCGTGTTGATGAGCCCTGTAGCATTCGCCAACCCTCCACCCTGCCACATGGCTAGCTCCAGAGTTCCAGGGCAGGAGGGGTTGAAAAGCGGTCATTGCCCGCTGAAGTAATGAAATATTGAGAAACACATAAGTCTTCCTTGAGTGAACTTTCACAAAGTTCTCCCATACAGTACTGCCCACGCAAAAAAACCCTTCCTGCGATTCAACACAGGAAGGGTTTTTTGTTTGCGGCCGATCAGTCTTTAGCCTGGCTCAACTTGGTGAACAACTCGGTCGGTACTTTCTTGCCATTGGAGATGTACTGGTTGGTGCGGAACTTGTACACCTCACCTTCGGACAGGAAACCATCACCGTTGGTGTCCATCGCCTTGAATTCCTCAGTGCCCTTGGGCGCCACCGCCAGCAGTTCCTTGAGCGACACGCGACCGTCATCATCGGTATCGGTGCGCGCGAACGAAGCATCGCCGCACTTGCCTTCACCGCACTTGCCCTCGGCCTGGGTCTTTTGCGCGCCGGCTTCGCTGGCACCGCACTTGCCTTCGCCACACTTGCCTTCGCTGGTCTTCTCCGCGGAAGCCAGTTGATAGCCCTGAGGCAAGGCTTCAGCGGAAAACGCAGTGGAAGCGAAGTTGATACCGCCGACCAGTGCAACAGCGAGCAGGCCAATACGGGTTTTGTTCGACTGGATACGAGACATGTTGATACTCCGGATCATTTGCGCGGCTGGACCACTATTGGTCGTGCCACAAGGGTTGATAAACCTGGTTGCGAGCTGCGTTGTGCCTCTCGCTTTGGCAGGTCCATTTGGCCCCGGTGGTGTATCCCGGCTGTATCCGTGGGGAGCTGGTTTTGTATGGCTGTACGAAGATGTGGCGCCCTGATACACGGCGATACAACAAAAGCCTCAAGCTTCTAGAGTTCATTGACGACCTAGACCTTACAACTCAAGGAGCGTTAAGCATGAACGGCAAACGTATAGCAGCGGGATTGAGTCTTTTGTTCGCACTCAGTGGTGCGTGCCTGGCGGCGCCGGGCACCATCAGGTTTCAAGGCAGCATTGTGGAGCCGGGCTGTCAGTCACGCGTGGGTACGCACGGCACATTCGGACTTTACCAATGCCCGGCCCAGAGTCGCGCGATGGGGATTGAAGCAAACACCATCGCGCCAACCGCCAGTGTGAGCGCTGTCGGTCAATCCAGCGTCAACGTCAAACTGCTCGCTGACAGTGGTCGGGAAGGTCGCTATTTCGATCAGCAGTATGTGTTGGTGGATGATGCAGGCTCCCCTGTCCGCTCGGGGAGCTACCTGATTACCCTCAGCATTCCCTGACAACTGAGCCGGGCTGATGTTGGCTGAGGCTTACACTGAACCTGTGGCGAGGGGGCTTGCCCCCGCTCGGCGGCGAAGCCGTCGCAAAACCTGCCTGCACTATCTGACTGAAGAAAAGCGGGGGCCGCTTCGCAGCCCAACGGGGCGGTGCGGCGTTCCGACAAGCCCCCTCGCCACAAATGTCATGACACTACAATTGCGAAGGTGAGGCTTAGTTCGGGTCCAGCAACCCGCCGCTCCAGTTGCGCGACACCCGGCTGCCGGTGAATTTCGCCACCCCCATGCCCTGGGGTATCAGGCGGTCGCGATAGCGCGTCACCAGGCGCCCCGCTTGCTCGGCGTGCAGTACCACTTCGGAAGATGGGTCGCCCGGGGTCCTGAGAATCCGTGCAAAGCGCTGCCCTTCTTCGACGAAATCCCCCAGCTCTTTTTCGAAGATCAGCACCCCGGGTTGCGGGGCGAGGATGGTTTCCATGTGGCCCATTTCCACGGCTTCGACGGGCCATTCTGCAGGCGCCACTGACTCATCGATGACACCGCAACCGCACAGCCAGTTGTACAGCCCTGCGGCATCCTGTTCGGCAAAACGGTCGCTGACATCGCCCTGCCCGCGCAGCTCCAGGGTCGCAGCCATCCGCCCCGCTGTGACTCCGTCGCGTATCCACGGGGCAATGATGGTTTCCTCGAAGGAGCCATCGCCGCCGTCATCCCAGATGATCGCCACGTCCATCTTCATCGCCGCCGCCAGTTCGCGGCCACGGGGCCAGAAACTGCGGTGCACGTACAGGTACGGTAGCGCCTCGTCATCGGTGTGCAGGTCAAGCATCACATCGGCCGGGGCGGCCAGTTGCACCAGTTTCTTTTGCCATTGCTGAACGCAGGTCGAAGGTCGCGCCATGGCCGCCGACTGGTCGAACGAGCGATTGAAGTTATGCCCGGTGGCGTCGTGATAACGGCCAAGGATCCGCCCCTGGCGAAACTGCCCGATGCCCAGCGGATTGGCCTGCGGCACCACGGTGATGTTGCCTTTGAGCCGGCCCTGGGTTTCGGCGGTGTGCAGTCGTTGCATCAGCAGGTGCAGGACCAGCATCCCGGCGATTTCATCGGCGTGTACGCCGGCTTGCAGGTGCACGTTTGGCCCGCTGCCGTCGCCTGCATAACGCCAGGCACCGACCCGCACGGCATCGCCATTGTTGTTGCGAACACTGAACGAAATATCCTGCGGCATTGGCTTTCCTCCCGTCATGAATGCTGAAAAACATGGTATCGCTGCTGTAGCTGGTGATTGAACAGACGTTCAACTAAGCTCGGAATCGTGGAACCTCACCCAAGGACACCCCTGTGACAACCGATGCCCCGAAAAACCGCCGCGCCGAACCCGATGACCGTCGCGAAATGCTGGTGGCCGCCACTCTGCGTTGCCTGGGCCGCGACGGTCACGCCGGGATTTCCGTACGGCGCATTGCCACCGAAGCTGGCGTGTCCGTGGGGTTGCTCAACCACCATTTCGGCAGCATCGAGGCACTGATCGCCGACACCTATCAACGGCTCGCGAACGAACTGACCACCGCCCTGCTCCAGGAAATCGAGCAGGCCCAGACACCCGCGCAAAAGATCGATGCCTTCCTGGAAGGCTCGTTCTCGCCCCGGGTCATGGACCCGCAACTGCTCGGCGTGTGGGTGGTGTTCTGGAGCCTGATCCGTCACTCCGAACACGTCAGCCAGTCCCACGAAAAAAGTTACCGCGCCTACCTCGACCTGATCCGCCAGTTGCTCGACGGGCTGGCCGCCAGCGAAGGCTTCGTGATTCACGACACCCGCCTGGCCGCCATCGGCTTATCGGCGATGCTCGACGGTCTCTGGCTCGAGTGGTGCCTGAACCCCGAGACCTTCAGCGCCGCCAACGGACTCCACATCTGCCGTTGCTGGATAAAGGGGCTGCGTCACGGAGCATTCAGCACCGACGACATCCTGTGAAGAATGCCGGCCGAAGATCATCGCCAGGGTGCCACTGACGGCGATCAGCCCGGCGCCGATCATCAGCGACATGTCCATCAGCGTGCCCCAGACCAGGCTCGACAGCGCAAACGCCCAGATCAGCCCGGTGTATTCGAACGGCGCAAGCAAGGTTGCGGTGGCGCGGCGGAAACTGGCGAACAACAGAAACTGGCCGATGCCGCCCACCAGGCCGGCGCCGAGCATGCCCAGCCAGGCGGGCGTCGGTGATGGCGTGTGGGTCCACGGCAGGGCAACCGCCATGCAAATCACGAACACCACGTTGGTGATCAGCATCTGCTCCAGCACTGAGGTCTGCTCATCCACCTGACGCAACTGGATATAGGTGAACGCCCAGCACATCGCCGCCAGCAGGGTCAGGACGATCGGCAACGGATCGGTCATGTTGTCGGGGCGACAGGCAATGACCACCCCGACAAAACCGATGATCAGGCTGAACCACTGCCAACCGCTGGCGCGCTCCTTGAGGATCACCGCCGCCAGCACCGTGACCATGATCGGCGCGGAAAAATACAGGGTGGTCATCTCGGCCAGGGTCAGGTCCCGGGCCGCCGTGTAGTACAGCACCCAGGCGACGATCGACAGCAAACCGCGCACCACCAGCAAGCGCCGGCTCGGTGAACGCCACGCCCGCTGGATCAGGCGCAGGCGCCCCGCCAACAATACCGCGGCGACCACCACCAGGCTGCGCCAGAACAGGATGGTCACCACCGAATAGTCGGCCACCAGCCATTTGATGACCGCGTCCTGCAAGGCCAGGAACGCGTAGCCCAGGGTGCACAGGCCAATGCCCTGCAGCGAACGGTCAACCGTTGGCGAACTCATCAGACTGACCTGCGCACGGGCGTCCCGCGCCGTTCGGCAAAGGCAAACAGCGCTTCGATCAGGAACGTCAGGCAGACGTAGACGGCGGCCACCAGCAACAAGGGTTCGTACACCTGCAGGGTCTGCGCGCGGACCACGTTGGCGGCGCCGAGCAGGTCGATCACGGCGATGGTCGAGGCCAGTGCCGTGGACTTGAGCAGCATCACGGTTTCCCCGGCCAGGGTCGGCAACAGCAGGCGCAGGGCTCGGGGCAAGCGCACTCGCAACAACGACTGGCGCGCCGTCATGCCAAAGGCCGACGCGGCTTCCATCTCACCCTTGGGCACCGCCAGCAGGCCACCGCGAATCACTTCGCCGACATAGGCCCCCATCGACACCACCAGGGCGAACACGATGTACCAGTAGCCATCACGCAGGTACGGCCAGAGAAAGCTGCCACGAATCAGCGGGAACTGGGCAAACAGGCTGCCCAGCCCGTAGTAGTAGATGTAGATCTGGATCAGCAACGGCGTGCCGCGCGTCACGCTGGTGTAGAACAGGCTGACCTTGGCGATCACCTTGTTTTTCGAGATCCGTGCCAGCGCCACCAGCACCGCCAGCAGGTAACCGAACACACTCGATACCAACAGAATGACGAGGGTGGTTTGCAGCCCCCGGCCCAACAGTGCCGCGTATTCAACTATCCACGCTGGAATCATCTCAATCACTCAGCCAAAGGCATCCAGCGACGAATACGTCGCTCAAGCCGACCCGACAGATAGTTCGACGCCAGCGTCACCGCGTAATACAACGCGGCAGCCGTGAGGTAGAACAACAGATAGTGGCGCGTCGACCCCGCGCCTTGCTTGGCGGTGTACAGCAACTCGTTGGTGCCGACCACGCTGATCAGCGCACTGTCCTTGATCAGGTTGATCCACAGGTTGGCCATCCCGGCCATCGCATACGGCGCCATGATCGGCAGCGTGACTCGACGGAACAGCCCAAAACCGTTGAGGCCGAACGCCTTGGCCGCTTCGATCTGGCCGAAGGGAATCGCCTGGATCGCCGCGCGGAAAATCTCCGAGGCATAGGCGCCCTGCACCAGCCCCAGCACCACGATGGCCGCCAGCGGGCCGCTGACATTGACCACGCCGTAGCCGAGCCGGGTCATCAGCGAATTGAGGAGCATGGAGCCGACGTAGTACAGCAGCAGAATCAACAGCAATTCCGGAACCGCCCGGAACAACGTGGTGTAGCCGCGCATCAGCGCTGCAATCGGCTTCGGCGCGCCGAGCTTGAGACACGCCACCACCAGTCCGATAGCCAGCCCGAGGACAAAGGCCCCGGCGGAAATCTGCAGGGTCATCCAGAGCCCCTTCAACAGCGCACTGCCCCATCCCTGCTCAGTGAAATTGATCAGATCGAACATTGCCGGCATTTCGTTCTCCAGTCAGTGACCTCGATAGCGCCACTTAACCCATGTGGGAGCGGGCTTGCTCGCGAAGGCGGTGTGTCAGTCGACATCATTGCTGAATGTGATGCCGTCTTCGCGAGCAAGCCCGCTCCCACAGGGGGTCTGCGTTTAACCAGCCGTCAGAACGCAGGCTTCACGCTGGTGCCGAAGTAGCTCTGGGACAGGTCGTCGTAGTCCTTGCTCGCCAGCAGCTCCTGGATGGCCTTGTCCAGTTTGGCCTTGAGTTCGGTGTCGTCCTTGCGCAGGCCGGCACCCACGCCTTTGCCGAAGATCGGGTCATAAGGCACGGTGCCGAGGTAGGCCAGGTCCTTGGCATCCGGGGTCTTGATGAATGCGGCCATGGCAGTGCCGTCGGCCATCATCAGGTCGATGCGCCCGGCAATCAGGTCGGCGTTGGCCGAGTCCTGGGTGTCGTAGTACTTAACGTCGGCAATTTTTTCGTAGTAGGTCTTCAGGTAGCTGGCGCTCACGGTCGAGTTCTGCACGCCGATGATCTTGCCCTTGAGGTCATCCGGGTACTTCTTCACCGACGCCTCTTTCGGGCCGACGACGGCAATCGCCGAATCGTAGTAGGCCTTGCTGAAGGCGATCTGTTTTTCCCGTTCTTCGGTCACCGACATCGAGGAAAAAATCACGTCGATCTTCTTCGCCAGCAACGACGGAATGATGCCGTCCCACGCCACTTCCTTGATTTCGCAATCGGCTTTCATTTCGCTGCACAGCTTGTGGATCAGATCGACTTCAAAGCCCTTCCACTCACCATTGGCCTGTTTTTCGGTGTATGGCGGATAGGGTTCGGCTGCCACCGCGAACCTGATCGGTTGCGCTTGGGCCGCGCTCATGCCGGCCAGCAATACGCAGGCCGCACCGGTCAACCAGTTTGCAAAACGTCGATTTCCCATGTTGTTTTCCCGTCTTTTTATGATGAGTTAGCGAGTCTGATGAGCGTTGACGAATTGTCGGCAACGCTCGCTGCGTGGGTGTACGAACACTTCGTCCGGCGAACCGGTTTCCTCGATCAGCCCTTGGTGCAAAAAGGCGACTTTGGAAGAGACATCGCGTGCGAAAGCCATTTCATGAGTCACCAGGATCATGGTCCGGCCTTCTTCGGCGAGGGAGCGGATCACCCGCAGCACTTCCCCGACCAGTTCCGGGTCGAGTGCCGAGGTGGGTTCATCGAACAGCATGACCTTGGGCCGCATGGCCAGGGCCCGGGCGATGGCCACCCGTTGTTGCTGTCCCCCGGAGAGAAACGCCGGGTACTCGTTGCGCTTGGCCGCCAGCCCGACGCGTTCGAGCAGGGCTTCGGCCCGTTCAGTGGCCTCCGCACGGCTTTCACGCAGGACCTGGGTCGGCGCTTCGATGAGGTTTTCCAGCACCGTGCGATGGGGCCAGAGGTTGAAGTTCTGGAACACCATGCCCAGGCTGGAACGGATGCGCACAAGCTGTTTGGCGTCCGACACCAGCGGTGCGCCGGGGCGATTCTGGTTAAGGTGAATGCTTTCGCCGTCGACCAGGATGCGTCCCTGGTCCGGCACTTCGAGCATGTTGATGCAGCGCAGCAAGGTACTTTTGCCCGAGCCGCTGGCACCGATCAGGGAGATCACTTCGCCCTCGCGGGCGGTCAGGGAAACACCCTTGAGCACTTCGATATTGCCGAAGCGTTTGTGCAGGCCATCGACCTCGATCATGGTCCTGGCCGCGGCCGGTTCGACGGTCGCGGTGCTGGTCACCGTGCCGATCACCGGCCTGGGCGCTTCACCATTGAGTACCTGGACAAAGCCGCGAATACGCTGGCAGGCCTGGGCCAGTCGCTCGTCACTCAGGGTGAACGACAGCCGTACAAACCCTTGGGCCGGCTCACCGAATGCCGCGGCATCCAGCACCGAGACACCGGCTTCGCGCAGCAGGCGCCAGGCGAACTCCAGCGAGGTCAGGCCGGTGCCGCGCACATCCACCAGCACGAACATGCCGGCATCGGGGTTGAGCACGCTGATGCCCGGGCAATCGGCCAGGCCGGACACCACCAGATCGCGGCGCCGACGATAGATCTCGCGCATGCCGTGGGTGACTTCGTCATGGGACTGCACGGCCTTGAGCGCCGCTTCCATGACAAACCCGGGCAAGCCGTACAGCATGCTCAACACCAGGGTTTCGACATGGTTGACCAGGGCTTGATTGGCCACGACCCAGCCGATGCGCCAACCGGTCATGGCATGGGATTTGGACAGGCTGCCAATCACCACGCAGCGCTCGGCCATGCCCGGCAGCGCCGCCAGACTTTGGTGTTCACGCTCATAGGCGAGGCTCTCGTAGACCTCGTCCACCACCACCCACAGGTCATGGGCAATGGCGAGGTCGGCGATGGCTTGCAGTTCTTCACGACCCAGCACCACGCCGGTGGGGTTGTTCGGGTTGGAGAAGAAAATCGCCCGGGTACGCGGGGTAATGGCCTTGGCCAACACGGCGGCATCGAGGCGGAAACCCGAGTCCGCCGCACAGGGCACCCGCACCAGCGTGGCGCCGGACGCCTTGAGGGTCGCTTCGTAGGTGACGTACATCGGATCGAAGGCAATCACTTCGTCGCCGGCACCGAGCAGGCACATCGAGGTGGCGAACAAGGCGTTCTGCGCACCTGCCGTGAGAATGACGTTGGTCGCCTGCAGTTCGCGGTCGATCAATTGGCTGTAGCGGCCGGCAATGGCCTCGCGCAGGGCCTGTCGACCGGCGATTTCGGTGTAGTGGGTATCCCCTTCGCGCAGGGCGTGGATGGCGGCATCGGTAATGAAATCGGGAGTGGGGAAATCCGGGTCGCCGACGCTTAGGATGATCACGTCCTCGCCATTGCGCTGCGCAGCGTTGGCCGCGTAGTGGATATCCCAGGCAGCAACGCCTTGGCCACTGATCCGTTCAACAAAGGGTGAAAACCGCATGCCAGTGCCTCGTTCGAATTGAAGAAACGCAAGCCCGCAACCAGCCGGGGGAAGGTGGCCCTCAACATAGTCCAGACTGAACACTCGTTCAACAGAAAACTCGCGAGGCTTCGCGTTCAGCGCAAACAGGTCGTTTTCACGACAGTCGCGCCGTTTTTCAGCACGGCGCGATCAGGCGACGTGAAACGATTTTGCTGACTGCGCCAATCACCAGGGCGACGAGGATCAGCCCGGCGGCGACCACGAACGTCAACCGCATTCCCTGTGCGATGGCTTCGGGTTGCGCTTGCAAAACATCGTTGCTGGCCGAACCGAAGGCGAACACTGCGCCCATCAGGCTAGCGCCGGTGATCAAGCCAAGATTGCGCGACAACCCGAGCAAACCGGACACCACGCCACGCTGCGGCGTCGCAATATTCGACATGACGGCGGTATTGTTGGCCGCCTGGAACAGCGCGTAACCGGCGGTAATGACCACCAGTGGCACGATGTAGCCGAACGCACCGAAGCCCGTTGGCACGGCGGGCAGGATGCAAGCGCCGGTCAACATGGCAATCAATCCGAGCATGCTGGATCGATGCGCGCCCAATCCGTCGACCCATCGACCCGCCGGAACCCCGGCCAATGCGGCGACCAGCGGCCCCGCCGACATCACCAGGCCAACGCTCGCTGCATTCAACGCCAGTGCGCCGGAGAGATAAAACGGCCCCACCACCAGGGTGGTCATGACCACGGTCGTCACCAGCACGCTCATGGCGAAACCTGCACTCAGCTGCGGATTGCGGAATATCGTCAGTCGAACCAGCGGTGACTCGGCTGTGCGCTCGACGAACACAAACACGCCCGCCCCGACCATCGCCACCAGCAACAGTGCCGTGTTCAGCGGACCAAAACCGCCACGCCCGAGGGTCATCGCCAGCGCATAGGCCAGCAGTGTCAAGACCAGTACCAAGGTGCCGAGGACATCGAAACCCGCTCGATCCGCCCTTTTCTCACGGCAATCTTTCGGTAAAAAACGATGCGCGAGCCCAATCGCCAAAACACCCAACGGCACATTGACCAGAAAAATCGCCTGCCACCCCAGATTGGCAATCAAGAAACCGCCGAGGGTCGGGCCGAGCGACGTGCCAATCGCCGACATGGTGCCGAGCAGGCCCATCGCACTGCCCAGTTTTGCCTTGGGCACCGCCTCGCTCACCAGCGCCATGGTCAACGCCATCATGATGGCCGCGCCGATGCCCTGTAAGGCCCTTGCGGCAATCAGCAACCACAGACTGGCCGCCAGGGCGCACAGGAACGAGGCGACGGTGAACACCGCAATGCCGATCAGCAGCAATCGCCGACGGCCAATGATGTCGCCGAGCCGGCCGACACTGACGATCAGCGCCGTGATCGCCAGCAGGTAAGCGAGCACCACCCATTGCACTTGCTGGAAGGAGGCCGAGAACGCTGCGGCCAGTGTCGGTAAACCCACGTTGGCAATGCTGGCGCCCAGGGACGACAGCAACATGGATAACGACAGGCTGGCCAAGGCACCCCGAATCGATATGGACTTCATTTTCTCGCGACTCCGCAAATAGGTTGTCTCGAGCCTAAGCCCGCACCTAACATGGCGGAAGACGCAGCATTTGCACTTTATACGTGCATACAACGCCACACTCAAAAATGTGGTAGCGAGCCCTGTGGCGAGGGGGCTTGCCCCCGTTTGAGTGCGTAGCACTCACAAGATCTTTGGTGCATCAGAGATTTTGGGGCTGCTTCGCAACCCAACGGGGGCAAGCCCCCTCGCCACAGGGCTCGCTCCCACAGGAATTGATTCGATGCCAGACCTGAATCTGCTGATCACCCTGAACGTGTTGCTCGAAGAAGGCAGCGTGGCCCGCGCTGCGCAGCGTTTGCGCCTGAGCCCCTCAGCCATGAGCCGGGCGCTGGCGCGGTTGCGCGAAACCACGGGTGATCCGCTGCTGGTGCGGGCCGGTCGCGGACTGGTTCCCACGCCCCGGGCGCTGGAGCTGCGTGAACGCGTCGGCGCACTCGTGCAGGATGCCGAAGCCGTCCTGCGCCCCGCCGAGGCACTGGACCTCAATCAACTGGCGCGCACCTTCACCCTGCGCACCAGCGATGGCTTCGTGGAAAATTTCGGACCACCACTGATCGCCCGCCTCCACCAGGAAGCACCCGGTGTCCGCCTGAATTTCGTGCAGAAGCTGAACAAGGACAGCACCCTGCTGCGCGACGGCTCGGTGGACCTGGAAACCGGTGTGATCGGCGAATCGACCAGCCCGGAAGTGCGGACCCGGATGCTGTTTCGCGACCGGTTCATTGGCGTGGTGCGCAAGGGTCATCCACTGGCTCGAGGCGAGATGACAGCGGTTCGTTATGCCGCCGCCCGGCACATCCTGGTCTCGCGTCGGGGCCACGAAAAAGGCGTCATGGACGATGCCTTGAATGAGCTGGGACTGACGCGCGACATCGCCACCATTGTCGCTGGCTTCTCTTCGGCGATTGCTTTGGCGCGGGCTTCGGACCTGGTCGCCAGCGTACCGCAGCGGCACGTCGGCAACCTGTGCCAGGGAATGCATTGCTTTGCCCTGCCGTTCCCCACGCCGGCGATCACGGTTTCGATGCTGTGGCACCCGCGCATGGACGCCGACCCGGCCCATCGCTGGCTACGCGGGTGCGTGTGGGAGGTTTGCAGTCAATAACACCACCGGGAAACTGAGTGTGGAACGCCAAGCTTGACCGCCACACCCTCCCCAGTCGGAGGCATTCAAGTGGTTTGTATCGAACTGTACTTCCCCCCGGCCACCTTACACAGCGATACAAATCCGCCAGGTTCAGGACATATGTGCAGTACATGGAAATGAAAAAGTGTGGCGCATCGGAAAGCGCAGGTTTTCCGAGCATTCCAGCGACCCACTGACAGGAAAAACCACCATGATCAATGCAATCGATACCGTGCTGTACACCGGCAAGACCCACACCACCGGCGGCCGCGACGGTCAGGCGCGCAGCACCGACGGACGTCTGGACATCAAGCTTTCGCCTCCCGGCTCTTCAGGTGCTGGCACCAATCCTGAGCAACTGCTGGCGGCGGGTTGGTCGGCTTGTTTCATCGGGGCGATGGGCAAGGCATCCGTCGCGCTGAAAGTGGCCTTGCCGAACGACGTTGCGGTGGATGCCGAAATCGATCTGGGCAAGTCCGAAAACGCTTTCTTCCTTCAAGCCCGTCTGAATGTCAGCCTGCCGGGCCTGGACCCGACCATCGCACGCAAGGTGGTGGAAATGGCGCATCAGACTTGCCCGTACTCCAAAGCGACCCGCGGCAACATCGACGTCGAAATCAATCTGGTTTGACCGATGCGGAAAAGCCTGGCCTGACGTCTTGATACCGGTCAGGCCAGGCTTTTTGAACACCGCAATTGCTGTAGGTGTAGGAGCGAGCTCGCGATGGTCTCAAGAGCGCCGCGCATAGCCAGCAAGCGCGCGTTTTCGTTAACGACCATCGCGAGCAAGCTCGCTCCTACTATTCCTTCAGGATCAGCAGCGGTTCGCCTTTCTTCACGATGTAGGTCGCCAGTTCCGAGGCCTTGCCTCCACCCACGTTCTTCGCCACATGGGCGACGCCGTCAGGGATGTACAACGAATCACCGGCCTTGAGCGTCACCGGTGCCCGACCTTCCAGTTGATACTCAAAGGTACCGCTGATCACGTGCGCCACCTCTACGCCCGGGTGAGCATGTTTGGGCGAAGTCACGCCCGGATCGAAGTCCACGAGCACCTGAAGGACTTCGCGATCGGCGGCGCCCAGGTCTTCGCGTACCAGGTCGGTGCGATGCAGGCCCTGCTGCCAGCTTTTCATCGCCGGGGCCGGCTGTGTTTCCTGGGCTTGAGAGAGACTCGCTACAGTGGCGAGCCCAGCGGCGGCCAGAGCCAGACCAAGCTTGCCGAGGGTGTGACGGGTGTGGGTACGCAACATTGTCTTTCCTCCAATTGAACCACGCCAGGCCGCGCCGAAAGTGGCGCGGTGCCGGTGGTTCCATTTGAAGGCCGCCGTGTATCGCCCAGGTGTCGGGAAACAGCGGTTTTGTATGCCCCGGTAACGGCGGTCGTTGCGGATACCTGCGGATACAAACCCGCAGCTGCGGGCACGTCGTTGGTCTTATTCCCCCGCCGCCCCGCGACTGCCCTTGAAAGCGTCGCGCCGGGCGCTGCGTTCGGCGACATAGGCGGCACTCGGCTCACTGATCAGGTCCGCGCGGCGCAAGGGCTGCCCGCAATGGGCGCACATCGGTCCGAGCCCGGCCGGCTCGCCACAACTGCGGTGGGTATAGACCACCGCCAGGCCTTCCTCGGGCGACTTGCACCAGGTTTCACCCCAGGCCCGCAACGCCAGGACCACCGAGTAGAACGCGTCGCCTTTTTCCGTGAGGTGATATTCGTAGCGTTTTGGCCGCTCACTATAAGCGCGGCGCTCTACGAGCCCGTCGGCCTCCATGCTCTTCAAGCGCGCCGCGACCATTTGCGGCGTAGCGCCGGTCTGCGCCTGGATGTCATCAAAGCGATGGCTGCCCATGAACAACTCCCGCAACACCAGCACCGTCCAGCGGTCGCCAACGATGACTTCGGCCCGGGAGATCGGACACAGGGTTTCAGAAACGGTTGTTTTCACCGACATGCGGCATTGCCTCTTTCCTAGTTGCTATGATTATCATATCAACGTAAATCCTGAGCAACTACACTTCACCATCCACGGATTGTTTTGCGGAGAACCGTCATGCCCAACGCCACCTACCCTCTTGACCGGACTGCCTATCTGCTGGTCGACCCCTACAACGACTTTCTGTCGGAGGGCGGAAAGATCTACCCCTTGATCGAGCCAATGGCCAAGCAAGTCGGCCTGCTCGACAACCTGCGCACGCTTGATCGCACCATTCGCGCGCTCAACATCCCGGTGGTCATCGTACCGCACCGCCGCTGGGAAAAAGGCGACTACGAAAACTGGGATCACCCAAGCCCCACCCAGTGCAAGGTCATGCATATGCATCACTTCGCACGGGGTGAATGGGGCGGCGAATGGCACCCCGACTTCGCGCCGAAGGACGGTGACATCGTCGTGCAGGAACATTGGGGCTCCAGCGGTTTTGCCAATACAGACCTCGATTTTCGCCTCAAACAAAAGGGTATCACCCACGTGATCATCGTCGGCCTGCTGGCCAATACCTGCATCGAGGCAACCGCCCGTTACGCTCAGGAACTCGGCTATCACGTCACCCTGGTGCGGGATGCGACCGCGGCCTTCATGCAGGAGATGATGCATTCGGCCCATGAGCTGAACGGTCCGACCTTCGCTCACGCCATCCTGACCACCGATGAACTGGTTGCCGCGCTTGCACAGGCAGGTGAATGATGCTGTTGACCGGCACCTTGAGGTCTCGCTCCCACCCATCACGCTTGGCGCGCTTATTGATTGCACCGTGGGTGATGCCCTGGGCAGATGCGATCTCACGGGTGGAAAGCAATCCGGCCCGGGAGGCACGTTCAATTGCCTCCCAGTCGGGTTGCTTGGTTGTCATGGGAATCCTTCAGAGTCCTACCAGAAGAGAGTGCGTTGTCGTGCCCAGGCGAACTTCCAGGCGGCAGCTAATATAAAACTGCCCATCACAAAAGGAAGGTAATCATGAGATACAACCTGTTCGAGAATCAGAGAAACGAGATCATCCTGCTCGCGCGCATCCTTCTGATGATCCTTTTCATCATTTCCGGCTGGGGCAAACTGACCAACTTTGACGGTACCGCTACTTACATGAGCTCTCTCGGCGTGCCCATGCCCATGGTCGCTGCGGGGATTGCGGTCGTCATGGAGTTCTTTGTCGCTATAGCGATAGTCGTGGGTTTCTACACCCGCCCACTCGCATTTCTCTACGTCTTGTTCGTACTCGGTACTGCTCTAATCGGACATCACTTTTGGACTATGGTTGACCCAGAGCGCGCGGCCAACATGACCCAATATTTCAAGAACCTCAGTATCATGGGCGGCTTGCTGCTGCTGGGCATTACTGGTCCTGGCAAGTATTCGATTGATGGCAGATAGCTTCGCGAATAGCACTCGAGCCTTCCCGGTATCCGCGACACAATTTGCTAATTCGCGAAACGTGTCGCGAACTGGATCTCGTCTGCCTTTCGCTCAGCCCAGCGCTTGCCAAGCTGACGAGCCTGCTCTACGCCGAGCACGCCGATGAAGCCGAACTCTTTCACCGTCAGGCATGAGAGGCCGACCCTCTTAGCTTTCACCATCATGCACAGTGACCCTAACTCCCGTAGCGACAATCTCGTACTCAGTTTCGGAAATTTTATTCACGGCACCACCAAATTGCATTTCGAAATGCTTCAGACCTTCATGTCGAACCATGCCAGTTGGCGAGCGCTCAACGGTCTCGTCCTGATAGATGTTAATCACGTATTCCTGGTTATCTGTGCCAACCCCAACTATTTTTCCAACATATTTATCTGCCATGTCCGAACTCCTTGCGTGAAATCTCAAAGTAGCTGGTGCAGACAGATGAATCCACAGCATTGAACAGTTCACTTCACCATGATGTTGGTCTGCACCTGAGCGTGCCCGTGCAGGCGAGTGGCGTTGGTCGTGCCCTCTCCAATGTCGCGACATGAATTTCTGTTGTGCGGTAACCGTTCTGGCAACAAACCTTCCTGATGCCATCGCTTAGGGCCAAGCTGAGCGCGAACAAATTCCTTACATGTTTTTACATCTTCGAACCCGGCGTACAACGGCAACTTACATCGCCTTCCAATAATCGGCACCGGAATAATAAAAAGACCGATTACATGGAGAGTTTCAAATGCCCTTTACCCGTACTGTTCTAGCGTTGTCCCTCGGCCTGGTTTTTTTACAGAGCAATGCCCAGGCGGCGCCGCCGCTGTCACTCGCTAGCGGTAACTCCGAGCTGACTGCGCAAATCAGTAATGCCTGGATAGAAATCAATAAGACCGCGTTAGAACACAATATCCGTACCCTGCAAGCCGAGCTGGCCGGCAAGTCGAAACTCTGTGCGGTACTGAAAGCCGACGCTTATGGTCATGGTATCGGGTTGGTGATGCCTTCAGTGATCGCGCTGGGTGTACCGTGTGTAGCGGTCGCCAGTAACGAAGAGGCGCGAGTGGTTCGCGAAAGCGGTTTTAAAGGCCAGTTAATCCGTGTTCGCACCGCCTCCCTGGGGGAGCTGGAAAATGCTCTGCAGTACAACGTCGAGGAACTGGTTGGCAACCTCGATTTCGCCCGCCAGGCGGCCGATCTTGCACATAAACACGGTCGCAAACTGCAGGTGCACATCGGTCTCAACTCAAGCGGCATGAGCCGTAACGGCGTGGAAATGGCCACCGAACAGGGCAAGAAAGACGCCGTGGCAATCACAAAGGTACCGAATCTGGAAGTGGTCGCAATCATGACCCACTTCGCCGTGGAAGATAAGGACGATGTACGCAAGGGCCTGGCAACCTTCAACGAACAAGCGGCCTGGCTGATGGACGTGGCCCAGCTCGATCGCAAGAAAATCACCCTGCACGCGGCCAACTCCTTCGCCACCCTGGAAGTACCCGAATCGCGCCTGGACATGGTGCGCACGGGCGGCGCATTGTTTGGCGATACCGTCATTTCGCGCACTGAATATCGGCGCGTGATGCAGTTCAAGTCGCATGTCGCCTCGGTCAATAACTATCCCGCTGGAAACACAGTGGGTTACGACCGCACCTTCACACTGACACGTGATTCGAAACTGGCCAATATCACGGTCGGTTACTCCGATGGCTATCGCCGTGTGTTCACCAATAAAGGCGTGGTGTTGATCAATGGTCATCGCGTGCCGGTGGTAGGCAAGGTTTCGATGAACACCGTGATGGTCGATGTCACGGATGCACCCGACGTCAAGGCGGATGATGAAGTAGTGCTGTTTGGCAAACAAGGCGCAAGCGAGGTCAGCCAGGCTGAAGTCGAAGAGATCAACGGTGCGCTACTGGCCGACCTCTATACCGTCTGGGGCAGTGCCAACCCGAAAATACTGGTCGAGAAGTAATCCCGCCATTATCGTAAATCACAGGGCGCGATCATTCGGGCACAGCTTTGCCAAGCGCTGACAAGCTCCAATGTATGAAAGGGACCGACAGGAGAGAGCTCGCTTTCTCTTGTCGGAAGGTGACCATCATGCCTTGGCCAGACGCTTACGATTCGCGAAACGTGTCGCGACTTACTTGGCTCGCCGATCGATCCCACCGGGCGTCTTGTCACAGTGCAAGTCGTATTGGTTTGAAGCTGTGTGGATTGCAGGGTGCATTCGAGCAGATGAACGGGCAACAAAAACCCGGCACGGTGGCCGGGTTTTTGTGTTGAGTGTGTGTATCGATCATAGCTTGCAGGAACCACATTAAAACTACCCATGCCAGCCCACCAAACATCAACAACCAGCGTTATGACAACATCCCCTCTAGACAGTGCGGTTTAAGTCGAACCGGTCTAAATTCATCACTTTGGTCCACGCAGCGACGAAGTCCTTGACGAACTTCTGCTGCGCATCGGCGCAGGCATAGACTTCAGCCAGCGCACGCAACTGCGCATTGGAACCAAAGACCAGGTCAACCCGGGTGCCCGTCCACTTCACTGCACCGGTTTTGCGATCACGTCCTTCATACTCTTGCTGGGCATCCGACACGGGCTTCCACTCCACGCCCATATCCAGCAGGTTGGTGAAGAAGTCGTTGGTCAAGGCTTCCGGACGCGTGGTGAACACACCGTGTTTGCTCTGGCCGACATTGATGTCCAACCCGCGCAAGCCACCCAGCAATACCGTCATTTCCGGCGCACTGAGCGTCAGCAGTTGTGCCTTGTCGATCAGCAATTTTTCGGCCGGCACCCGGTACTGTTGCTTCAGGTAATTACGGAAGCCGTCGGCAATCGGTTCAAGGAATCCGAAGGACTCGACATCGGTCTGTTCCTGGCTGGCGTCCATGCGTCCCGGGCTGAACGGCACCGTCACACTGTGGCCGGCGTTTTTCGCAGCCTGTTCGACACCCGCGCCACCGGCGAGCACGATCAGGTCGGCCAGGGAGATTTTCTTGCCATCGGTTTGCGCGCTATTGAACTCGTTCTGGATGCCTTCGAGTTTGGCCAGCACATTGGCCAGTTGCTCTGGCTGGTTGGCCTCCCAGGACTTTTGCGGTGCCAGGCGCAGACGCCCGCCGTTGGCACCGCCGCGCTTGTCGGAGCCACGGAAGCTGGAAGCCGCCGCCCAAGCTGTAGATACAAGCTGCGAGACCGACAGGCCGGACGCCAGCACCTTGCTTTTCAGGCCCGCCACGTCACTGTCATTGACCAGCGGATGATCGACGGCAGGGATCGGGTCTTGCCACAGCAGTTCTTCGTTCGGCATTTCCGGGCCGAAGTAGCGTGAGAGCGGACCCATGTCACGGTGAATCAGCTTGTACCAGGCACGGGCGAACGCGTCGGCCAACTGGTCTGGATTGGCCAGGAAGCGCCGCGAAATCGGTTCATAGATCGGGTCGAAGCGTAGCGACAGGTCCGTGGTCAGCATGGTCGGATCGCGCCGTCTGGACGGATCGTGTGCATCCGGAATGGTGCCGGCACCCGCGCCGTTTTTCGGCTTCCACTGGTTTGCCCCCGCCGGGCTCTTGGTCAGTTCCCATTCGTAACCGAACAGGTTCTCCAGGTAGTTGTTGCTCCACTGGGTTGGCGTGGTCGTCCAGGTGACTTCCAGGCCGCTGGAGATGGTGTCGCCACCTTTACCGGTACCGAACGTGCTCTTCCAGCCCAGGCCTTGCAGTTCGAGGCCGGCGGCTTCGGGCTCAGGTCCGACATGATCGACGGGACCCGCACCGTGGGTTTTGCCGAAGGCGTGACCGCCCGCGATCAGCGCGACGGTTTCCTCATCGTTCATTGCCATGCGCGCAAAGGTTTCACGGATATCTATCCCGGCGGAAACCGGATCGGAGTTGCCTTCAGGGCCCTCCGGGTTTACGTAGATCAGGCCCATCTGCACGGCTGCGAGGGGGGTTTCCAGAGTGCGCTCTACGGGATTTTGCCCGGCATCCTTGCCATAACGCACGTCGCCACCCAGCCACTTGCCTTCAGCCCCCCAGTAGACGTCTTCGTCCGGTTCCCAGACATCGGGGCGGCCAGCGGAAAAACCAAAGGTCTTGAAGCCCATGGATTCCAGTGCGACGTTGCCGGCGAGGACGATCAGGTCGGCCCAGGAGATTTTGTTGCCGTACTTTTGCTTGACCGGCCAGAGCAGCCGACGGGCCTTGTCGAGGCTGACGTTGTCCGGCCAGCTGTTGAGCGGCGCAAAACGTTGCTGGCCGGAACCGGCACCACCTCGACCGTCACCGGTGCGATAGGTGCCTGCGGCGTGCCAGGACATGCGGATAAAGAAAGGCCCATAGTGACCGAAGTCCGCTGGCCACCAATCCTGGGAATCGGTCATCAGCGCAGTCAGGTCGTTTTTCAGCGCCTGGAAGTCCAGGCTCTTGAAGGCTTCGGCGTAGTTGAAGTCGCCTCCCAGCGGGTCAGACTTGGGCGAGTGTTGACTCAAGATCTTCAGGTTCAGTTGGTTCGGCCACCAGTCGCGGTTCGTCGTGCCACCGCCAGCGGCGTGATTGAACGGGCATTTCGATTCAGTTGACATGGCATCTCCTCTTGATTTTGTTTTCAGCTAACCACCTTTGAGCGTGGCTCCGGATCACCGATTGATGAAATAGCTTTTCGGTATGGGATCCATAGCCTTGAGGCTATGACAGCCCCGCGATCAGTCGCTCCAGACCCTCCATTAAAGTCCCGGTCGGGGAAACTGTCGCTCCATCTTTGGAGATAGCTGATAAACAGTTCAAATCAGTAACGAGTTGCACAGTGGATGAGCAGCATTGGCTGCAAGGATGTTGTCATCAGGGCATTCCTGTATTCAATAAAAAACCGGCCTTTCAGCCGGTTTTTTTATGTCACTCAACAGCACTTCGGTCCGGCTTTACTGCCGTAACGGGCCTCCTGGCGCTCGCGGAAGAACGCCTCGTAGTCCATCACCGGTTTGTCCGGGTGCTTGGTCTGCATATGCTCGACGTAGTTGTCGTAGTCGGGCATGCCGACCATCAGGCGCGCGGCCTGACCGAGGTATTTACCGAGGCGACTCAGGTCATTGAACATGATCAGGCATCCGGCAGCGCTTGATATGGCGCTTCTTTATCCGTGCGTTCCTTGGTGCCCCAGGCAGCGATGCCGACCTTGAGCGCAAAGAACAGGATGCTGAACACCACGAACAGGAACAGCGCAGTCAGGGTCGCGTTGGTGTAGGCGTTGAAGATCACATGCTGCATCTGGTCGATGCTCTTGGCCGGGGCCAGCACCTGACCATTGGCCAGCGCATCGCTGTACTTCTTCGCCAGGGCCAGGAAGCCGATCGCCGGGTTGGCGTCGAACAGCTTGATGAAGCCGGCGGTGGTGGTGCAGATCAGCAGCCATACGGCCGGCAGCAAGGTCACCCACACATAACGCTGGCGCTTCATCTTGATCAGCACCACGGTGCCGAGCATCAGCGCGATACCGGCCAGCATCTGGTTGGAGATACCGAACAGCGGCCACAGGGTGTTGATGCCACCCAGTGGATCGATCACGCCCTGGTACAGCAGATAACCCCACATGGCCACGCAACCGGCGGTGGCCACCAGGTTGGCGGTCCAGGATTCGGTGCGTTTGAGCGCCGGCACGAAAGAGCCGAGCAAGTCCTGGAGCATGAAGCGACCGGCACGGGTACCGGCATCCACTGCGGTGAGGATGAACAGCGCTTCGAACAGGATCGCGAAGTGGTACCAGAACGCCATAGTGTTTTCACCCGGCAGAACACTGTGCAGGATCTGCGCGATACCGACCGCCAGGGTCGGCGCACCACCGGCACGGGCCAGGATGGTGGTTTCACCGATGTCATGGGCTACGGCTTGCAAGGCTTCCGGGGTAATGGCGAAGCCCCAACTGCTGACGGTTTGCGCAACGGTCACCGCATCGGCACCGACTACAGCGGCCGGGCTGTTCATGGCGAAATACACACCCGGATCGATCACCGACGCGGCAACCATGGCCATGATGGCGACGAACGACTCCATTAGCATGCCGCCGTAACCGATGTAGCGGGCATGCCCCTCACTGGCGAGCAGCTTGGGCGTGGTGCCGGAAGCAATCAGCGAGTGGAAACCGGAGACCGCGCCACAGGCGATGGTGATGAACAGGAACGGGAACAGACCGCCCTTCCAAACCGGACCGGTGCCGTCGACGAACTGGGTCAGGGCCGGCATTCTCAGCTCGGGCATGGTCACCAGGATGCCAATCGCCAGGGCGACGATGGTGCCGATTTTCAGGAAGGTGGAGAGATAGTCACGGGGTGCCAGGATCAGCCACACCGGCAGTACCGCCGCGACAAAACCGTAGCCGATCAGCATCCAGGTGATCTGGATACCGGTAAAGGTAAAGGCCTTGGCCCACACCGGATCCGCGGCAATCTGCCCGCCGAGCCAGATCGAGCCCAGCAGCAACAGCACGCCGATCACCGAGATTTCACCAATGCGACCCGGGCGGATGTAGCGCATGTAGATGCCCATGAACATCGCGATCGGGATGGTCGCCATTACCGTGAAAATGCCCCAAGGGCTTTCGGCCAGGGCCTTCACCACGATCAGCGCCAGCACCGCGAGGATGATGACCATGATCAGGAAGCAGCCGAACAGCGCGATGGTGCCGGGGATGCGGCCCATTTCCTCACGGACCATGTCGCCCAGGGAACGACCGTTGCGGCGGGTGGACATGAACAGGACCATGAAGTCCTGCACCGCACCGGCCAGCACCACGCCGGCGATCAGCCACAGCGTGCCGGGCAGGTAGCCCATCTGCGCCGCCAACACCGGGCCGACCAGCGGACCTGCACCGGCAATGGCCGCGAAGTGGTGACCGAACAGGACATGTTTGTTGGTCGGCACGTAGTCCAGACCATCGTTATTGAGCACAGCCGGAGTGGCTCGATTGGGGTCGAGTTGCATCACTTTGTTGGCGATGAACAGGCTGTAGTAGCGGTAGGCAACGAGGTAGATGGCGACGGCTGCGACTACGATCCACAGGGCGTTGATCGCTTCGCCGCGGCGCAGGGCCACGACACTCAGCGCAATCGCTCCCAGGACAGCCACGGCAAACCAGGCGAGGTGTTTAGCCAGACGGGGCATAGCGTGTCTCCTGCCGACAGCCAGTGACTGCGGCGGTAATTTTTATAATTGTGTCCGCAGTGCGGAGCTGGCCCAATATCTGCGCATGTCGTCCACAAATAAATCCGCGTTACTACGTACGTGGCGTCTACGTAGTTCTACGTAGATGACGCCGATCTCCCTGTGGGAGCGGGCTTGCTCGCGAAGGCGGTCGTAGGTGATCATTAGAAATGAGAGTGATGACATTAGAACTGAGAGCGGCCCCGCATCGACAGAAATCTTGGACTATTTACCCATTTTTAAGGCTTCCAGAATCCCAATAAGACAGAAATTCTGGACTTTTCGTCGCGCTCGAACGGATTCATGGAGTTTCCGTCGGATGCGTCACAAAAGATGGACTTTTAGTCGTGAGTAGCTCGCTACGGCTGCCGGCAGCACTGCGATTTAACGAGAACAGTTCTTTTATACGGCTGCACAACCGAGGCATTTCGACACCGGGCTTTCGGCGCCTGAGGCGGTGGGCGTGGTAGGTTGAGTGGGTGATATCAAACACTTTGCACGGCCAATCAATCGGCTTATGGACGCTCAACTGTTTGATCAGCGCGGTCGCTCGTTATCTTCCGACATCAAGAGCTCGGTAGCCTTTTTAATATCGATTTTTCCCGCTCAAGGTGGGTGTTCCTGGATACCGCGGGATTATGTGACCTCCTATGGCGAGGCGCTCGCGGACTTAGCCATGCATGACACCCCTAGCCTCTTCCTGTGCAGCTAATACCACGCGGTTTGGGTCGGTGGAAAGCAGATCCTGTGGGCGCTTACCTCCAAGCCATCCGTTGGGAGAGATAAACCAGAATGAAACTCCCCATCCATCTTTCATAGGACAGAGAACAGATAATACATCTCTAAGCCCGGGAATCGGGCTGGCGCCGCCTTGCGATGGGAAGGCGTATACTGGAAAAGACCTGCAACCATCGTGATCGATCGAGAAAATTCGGTGGTCCGCTTCCCACTCCTTGAGTGCGGGACTCAGGAGCTCAACGTGAATACCCAGATGGTTAGCTAGTTCCTGAACTAGCAGGAAGTCTCCGCATGTCAGAATATGAGCTCTGGCAAGGGCAGCCATCTCATCTTCTCTTTCTTCGATAGTCCGACGCTTTTCTTTTCTTCCTGCAGGCGCCGCCCCTGGGCGAGGACACACGTCTATTCCATGTTCCTTTAGTGGTTTACCCGCAGGAGCTGAGCTCTCGACCCGACTGAATGCCTCAATCGCGCTAGCTTTGACATCTTTATCGGGATCAATCGTCATGGGTTGGCCTCCTAGTTACCTTCCAATTCTCCTGATGCACGAAGCGCGCTGCTGGTGAGCAGCGGGAAAATTGCCTGACACCTCAGGCGTCAACATTGGTATGGCTTGATTATAAACGCTAAATTCAATGATTTAAGCTTGGCTCTCCTTCGCTGTGAAAATACGATTCCAATCTCGAGCCACCAATGTCCGACACGCGATCTCTGATCCTCCGAAGCAGCGTCTTGAGACCGTCTGCATGTTTGCTTCTGTTACATAGCAAATTGACTCACCATTTTCATTGAGCAAAATGCCACCCGCACCTCGCAACAACGCGTGTCCTGCAACGACGTCATGTGCAGAAGCCGCGTACAGAGAAACTCCGCAGACGCCATCTCCTGCGGCGACTTTTGCAAGCCTATAGGCAATTGAGGGCATCGCAACAAAACTGCTGGGGGTACAGAGCTCACGATTGATCTCTGGCTTGAAAATCGCGGCGGCACTCACCATCACGTAGGAGCTACTCGACAATGCCAGTCCAGAGAGCTTTCTTGCTACTGGCTGTCCATTGCGTAACAAATCGGGTAGTCCCTCAGACCAGGCGATGCAATCAGGCGAGCCCTCAACAGTGACTGGTGCGTAGACCACGCCCAACACCGGAATTTGCTTATGCAGGAGGCCGACAGAAATGGCAGACCCTTTGAGACCTTTGAGAAAATCACTCGTACCGTCATTAGGATCGACGACCCAACACCAGGAATGTCCCGTAAGGCTATGTCCGGTTTCCTCGCCCCAGAAGTCACAAGAAAAAAGTCCTAGAAGTTGCTGGCGTAGAACGCGTTCGATTTCTATGTCTACTATGGCCTTATCGCCCTTCCCTCGTGGTCCATTCACCCTCGCCCATTCCGCAATAAGTAGCTGCCCCGCGCGGATAACTACCTCGATAGTCTGAGTGAGTAGCACTGGAAGATCTGATTTGTGCATGGGGCTCTCAATATCGGAAGAAATACTGGGACGCTTGATGAGGGTTAGGCTGTCAGCTAGGCAATTCAGATTTGTCTATGCATCCTGGGGGCATTATCTGACCACATGTAACGGGTCGAAAATAGGCGTGTGGAGCTTCGGTCACCTTGAGGATTAGGGTTATGCTAGCCGCCCGCAAGGTGCCCAGTAGGTTCATGTTCTATTCCGAATTGCGAGGCCGCATCAAGAAATCTATGTGCTACTTCATTAGATCTATTTGCCATCATGCGCTGAGCTTCGGCCTCAAATTGAGCCTTTAAAAACCACTTAGACGTTTTGACTTTACGCCTTCCTTTCATGGCCGCCTCTCGTGAACACTGTTGGGTAAGGGGGCTTCGTCGTTGCGCTCGTCGTGGCCTAACGCCGGCAGCGATGATTAGCGTGGAGGTCGATAAGTTTGAAAGCCAGAAGAATCCGTACCCTCCTCCCCGGTTTGATCTACAAAAATGTCTCCGTTGGGATTGAGCTACGGTACCAATGGAGAAGCGACAACTACTCAGGGGCATCCTCGTCATCAGGTAGATTTACTGCGTTGACCATTCGAGTAATGACGATAGACAACCATGTTTGATGGGCGACAAGCTCTGGGTCATCGTCACCATCCGCATTGGACGTTTCATAGAGTGATCTCCAGCCCAGGATATCTGCTGGGTCGACCTTAGCGTTGTCTCTGAATACAGCTTTTGAAGCAAGCCGGTAGGCGTATGTATCCAAGCAAGTGTTATCCGCCAACCTTAGCTCGACTCGGCCAACATTAAGCACATTCTCAGCGATCCAACGCGGAGAGCCGTTAAGTTTTGGAGGAATTGCCAGCAGGACACCAACGATGGCCTTATCTGAATCAGGCCGATCCATTTCGTTGAACAGGTCGATCAGCTGTTGGCCGGAGAACCGTTTGACTATCTCTATGCCCTGCTCCGGCTGCGCAACGTTCGCCACCGCGACTATCAGCATGGTTGAAGGACTGTGCTCATTACTCGTCGCAGATAACTGACGGGCGCTAATCTGAAGTGCGGGCATAAGTCCCTCTCAAAATGAACACTATAGATTGTAGCTCTATAGAGCTCAAAAAGGCTTCATCGTTCCTTTTGTGGGTTATGCAAAATGGAACTGAAGGAAGCGTTTGCCATTGCGTTACGTAACACACGGCTTCGCCGGGGTTTGACCCAAGAAGATTTTGGAATCGTCAGTAGCAGGACATATTTGAGTACGCTTGAGCGCGGCCTTAAGAACGTTACATTGGAAAAGGCATCGGAGCTTGCCGACAGAATGGGTGTGCATCCACTCACTCTCCTCCTTGAGAGCTTTTTGCTCCTCGATCCGGATACAGATTTGGACTCGCTGCTTGAACGAATTCGACGCGAGATCAATACAGACCAAAACTCTTAGCTAAGCGCCGGTGATGTCGAACTATTGCAGAGCGTTGTCTGGCGTCTCGTACTGAGTCAAGTGATCTCGACCTTGAGCAAATTGAGTGTTTTAGGGAAGTTCCCTATTCAGTACTCAAGGTATACAAAAATCTCCAACATGGCCCCGATGGCATGCAGGCTAGGTAAACGATTGGTTTTCCGGCGATATACCCCTAACGTTGACCAGCCCTTCCCCCGCGGCCTGTGATATTTGCAAAGGTACCAATGCGCCATAGGATCAAAATGCAAACCCTTCTGCTATCTGAATCAGCAGCTCCTCAATCAGTCGGGTGCCCTGGGTGGTGGAAAGCATCGCAATAGGGCTTTTGCCCGAAAAGCGATCCTTGGACTTGGAGAGCCAGTGCTTGGCCTTTTCGTCGTCCCCGAAGAGCGTCTGGGCCATGGCCATGATGTGTGCAACACGGAACAGGCGATCGCTCTCCTCCACCGTCAATCGTTGGCCGCGCGCCAACCTCGTTTTGAGAGCTTTGAGTGGAATGATCTGATCGCGCTCTAGCGAGCTTATTGCGCCAAGGTCGCAAAGGGCTTTGACACTACCAGCCGAGAAACCCGCCTCGATCAGTTCATGGATATCCTGATCTGAAGCGTCCGTTGGGATGTAGAGAAGTGCTTCCAGCCGCACACGGTAGGCACCATAGGCATTCTCGCGCAGAATTTCAGCAAACATTGCGAAATTGCACCCTACTTGACCACCCGTTTGCATTGCATATGACCACCCATTTGCATTGGACCTGACCAGCTGTTTGCATGGGACTTGACCAGATGCTTTGAATGGATTCCTCAGAGCATGAGAATTTTGCTCTCGGCCATCTTCATAGCACAGTGGGTAACTGCACGGACTTGCCCACCCATTTGCATTCGTCCTGACCAGTCATGTGCACTGTATTTGACCAGCAAGATTTGTGGAGACATGACCGGCAGAGAACGGCCCAGAGTGTGTAAAAACGCCTGCGCGAACCCTTGCTATGATTTTTGATGATTTCATCGCAGGGATCGCCCATGAAGCGCTTTATCCAAGGTGAACATCGAGGCCAAGGCACCTTACTTCCCGAGAGCCTCGACGACTACGTCAGCGATACCAATCCGGTGCGGGTAGTCGACGTCTTCGTCGACGAACTCGACCTGGTCAATCTGGGTTTTGAAGGTGCCATTCCAGCCGATACTGGCCGGCCGGCTTACCACCCCGCGATCCTGCTGAAGATCTACATCTACGGCTATCTCAACCGCATCCAGTCGAGCCGGCGGCTGGAACGAGAAGCCCAGCGCAACGTCGAACTGATGTGGTTGACCGGGCGTTTGATGCCGGACTTCAAGACCATCGCTAACTTCCGAAAAGACAACAGCAAGGCCATCCGAGGCGTCTGTCGCCAGTTCGTTGTGCTGTGTCAGCAGTTGGGACTGTTTGGAGAAAATCTGGTCGCCATTGATGGCAGTAAATTCAAAGCAGTCAACAACCGCGACCGCAATTTCACCAGCGCCAAACTGAAGCGGCGCATGGAAGAAATTGAATCGAGCATCAACCGTTACCTGGCGGCACTCGATGCTGCCGATCGGCAAGAACCCACAGCTTCCGAGCCCAGTGCCGGGCGGCTGGAAGAGAAAATCGCCAAGCTCAAAACTCAAATGAAGGAGCTTCAGGCGATCGAAATCCAGCTCAATGAATCGCCGGATAAACAGGTCTCACTGACCGATCCAGACGCCCGTTCCATGATGACGCGCGGCACAGGAATCGTCGGCTACAACGTGCAGACAGCGGTCGATACTCAGCACCATTTGATCGTTGCACATGAGGTGACCAACGTCGGTTCCGACCGCGATCAACTCAGTTCAATGGCCAAGCAGGCCCGCGAGGCGATAGCGTCAGAAACGTTGTCGGTGGTGGCGGACCGAGGTTATTTCAAAAGCGAACAAATCCTGGCTTGTCACGATGCCGGCATCACCGCCTATGTGCCCAAACCGATGACCTCTGGAGCCAAGGCTGACGGGCGTTTCAATAACGATGCCTTCGTCTATGACGCGGCAAAAAACGAATACATTTGCCCGGCTGGAGAGGCGCTGATCTGGCACTACTCCTACGTTGAAAAAGGCCTGAAGTTGCATCGTTACTGGAGTTCGAAATGCCAGGGCTGCGCGTTGAAATTGCAGTGCACACCGAGCACGGAACGACGAGTTCGACGCTGGGAGCATGAAGACGTATTGGAGGAGATGCAGCTTCGGCTGAGCAAAGCACCAGAGATGATGCGAGTCCGAAAACGGACCGTTGAGCATCCCTTCGGGACGCTCAAACAATGGATGGGTGCAACGCACTTCCTGACGCGAAAGCTGGCCGGGGTGAGCGCAGAGATGAGCTTGAATGTGCTCGCCTACAACTTGAAACGGGTCATGAAAATCATTGGTGCTAACGGTTTGATGAAGGCGCTGTCGGCATAAAAAAGGCTGGTTTTGGCCCATCCCAGAGGCTGTAAAAACAGCGTTACGTGTTCCAGGTCGCGACCGATGCGACTCGAAGCATTGGCCGTGCGATCGCTCAACCAACGAACGTCAATGACCCAAGACGATCAGGTTATGAGCGTTTTTACACACTCTGGGCCAATAGCTGCCGTTGGTGAGATGCAATTTCCCACCCATAGCGAACATCACGCGATCAACCGTCAGTGAATGTCGGGACCGGACGCTCAAACTGGGTCGATGACAGGTAGAAGCATAGCAGTCGAATAATTCGACGGACATGCCCTCCATGGCAGTTGTTTCACTTTGTAGTGATCGAACTCGAAATTGGCACGGCATGCGAAAAGCGCACCATTACGGCCTGCGCTTCGAACATGGTCCGTAGTTCCTCACACAATGTCCCCTTGTCGGCGAGCACTTCGCCCGTTCCGAAGAACCAATCGAAATCAAGTCGCTCCTGAAAGCCTCGCCCCATACCGGTACCGAGCATACCGATCTCAAACCAGATCGAGTGATCACCGCGCGCGAACACGGGTTGTATGTTAGTGAAAGCGAGTCCTTGCGCGCGCTCGTCGACGGGATCGTCGAAAGCGGGTAGGAGCTTGGCCCCGACGGCGTCGGGGGTAAAGTCGAGGCTGGTACCATCGTCAAAGATGCAGCGTGTGGTTTTAGGCTTGAGACTGCCGGTCTCACCGACCTCTAGGTCGAGCAGGATTTCCGCTACCGCCTTGTTGACGCTATTTGGCAGATTGAGCGACAGCGCGAGCTTGGTGGGTGCTAGAGCCAGCACCGACTCTTCCTCGATCGGCGTTTGGTCCGCTTCGAGGTCGATCTCCAGCGATCGAAGTGCTTGGCGCGCGGCGATGTCCCCGAGCAACCTGAAACAGACCGAGAAGACCAAAGTCGTCGCCGGCCTTGCCCGATCGAAGCCGATCGCCGTGAGATCGAAACGTGCGCGGCGGTAGATATCGGGTAATTGTTCGCCTTGCCCCGGCAGGTAGCCATAAATCGCTCCGGGAACTTGGAATTCCATGAAGCGCACGAAGTCGGCGTGCTCCAGCGCGAAGTCGTCGGGTAGATTGAATCCGTTGCCATTGATCAATCGGGCGAGATGCGGACGTTCGATGGGCGTGCCGAGTGTTTCGACGCTCTGGCTTACTAATACAGCCACATGCGACTGATAATGGCTCGGCGAGCGCGGCGTCTCGACCTTGCCGCGCGGCCACACCGGAGCTGCGGCGGGACCGGGCCCAAACATGGAAATCCGTCGGCTGGCTGCGTCGAGCCTCGCATCAATTTGCTCGACAAGCATCGGCTTGGTCACACCCTCCGAACCCGGTACGGCCCCATGGATGATATTGAAATTGGGGCTTATCCGCGACCATTGCGGCGGTGTCTGATCGCTGGCTTCGGTTCGTGTCGCCGAAAGGCCATTATAACGGATCGTATCAGCTGCAAACGCGTCGGGCACGCCGTAGGTTAGTGAGCGCAGAAGGATTGGCACCTCGCCCGGTCGCTGCAGGAAGACGCTGACCGCCCCGCGGCGCGCATCGAGCGGCACGAGCAACAAGCCAATACTCATTGTCACGTCGGCACCGACTGCGATGGTCGCCACACGAAGCCATGGCTCGACCGGCGAGGCACCTGGCGGAAGGGTGCTTACGGTACTCCAGAAGGTCGGATCTATCGCGACCTTCGCAATCCATAGCTTAAGGTCTGGTCCGGCCCTTTCGATCTTGAGCCACTCGCCCGCTGGCAGCATGGCCGGTGCCGCATCCACGGGCATGAAGGCCAATGTCGATGGTACGGCGAGTGCCTCCAGCCAATGCGTTTGCGCGAAATGAAAAACGTCGACTGGCGAGGGCGACGCCACAAGCCATTCCGCAGCGAGATAACGCTGAAGAACGACCTTAACGAGGTGGTTTTCATAGTCGATCGAGGCCGGCGTGATCGTCCCATCCGTTCCCAAAGTCTTGAGCGCCAGCAGGTAGCCGGTGTTGGCATACGCTGGTGCGCTCGCCGCAAGGCTGTCGAAGGTGAGGCCGATGGGCCCTTCGGCAGGAGTGACGAAACGTTCGGCGACCGACTCCGGTATTGCGATCGGCCGCGCCTCGGGACCGGGCCCGAACTCGCTGCTGACTGATTCGATAACCAGCGTGCCGTCGAGGATGCTGTAGCGAATCGCGGAATCGATCCGCGCGGAGACACGATCGGCCAGCCCTCCATAAGCGAACGGCTGTTCCTGCAACATCGCCAGGAGTGGGGGGGCAACCAGTGCGTCGCGTTCAGGAGGCCGGGTCAACGGCATCAGCGCACGCAGCTGCGGTCGCGGCAAGGTCAGGTGCGAACGATCGGCGAGCATGACGATGCGGCGCCAAGCTCCTTCCTCGAAGTTGCTGCTACCCGGCGGCGACGTCGCCAGGACACTCGCCTGGCCGGTGGCGATCGCGCCAGCGTAGCGTGACCGGAGCGTGAAGCGATGCCGAAAAACCGTCGCCGAAGGCTTCTCCCACTCGATCTCGACCAGGCGCGTGCGTGCGCCGCCAGAGGTGATGTCCACCGTCTGCGGCTCGTAGTCGGCATCGTCGCGGCCGAGAAAGGCTTCGGTCTCGAAGCGCAGCCAGCTGGCCCCGCGATTGACGCTCCCCCATTCCGGACGATCCGACGGAGACGCCAGATCGAGCTCGAGCGAGGCTTGCGCTTGATATTTGACGGGACGGGAGATCGAGCGGGGATCGGCCCAATGATAGATCGGCTGGCCCATGAAGCGCCAGCGCTGGGTTGCTGTCTCCACCCAGCCAACTTGGCGCCAGCACCAGAGCCGGTCATGCGCTTGCCGGTCGACGTCGACCGCAAGCTCATAGCTGCGCGCGATACCGCGCGGCGTATGCACAACAATTGAGTCGACGAGGGCGGCCCATTCGTCACGCCGCGTCTGCCAGGGATGCACATTTGTCCCGGCAACGAGCGGCCCGAGCATTGTCTCGATCTGCACATCGGGACCGGCAAAGATCCAGTGGTCCCCTGCCGTGCTTGCGATCGTGCCTTCCGCCCATTGCAGCAGGCGGTCGTCAATCACGGGCGCCGACCCGGCGCCGACCGCAAAGTACCGGGCGGCGACCAATGAGCGCACTCGGAGCCGGCTGACCGACCCGGCCGGAGTGTTGATTCTGAGGCCGTGGGCGCCACTGGTCAGCCGCAACGGACCTTGGTCAATGCCGGAAATCGACAGCGGAAAACGGCAAAGTCGATCGACTTCGCTGAGGATGTCGCCGAGCCGGCGTTCGGCCAGAGCGCGGTCGATATCCAGCACCGCCTCGATTTTCTCGAACAAGCGGCCAAGGTTTGGGAGGCTGAGTTTGAGATGCGCCGCAGCCAGGCTGCCGGCGCTGCTGATCACCTCGAGACGGTCGGCGAGACTGTCCTGCGGCAGGAGTTCGATCAGCAATTCGTCGACCAGTGGATCGGGCAGCGAATCGAGCAAGGGCAAGAAGGAGGCGCCGCGTTCGCGATCGAGCTCGGCACCCATCAGCAGGTCAAGAAACGCATGCCCCCGGTCCAGGTTTGCGCCGAACACGGCTTGGAACAGCGGGCGATATTCCATCGCCCGAGCAAAGTCGACTGAGCTTACGCGCGGCGCGCTGAGCATCAATTGTGCAGGCTTGCGGACGGCCTCGGTCCAGATCGGCGCGTCGGCGGCAGCCAGCACGAGGTTTTCCGGCCGGAGCGGCGCGGCCCCCCTATGGTGGGCCGGGTCCCGCAAGCTGATCGATGTGTGGGGCGAAGGGCCGGCCAGCTTGACCCGGATCCAGACAGGCACCGAGGAAGGCCTTGCTGCGAGCACCTGACCGACCGTCGTCCCGTCGATCGAGATGGTCAGTAAGATTTCACCGCTCTGTTCGCTGATCCGCAAAGCCACCGTTGTTGCCGCCCCAGCCGGGATCGGGACCCATGCATAGGCCCCATTGTGGTCCTTTTGGAGACTGGTATCGGGAGCGCAGAGCGCCGCAAAGCCGACCTGCGCATCACCCTTCCAGCTGCGAATCTCATCCAGGATGATATGTTGATCGTTGCCGGGCTCGACGGCGAGCAGACCGACCCCGTCCTTGCCGCGGAAGATGTCGAGGATGTTGCTGTCGGCGATGCCGCCCAGCGACAGATGCGGATAGTCGAGCGCAAGCGTCTTGGTGGCTTGGGGAACTACGCCGATGCGCCGCTTCGAAGACCCTTCGAGCAACTGAGCGGCTCCGATCGCCGTAGTCCGTGAAATCGCATAACGGGCAATCCAATCCTCTTCGATCCGGGGATCGGCGCTCGGCAGCCACGGCTCGTCGCCTTGGACCGGGTGCGGCAGGCTTCCGGCCCGGCCGACAGCGCAGCCGACCGCTTCGATGACGGAGCCATATCCAAGGGCCGGTGCGGCGGCGCCGCAGTTCACCGCCCTGGGATAACGCGTCTTGACCAAGGGATAGGAAGCTTCGTTCGGTCGCGCCATGGGCATGAGCAAGGTGTACGGCTTGCCGTCATAAGGGAGGAACACTTCTCGCCGACCGTCATTCTCCGAGACGGGGATCGGGCGGATCGCGCAGTCGAAGCTAGGTGTCGAGATTGCTTTGTCTCGCATGAAGACAAGCTCGGCAAGATTGGTCCAAGACCAGCGAGCCGCCTGACCAGGCTCCGACACACGATTGAGCAGCAGCGCGATGCCTGAGAATGCGGCCGCAAAATCGTCGGTGGTGCCATCATCATCGGCGTGCGCATCAATCAGGAAGCGGATGGCGATCGGCTGCGGCACCGTGTCGGGGACGAAGCGTCCGCCGAACGGCAGCAATTGGTCGACTGCCGGTTGCATGGCAGCCGCGGCGGCCGCGCACAGAATATCGATGGCGTCCTGGTCGATGTCGAGTGGCGGAGAGCCGACCGGGTCGGCCGTCGCAAAGAATTTTGCAAGATCACTGATCGGATGGGCAAGGACGTCGACGATCGGCTCTATCGACACTCCGGTATGCGCAATGAACCGCTCGTGCCAGAACCGCCAGGCGGTGACAGCGTCCTGAAGGTCGCGCAAACTCAGGTCAATATTGGTCAAATCTGCGTAGAGCTGGTCGGTGAACAGCGATCCTGCGGAAATGCGCGCCGCCTCCAGGCCGTTACCGCCGTCCTTGTCAAAGAAGGCCCTCAACCTCTCGACCGCAGCTTGCCAAGCACCGCGGATTTGTTGGTCATCGAGAGTGTCGTGGATCGCGTCCCTAATCCAGGAAACAGTAGGATCTTCGATCAGCTTCAGAATCCTGAGCGTCGCTGCCTCGGTGCCGGTCTCGCTGGCGCTTTGTGCATCGACCTTGACGAGGTCCATGGTCAGCAACTGCGACAGGATGTCGGCATAATTGCGCGTATCACTCGCGCCGGTGCGGGCGCTCTGCACTAGATCGGCCGCCGTCGCGGTGAGTAGAGCCCATTGCGCCGGATCGTCGAGATACTGATAGGTCGTCAGTAGCGCATCGAGAAACCAGACCTCGGGCGCGCTCGCGCCGGTAAGGCCGGCGATGTCGCGCAGTTCATCGATGAATTGCTGGCGCTTGTCGGCATCGGGCAAGGCGCGGCGCCCGCCCGCGATCGCCAACTCCGCCACCCGCTGTTGCACGGCGCGTCGCAAGATTTGCCGCCGCTGGTCGGGCGGGGCATATTGGACGGGCGGGGAAGGTTCATCGGCTCGTTTGACCAATTCATCATCGAGATATTTGAAGAACGGCGCGAGCAGCGCACCGTCACGCACGCCGCCGGCCGGCCGGCCGCGATCGGGACGTGGCATGATCATGGCCAGCAGCAACGTGTCGAGTGCACTCGAAAGTCCATAGACGGCGGTCCAGACCAGCCGGCGCAGATAAAGCAGAGGATCCACCTCGATCTTTTCGAGCTCCAGACCTTCTGTCCAATCGATCGATCGCGCGAGGATATTGCCGGACAGCACCGATCCGGCCTGGGTCTCGAATCGCCGCAGCAGCTTATACATATCAGGACTCTCGTCCGAGGGGCGCACAAAGCCATCCGGGCCGATCATCATCGGCCTGCCTCCTGTGTCGGCAACCGGCGGGGACTCGAAGCCGAGGAAGGTGACTCCGCCGACAATGATCGGAGCAGTGTAAGCGTGGCGGAGCAATTCACCCGTCACCCCGCCGCCGGGCGGCCCGTTGAATGCCTGCTCCAGTTCCGCGCCGGGCGGATAGGGCATGACTAGCAGGCGCTCGGAAGTTGCCAGTAACTCCGGCTCATCGGTCAGCAGAATTACCGCAAGCCCGCAATGCTGCGGCGCCGGGGCAACCTGGCTGGCCGCCGAAAGCAATAATTCATGGGCATTAATGTCGGTGGCGGTTCGCGCCAAATCAGTGTTGCGGCCGTGAACATTACCGGCTTCGGCGAAGATCTTCGGGCGCGGATAATGGTGGAGCCAATCGATCAGCCGTTGCTGGGCATCGGCATTGAACGCGCGCGCGATCTGTGGTGCGGGGTCGGCCAATCTCCACTGTGGCCCATTTTCGATGTAGATGGCGAATTGAAGCGATGGCAGACTCTCGAGCGCCTCGATGATCTTCACCTTGGCGATGTCGTTATCGACTTCCTCGGTGGCGATCGAGAGACGGACCGAGAGGCCGAGCCCGTCGACGTGCATTTCCCGAGGTTCCCGCTCGGCGATACAGCTGATCCACTCGCTCATCCTGCCCTCCTGGCTTCGGCGAGCCCTTGTGCGATTTCGTGCGTTTCGCGGTCGACCGAGAGATCGGAGGCGGCGACCGACCGCACCTCGCTTCGGTTGCCGTTGCCAGCGCTATCGCCGCCACTCTTGATCGGATAATTGGCCTCGCCCCCGGCTTGGACCTTGAAGAAGCGGGTAATGCGGATTTCGATCGTGAAATCCCCACGCGCGTCCATGCCGCCATCATCCTTATAGCAAATGCGAAGCGTCTGGCCGAGGTAGCCGCTGGCAATGCCCAGCACGTCGACAATGCCAGCGATTAGCAACACTAGGGAAATGCCGAGGCCGCCGCCGGATCCCGAGATCAGCTTTCGGTAGGTGAGTACGCCGCTCAGCGTAATGAACATTGTTCCGGTAACGCCGACGAAAGCGAACCCTATCGACGCCGATCCTCCGACCGCGGCATCCACAATCACGGTAAGCTCGTCCTTGAACGGCCGATATTCGACGTCGACCGAAACCCAGCCCGTCCCGCCGAGGATGAAGATCGAGAAGATGAACGGCCGTTCCGGGCGCGACAGCTCGAACCGATTGGAGAGGACGAAGTCGGGATAGGCGACCAGCCGGAATCGATTGGCGATGGCGATGTTCTGGACGCCGCTGGTAACGCCCATCAGGCTGATCGGCGGCATGTCGAAGACATGTTCAATGCCGATCGGGATGCCGTCGCGCTTGATCAGCGCAACGCCGCCGACCTCGTCGGGAAAGATCGTCGCAAGCGACTTCTGGATGAATTCGAGGCTGGGATTGAGCTTGATCTTCGAGGGATCGAAGTCGACGTCCATGCCGCCGCCTTCGCTATAGGTGATGGAGACGTCACGAAGCGTGACCATCGTCTGGCCCGCCACGACACAGTCGAAATCCGCTTTGAAGGTCGTCCTGCCCTTGGTCTCGACCTCACCTTTATCCTTCGATGCCTCGAGCTTGAGGAAGCCGGTCAGCTCGGCTTGAACGACCTCGAGCTGGAACGGCCCAATCGCGAACAATGTGCTGCGTTTCTCGATCTTGACCTTGACGTCGATCTGGACCCAGGCGCGAAAACTGCTCTTGTCGAAGTCGTGCGACACCTTAATATTGTCTTCGAGGCCCTTGGGGAGCTTCACACCCTTGAACAATTTGTCAAGCTGGAGGCCACCGAAGTTGTTGAAGATCCGGCCGATGTCGAACTTCGATAGGTCTACCGGGAGTAAATTGTCGCCGATCTTGTCGAACGGCAGACTGAGACCCAGTGCTTTGAGGCTATCGCCGAGCTTGCCGAAATAGGCTTCGATCTCGGTGGTTTCGACTACATCCTGCAGCGCGCCATAATAATAATTGAGGCGGTCTCGGACGAAATCGAGATTCGGAAGTTCCGGGACCGAGGCCGCTGCGGCCATTGCTCGCAATATGTTGCCGGGCGCCGCCAGCACGCCGTCCGCGAATAAATTCGATGCCGCGCTGGTGATCCGATCGGCGTAGGCTTCGGCGGCCTCGCGTGTTTTCGATAGGGTCTCGCCGACCTTCCGGACGTCGTCGTCGAGCGTCTTGAAGCTATCGTAAAGCTCTTGGAATCGCTCGGCATCGGCGATGATGTCGTCAATGTCCTGGTCGGACAAACCGATCCAATCCTGCGCGGCCTTCCGCCACTCGTCGAGCACCGCTTGGCCTTGCTTGACCAGTTCATTGCGGAGATCCGATGCCTTCTGAACGACGGTGTCCAGGGTTTCGCAAATCTCCTGCTTGAGGTCGCCGAACAGCTTGCCGACGCCTTCGACTTCGATCTGCTTGCGGAACGTCTCGAACAGTTGGCCCAGTTCGGTCCGGAACGCATCGATATGCTGCGATGCATTTCCGGCGAAGATATCTTCCGGCAACCGATCGATGGCGCCGTCGACATCCGCGGCATCGATCAACGCCTCGGCCACCTCCTTCGACAAGGCGGCTGGCTGCAGCCGCTTCTCGACCGCCGCGACCTTGGCTTGAAGTTCGTTCGCTGCACAATCAATCCCTTCGAACGCCATCGCAATGCCGTGTTCGATGGAAGGACGCACCGCCTCGACCTCGCATGCGAACGCATCGATCATGAGATTGGTCCAGCACTCGGCCCCCTGCACCAGGTCAGCCCCGGCAACGGTTGTGAACAGATCGTCCATCGCCTTGGACGTCGGCGTGTGGATATCGGCCAGGAGGTCGCCTATATGCTGGCGCAGCGTCTCCTCGGCGTCAGCCAGATCGGCATCGAGATTGGCCAGCTGTTGATCCGCTTCGGTCTTGCCGGCTCCTATCGCCGCGGCGAGCTCGGCAACCGCAACCTGGCTCTCGCGGTCGATCCGCTCTGCCAAGATGTCCGCGGTCGTCGGTAGCGCAGCAAGCTTGCCATGTGCATCTTGCAGCAATTCAGCGAGGCGAGTCAGCTGGGCTGCCGCCGCACGCGCCTGTGCCTCATGCGCATCATGTTGGTCGGCCCATTGCAAAAGTCTCGTGCGCGCCTTTTCGAGCGGGCTGTTCGGGCCAAATTGCCGGGCCAGCGTTGCCCCCAGGGCGGTCGTCAACTGGAGGATATGGGAACGGGCCTGATCCAGATAGCCGATAATATCGGCTTGCCCGACAGTTAGGGCAGCAAGCCCTTGCCCGGCCGCTTCTCCGACCGTTTGGGAGGTGGCATCGATCTCGGCCGACAGGCGAGCACGCGCGTCCGAAATTGCTTGACCCAGCGTCCGCGCGGCCTTCTTAAACAGGTCGTCGATCTTGCCCTGGAGCTCGGCAAGGCGCGCCTCCGACCAGGGCTTGGCCTGGTCAACGGTCTGCTTCAGCGCCCCAAGGTCGCGGCCCGTCCGGTCGACTCCGGCCAACAGCTCGCCGCGGCATTGCTTGAGGTTGTCGCGTGCGCTTTCGATCGCGTGGCGAACCGTCCCGAACGCTGCCGTCGTCATCTTGAAGCTGGGCTCGACCGCTTCGGCAATGAGCTGCCTGACATAGGCGCGAAGCGCGTCCCGGTCGGCCAGCCATGGCGGGAAATGCGCGGGATCAACTGTAGCGAGTAGGCCTTGGTCGAGCTCTGCCTTGACGGCGCCGAGCTCGCGGCTCAGGGCATTTTTGCGGGCAAGGAAGGTCGCTTCGAGATTGGCGCCGAGTTGCTCGCAATATTTCGTTCCTTCATCCGTTAGCAGAGCTTGCGCCGCGTTGCCGAGTGGCAACGCGTCGACGAACGGCTTCTTAAACGCGTCGATCGCCTGCTCGAGACGCTGATCATTAGGCAGGGCAATGAGCTGGTCGCGCAGGGCGACCAGCCGTTCCTTCGCACCTGGTGCGCCGGGGCCGCTTGCAAACATGGTCGCGGTCGCCTTGAGCTCTTGCGACAATGCAACCAGCGTCTCCGGCCCATGGGCGAGTGACTCGCCGTGGCGCCAGGTCGAGAGCAACGGCTCTGCCCGCTGAGCCTTGATATTGCGGGCGATGTTCAGCGCCGCCAGGCCCGGAGTGCCGGCATCGGGATTCTCAACGGGCTTGCCGGCACGCATGAAGGTGATCGTGCGTAGCGCAGCATAGACTGGCTTCTCGCCGCGCCCGGCATTGATTCGCGTCCGTTGCGACGGAGGACCGAGTCGCCAGGTGAAGCGACCGAGGCCAAGCGGCACCGCGGCCGCTTCGCCTTGAAAGCTCTTGGCTGAGCCGCTGAGGTCCGGCGGCGTCGCGGCGAGCGCCGTCTTCGGATCGGGCGGGCCGAGCGGGCTATAGTCGACCAGGGCCCGCTCTTTCCATACATCCGTATCTTCCCCCGTCTCACGGGTTGTGTCGGCGAAGAAGTACAGATTCTCGGGGTTGTCGCATTCCTGCCCAGCTTCCTCGAGCGCGCCATGTCCCTCGCAGGCAGTGAGAAAGCTGACATCGGGCCGGCCATAGACTTGCGGGCGTTGGCGTGCGGCGTGGCGGTTCCATAGCGGCACTTCCCAGCCGATGTCGCCGACATCGCGGCCCCAGGCGCTATCGACCGGAATGATGCGACTGTTGAAGCGAACCGCGTTCAGGAAAGAAGAGGTCGAGACCGCGACACCGGCAAAATCGGGATAGCGTCGTTCGGGTTGCATGAACTCGACATATTCGGAAAACTTGCGCAGCACGGCGCGACGGGAGCGCGTGGCAATGGCAGCAGCAGCGTCATTGTCGCCGGGCTCGGCGATCGGCGTGAACTGCGCCGAAGGTGCTACTGATCTCTCATAAACTATAACGTGCTTGCAGCGGTGCCAGAGGGCTCCGACGCGACCGAGCACTTCTACCCGTTGCCGCTGGATGAGCCCCATGCGGGTCTCGGTGATGATCTTGACGCGTCCGTTTGCGAAACTGACGGTCTGGTCTGCGTCCGCGCCGACTGGCGAGAGTGCGACATTGTCGACAATACCGCCGATCGGTTCGGGATCGGCCAGCAGCATCTCGAGGATGTTGTGCGATTCGAACGGCCAGAATGGTCCGCCCGACAGCCCCAACGAGTGAAACCGTGGCCCCTTGGGATGGCTCAGTAGCGGCGCCGCCTTGATAATCGCGGATGCTTCATCGACCGCGAGCGGCGGCCGGTGCAGCGCGGTCGTGCGCACCGCGAACCGGGCGCGCTTGAAGGCGGCGGGCGGATAAGCAATCTCACTATCGGCCACGCGCGAGATTATCTCGATCCGCTCCGGCCGACTGGCGATGGCGCGGCGGACATCGCCCCAGCGCATCGATGAAGCCGGGCCGGCGAGGCTGGCTTCACCGGGAAAGCTGCCGAGCAAGGCCTCGATCTCGACGGCACGCGCACTCCGGGATGGCCCCTCCTCGAGCGCGGGCAGCAGCGCGGTCGGCAGCCCATAGGCGAACTCGGCACGCAGCGCGAGCAGCGCGACGCCGCGGGTTTCTCGGTCGCTGAAGATCTGGTCGCTGGACGCTTCGGGTGGGTAATAGGCCCGCTCGTCCTCGCTCGGCGTGACCCAGATATCGGCCGGCGGCGAAAGGCGGAATTCGACTGCATGCCGGCGCAGCCCGCGAGCATGGGCGTCGGGTAGCGGGGGCAGGATCTCGACGCCGTCGACCGGCACCGCATCATGCAGCTCGAGCCGGCCCGGCTTGTCCATGCTCTCGGCGCGCAGCTGTGCCTGCTGCACATAATGATAGGGATCGCCGCTCTGGCGAAATTGCCAGAGCCGCGTGTCGCTGTCGTAGATGGCGGCGATCGCGGTCGACTGATCACCCCGCGCGCCGAGCGGCAGGCTCCAATTGCGGCGGAAAACGAACGGTTCGGTGCCGAGCGTGACGCTAGAACCACGCGTGCGGTCCATTTCGACTTGTTCAATCAATTGCGCAGTGAGACGACGATCACGCTCCCCGCCAACGGTTTCGTCGGTCAGCAGAACATAACGGCCGTCCGGCTCAACGGCCTCGTCGAACAAGAGCGGCCGCGCGAGAAATCGGCGATCGCCCCGCATGATATCGATCGCAACCGGTGTCGCCGCATCGAGTGCGAACCGAAAATTGGCCGCGAGTCGCAGCCGGTGGCCCGATTCATTGCGTTTGGTATCGGCGATGCCAATGCGCAATGTCGACGCTTCGAAATCGGATTCCGCAAGAAGCGGGCCATTGGCGCGCCGGAAGTCGAGGCCGCCAAGCGTGCCGCCGGCAGTGACTTTGATATCCGTTTCCTGCACTACAGCAAAGCTAAGGAAATACCCGACATCACCAGCTTGCGGCGCCCGAGGTCGCAGGCGGACAGTGATATCCGGCTGTCGGGGTCGGTGAAAGGCGGGCCAGCGCGCTCTGAAGCCGATCGATGGAGGCAAAATGTCGGCTCTACCCAATCGCTCAGGGGCGAGCAGACTGGCCGCATAGTGCGGTCGGGACGCATCGCTGCGTAGGATCCCCCCATTCCGTTCTAGTAGGCCGGCGACATCTGCGACGAGCGCAAACAGAGTGTCGGATTCTTTGTCCGACAACGTCATGGTTGGGATGGTCGATTGCGGCTGCTGGGGTTCGATGCTGGCCAGTTGATCGTAGACCGGTCTGGCCATAGCGAGACCGGCGCCGAGCAGTTCGGCCGGACTGGCGCCCTTGGCTAGATCGATCGATGTATTACTCAAGCCGGACGAGGTGACGCGGATCGACGCTGCCAGGGTCAGCTGAAGATCGACCGGTGTGGCAGCCGTGCGCCAGACATCGTGGCTATCAAGGCGGCCCTCGGCTACGATCGCACCATAGAGAGTCTTTCCGAGCTTGAGCCAGCGGTCGCGTCCGGGCTCAATGCGCAATTGAAATTCGGCATTCTGGATCCGAAGATCGGGCCCATCCCTGTCGACGCTGCTACCGACGAGGAAGGCGAGTAAGTTTGAGACGACGCCCGGTGTCTTGAATGCGGTACGCTGAATTATACGGAAGCTGCCTCCATCGCTCGCAGCAATGACGATGCTGGGAAAGACCGGCAGATTGGGCGGTGCGACCGCCACTTCTTTGAATGCGGATTGCGAAGCAGGCCCGCTCAGGCCGAACATTCGGGCCAGCCCGATCGGCGCCTGCTTGGCGATCGACCAGTGATTGGCGTGGGTCTGCGCCCAGGGCGGACCGCCGCTCGGCTTGGCAAGCACAAATTCGAACCGCCCCAACGTCTTATCGCGCGGCTGGCTCGCTAAGCCGCACTGATTTCCGCGCACCCCGAAGAAAATCTTCTGCGCCTTGACCCCGATAGCGCCATTGTCCGTTTCGTCGAATGAGGAGTGGTAGACGCTCGACCAGCCGCAAATGGACAGAGGACTATCGTTCTCCGCTAGCATTGCTGCTTGGGGCAAAGACAGCGCAAGGTCGAACCGATAATCGGTCTTATTGTCGCGGCCGACGACAAGCGCGCTCAACCGGCTTCGCCTATAGTCGCCGGCCCCGCGTTGGGAGCGGACGATAGGCAAACGAAGACTTAAACCTTCGAACGTTGTTGCAACTGATGACAGCGCCCATGGAGCAAATTGTTCGAGAGCGCAGATGCCATCGAAACTAAGACGTGCGCCCAAGAGATTAGCGGCTTCGCGGGATGCTAATAAGAAGATCGTTTCTTGGGTGCCATCGCCGAGCGCGATCCTAAGTCCCGCTTCGTCAGTCTGAAACAACGGGATCGGTGTCACCTGCGAGGGCAGCGGCACCCAGTGCTTGGCTGCAGCGAGGAGGTCCGCGCGCGGAACCCAGCGTAAACAAGCGACAAGTGGCACGCTGGGGCCAAGCGCTAGATAATGAATTTCGACAACACCGTCTTTCTCATCGACGATCTCGCCGGCGCCAGAGTAGGGAAGCGGGGGCCAAGCGAATGTCCCGAACGCGCGAAATGCGACAAACCCTTCGATCATCGACGAGCCCCCAACGGTTGGACGTAGACTTTGACCTAAGCTTTGTAGTTATAACCTCGTGATCTAAGAGCGCTACTTCAGCTATCAGCGCCGCCGACCCGAATGCAGGTCAATCCGGCGCGACCTTTTTGTCAGCAACAATGTTGCCAACATTTTTAGTGACGATCTCTTCCAAATTGAAAGTTGTTCCACCTGACACGGTAACGTCGATACCGACAGGCGGATTCTGCAAATCCCAAAGATAGGCAAGCAACACTTCTGATCGGTCACAGATGCAGCCGTGGGTCCAGTCATCAAGCCGGTGCTTGCCGTGGATATAGTCGCCATGGTCGGGCGCGCCGCCTACGGGATTGAGGCGCGCGCGAATCGTTCCCCATTCCACTTGCATGTCCCGACGTATTCCATCACTGGAAGCGACGTTAGTACCGACCTTCTGAATGCCGTAAAAAGGCTTTAGCGCGCCATCGATTGTTGCCTGATTTGTGCTCTCATCGCCGCGGATATCGAGACGCAGACGATATTGGCCATCGTCCAGAGGATTATTGCCGCCGCCCCCGGAAAAAGCGGTTGCACTTCGCACGACGGTTGCGCCGTCTAGCAACTTGAGGTCGCCGGTAACGGCTCCAAACCTGTTCGTGGCCAGCTTATTAAAAGTGATCGTCAGTGCCATTCACGTACCCTCAGTCAGTACCACACAGTTTCGCTGGATGGCGGTGGAGGAGCGTAGCGGGCTGCCCGTTGAAGTCCATAATTATTCGCCGAGCGTCCCATCCTCATCTCCACCATGAACCGAAATCATCGACTTGCACGACACGCAATTCATAGTTTGGTTCGCTCACCCAGGGGCTGTATTCCTTATGGTAGAGCGAACAGCTTGTGATCAAGAGAAAAAAATTAACAGCACTGACGCCACGAAAATCTGATGTTTCGACATGCTAGACCTCTCTGAACAAGTTCAGCCTGTCGCATTGCTGAGAAACTTTTAGAGATATTATTTACGTCTGCATCAGCACTCGATTCCGATATATTCATCAGAACACTGTTTCCAGTATCGGCTACATTAGCCTACTAGCAATGGATTTGCCCGGCACATTAATAACCCCTGAAGTCGCATTTTTATAATGACTACCGAGGCTCGACCTCACATAAATAAATATTTAAATCGGTTTTTCGTCGACTTGATAGTAGCCCGCCGATATCGACGCATTAGAATCAATGGCAATATTTGTTATAGTTGATGGCAATATTAATTCATTTTCACCGCGCGGGCGCCGCATGCAGATCTCGGATTGCCCTAGACCTCAGCAGAGCTAACGGTGATCGCACTGGTAGCTTTCTGCGCAGCACTCCCCACTTAGGATTACAAAAATCGCACGACTGACTGGTTTCGGTCGGTCCTGTTGAAAGGTTGATTTTCCATGTTCCCAGAAGACTGATCGATGAAATCGGATTTTTAGCGTGCTGCAACGCGAAATCTGAATCCGAATCTCTCTGTGATGATTCAAGATCTCAATCTCAGATGGGTACTTTGTGGCCATGGAAACCAAGACCGACTTTTTCAACAGAAAATTGACTAGTAGCCGACAGTAGGCTCAGTCCGCTTTCGGCCGAGGCTGCGTAAAAACGTTTTAGAACACATTTGACAGTCGGGACTAGAGCAAAAATCGCGCTCCTACGCAAATTTCTGGTCTGCTGATTAACACAAGCACAAGCAGATTTAACGTAGCAACGCAGCCTTCAAAACGGCGCATACATTATCTCACACTCTGGACCAGAAGCAGACTGTCACGGCGCGATGACCGATGATTGCTCGCTTTGCGGCTAGGCTGTGCTCCATACCGATCCGCATATGCACGCGGGTCGCTCGCGGTGTACTCTCGGCGACCTGGAGCACAGTGCTTGTTCTCTAATGTGTTTCAGCTTCGTCTTCGCCATCATAGTAGTCGACCAAGCTTCCTGTCACTTCACCAACCTTAAACTCGTCCAAAGCTCTGGTGCTGAGCAGCAAGGTATTTTAAGTTTCGATGCTGAACCCAAATCGCGACCGTGCACATCGTACTCCTTTCGATGAGAGCCGCTTGCTGAGCCAGCAACAAGAACCTTTAAGCCATCATCAAGCGTAATAGAGTTCTGGCCGACTGCTGTCAGTCGCGAAGGGCCGTAACTTATCCGAGCAAAAGTCTATCGATGACTATTTGGCAAAAAACGGTATTGCAACGATTTTCCATAAAGTATTAATAGGATTTATCACATCTAAAACTGTTCAGAAAACTGTAGGTTCACCTACGCAGTAATCAATGAATTTTTGGATAAAACATTCACTCCCTTGATTTGAGCCAGTGATGAATTTTTTATTTTGGATCCCATGGAATGTCAATACCTGGGATGGTTGGCCCAGGTTCGACAATTTGTCGGACTATAACTCGCTGTACAGTACACCTTGTCGACTGCTTTATTTTGTCAGCGTAAGCTTGGCCATATTTCCACTGTTGCACTCTATTTCGTGCTACGTCTTTGTAGTGAAGACCAACAGCAATAGCATGTCCGCCATATAATATTTTATTACCCGCTGAGTCAAACATTGCCCAGTTCACTGCGAATGTTCGGGGGGTTCCAACATCAAATATTGGATCAGTTCTTTGCATGTTGGCTAAATAAGCAGCTCCAAACTCAATAGTTCCATCAGTTTTAAATCCGAACCAAGATGGACCTCTCCAATGATAGTGGTCCGGCTCCCAATCCTCGAAGTTCCACTTCCACGCGAAACCATCAACTTCTATACCTACGCACATGAACATTTCACAAACCTTCCCAGCAACCATTTCTGTGCTCATGTTCGAATTCTCCTTAGAAGAAGGCCAGCTATAGCTGGGGTTGGTCGGTCTTAAGATGTAGATATACTCTATATTCCATACTTCCCTAGAAAAGTAATAGCATACGCATGCTGGCGGAATACCCTGCAAGAATATAGCTCAATGATGTTTTTTTACTCGCTCGTGCTGTAAAGCGCTACATGCGCCGAATTGGATTTCATTACCGCGGCCTTATTTGTGGTCAATCAATGGGGTTATGGCTGTAGTGGCTATGCTCTTAGGCACTGCGCAGCTTTTGTTGTTCATAGTAGTTTGAAACTCACAGTCGTCAATCTCGCACGCTAAAATATTTTGCAATAAGTTACTCTGCGTATAATTATAATGGGTGTTACAAAAGGTAGCATGAGTGAGAATTTCATACCGTTTATAGAGGGACGATCACTGCGAATCCACACCTGAATGTGTTAAAAGCGCCATCACGGAATGAGGGGCGACGCATCCATCTATTTCGTTAGCTGAGCCGAAATATTTTTGAAGGTAATTGTAAGAGCATCACTTAAATCGAACGCCTTGAGGGAGGACTCATTTAGTAGAGCTCGCAGCCAGGGCATCACCATTTGAACTAGATGTGCTGCGGCAAAAGACTAAATTTAATTGTACACATAACGAGCAATGCGCAGCGCTATCCAGTTATAACTGTCGAGGTTTCTGGGCTAATTTCTAAAACCATCGGCACGCCAGAACTCGAGATGATGCCCTTACGGCTTCGGACGGGACTGTCCGTTTTTGGCGTTGTTGCCTGTGGCGAAGGACGGGGACCGACCCGTTGCAGACATTCGTTTTGGTGGGGTTTAGTCCGCGAGCAGCGCGCGTCGGCCTAGAATTGTTAGGTGCCGGGCCGGATGGACTCAAGCATTGCATCGTACTGGGCGCGATAGGCTGCGTAATGTTGCCTCGTAGTGACTATGTTTAGCGAGACGTATGCATTGCCAGTCTGAAGGCACGAAACGACATAATAGGTGGGTCGGCTCTCGCCGGGCCAAGTGCCCTCAAACTCTTGAGTCTTGCCTGAGGCTTGAGCGGCCTGAAATACACGCGGCCCTGAGATAGCCCTATAGAAATCCTCGACAGTCGAGAAGCGATAATCGCAGAACTCGTCCAGTGAGCCGTCGGCTTTTGCGTAAGCAGTGGCCGTAATTGCAGCGAGGTCGTCTGTTGCTACCAACTGGAACGTCTCTGTCCCAGCGTTGCGCGTGAAAATTGCTGGAGCGTCCAGCGAAAAGACGTTGTTGCCAAAGACGTGGTGAGTGGTTGCAGGCGAAGCTGCCGCAGCTCCTGCCGTAAAGATTCCAATAAGTAGTTTCTTAAGCATCCGTCACTCCTAATGTTGGACATAACCGGCGCCGGAGCGCAGCGGAGGGAGCCCAAAAGCGTAGCATTTGGGCGTCCGGTTGATGGACTTTTTAGGTGTCGTGCTAAGAAGAAAAAGAGGACCAGAATTTATTCTAGTTGCTCTAAACGTCCGCTCCTGGCCGTTTTCTGCCTATCAAGACGGGCCGAAACCGGCCAGAAGCGGCCCTTCACGACTGGTTAAAATCCTTGTTGCATAGGGCTAACAGGACATGCTCATAGATTTTAATAGACTCAACCACATAAACCTTGAGTTGATTTCCTATCAGCCCGCCCCACGAGCATGCCTTGAGCTTTGATCGTAACCCTCGGGACATATGGGATATTTTCTATCTTTTTCCGAATAAGCTCGCGAGCAACGTGGACACTCTGGTTGTCCACGCAGACCAGAGTCGACCTATTCGTCGTCCAGGTCTCCTGGTCGGAGCCTAATGATCGTCGCACATTCACCGTCTAGCCTAACCGATACCCCATCCGGGCTAACGCTTCCTACCACCGTTCCGTAGGATTCTTCCCAAGGCCGGCGCTGCACTACCTTTTCTCTCGGTATGCTGACGCGTTTACCGTGTCGAAACTTACTGACGTCCATAGACTTCCTGAGTGACAAAAAGAAACAGTGCTCATCCTAACCCAGCAATGTGGAGGTATCGAAGGGTGAGAGAGTGTGATGCTTCAGCAAAAAATCAAGCAAACTCCCCGCGCTTCGGGTGTCTGGCATTGTCGCTGCTATCCTTGATGCTTGTTTTCGAAAGGAGTCGACACCATGCCAAACGATTACTCGCTGTCAGACGTACTAGAAAGGATCTACCACAACCAACTGGCCCTGGAGGCTGCCCTGATGGAGCTTACGCTTTGGGTTGAGCAACGGGGCTCGGAGGATGTTGGGGGCAATGTCCGCGGGGCGCTGGAAACGATTGGTGAAAATGCAGGCCATATTGCACAAGGTTTGGCTCGCCTAAAGAAACGGGATATCGGTTAACAGATGATCGACATGCAAAATTTCCTATACAGATTTCGACCCATATCCCGACTACTTGGAGACGAGGCCAGGCCTGGAGAGCTTGAAAATACAGAAATATACTTTGCACCACCCGACCAACTAAATGACCCTCTCGAAGGCTATTTAGAGATATTTTGGTCAGGCGATATAATCGTTTGGAAAAACTTATTCAAACATTATTTGTTCTGCCTTACCCACCGTGCTCTCGACCTCTACATCTTCGGAGAAAAGCCAACTCTCAACAAGACGGTAACAATACCAGACAGCCTTAGCGTCGCCAATGAAGAGGGTCGCAAACTACTTGACAGCGTATACGAGCTCTTCTTCTCAAACCATTTAATGGCCGAATATATAGAATGCCTAACTACTCGACAGATTTATCGAGACGAACTATCAGCGCATCTATTTAGCTTGCACCAGAACATGCTTTATTGCGTGCATAGAGCATTCGAAGCAAATAACATGCCTTGGCCGGGACTGAGCTTTCTGACGAATTTCGAAAAAGACAGAGAGAGTTTTTTCAAAAATACCGCAATACCATTCTTAAAAGACCGAGCAACGCAGGCTCATCGAGTAGAGGATGATGTTTTCACACGGACTGTATTTAACACTAACCAAATGTGGCTACAAAAACAGTACCAAGCGGCTGAAAACAAGAAAAAAGTTTCAGGCAACATGGACTTCCTTCTAGTGGGATTTCCCTCTGCGTTTCTCCAAGCATTAGAAACCCTCACCTATCCAAATTGGTACACAGCGTGCTTTATGACCAACTGCGAAAACTCCTCCATCTGGGGGAGTTACGGAGATAATCACAAAGGCGTTTGCTTAAAATTTAGAGTCGAAACAAGCAACAAAACTTTCAAAATAAAATTACTTGCTCCTGTCGGAACCGGAAGCGAGGGAATAATAAAACAACAAAAAAACATTGAATTCAGAAAAGTTATTTACAATGCAGAGCACTTACCTATCAATTTTTTTGAATCTCTAGGGAATGCCAGCACTAGCTCGCTCGAGAAATTCTGGTATTGCGACGAGCTTGGAAATATTAGCAATTCGATAGACTGGCTTCAAAACATGAATGAGCAGACACGCGACGCACACTGGAAATCATTTTATGACGCAACTTCTTCAAAGCTCAAAGTCTGGGAACACGAAAACGAATACAGGCTCATCCTCCACCCGAGTTCATACAATTTACAAAACGCATCAGATCGGACCCTAAAATACAACTTCAAAAGTCTTGAGGGCATAATATTTGGAGTTAAGACTTCGGACAGTGACAAGATAGCTATAATGCAAAAAATCAAGAAGCTTTGCGATGTTCACAGTCGTAGCACATTCAGGTTCTTCCAAGCAAGATTTGATCAAGTCGACAAGACGATAAATTATTATGAGCTGAACGAAATAAAGTTGTGAGAACAACCGTATCAAACTCCACATAAAAATTCGTCGAAGGTGACAATGTAATGAAATACGACAAAACAATAATTTCAAAAATTGCGGGTATTGAAAACTGGGAAGAATTTGAAGAGTTTGTGAAAAAGTTGTACTCCAAGAGCAGCACCGCCATTCAAGTCGAGCGCAATTTTAGGTCCAAAGGCGCGTCAGGACGAAATCGTGAAGTCGACGTGCGCGTGACATTTGGTTTTAACCCACACATCATTACGCTTGGTATTGAGTGCAAATATTGGGCTCAAAAAGTTGATGGCGACATAATTGATATTGCTGTGGCCAAAAAGGAAGATTTAAAACTCGACAAGTATGCCGTCATAACAACTGTGGGCTTTGAGGCCGGCGCAGAAATTTATGCAAAAAGTAAAGGAGTAGACCTATTCATAATTCGCCCATCAAATGACGATGATTTCGGCTACACCGGACGAATAATTAAATTTAAAATCCATATGCATGGCTCACGACCTGTGGACATAAATCTAGGTGGGGTGTTAATTGCAGAGCAAGGATTCGAGTGCCAAGCTATAAACCTTCTGAAATCGAAGATCTCAAATATAGAAATAAAACAAAATGAAATGGATTTTGACGCTGATTTAGATTTGTACCGTTATACCAAAGAAGAGTTACCTGACGGTGCTATGATTTTCACCAGACAAAAATTTGTAAAGAACCTATCGCAACTATTACTTGAAACCTGGCAAGCTCAAGATACAAAGTTTTGGACAAACAATCCATGCAGCTTTGCAAACAAAATAATATTCAAGGAGCCCACAGCAATATTTTTATCAGGGTGTACTCCCTACCTAATAAACGAAATCAACTTCAACATGCATTATTTACGGCTTGAAAGTGGGCTCGAGATTGATAGGGGTAAACAATACCCGATAATATTAGAGAACATTATTGAAAGGGCTATTACACCTCTAAGTGCGTCCTGCACGGAAGATGCAACTGAGTTTACAATGTGCGAATCAATGCCCAAGCAAGAAGTTGACCTATCCAATATCCCAGATGGCGTCGTAGGGCGTGGAGGGGTATTAATTACTATGCGACTTGGTAACCCCATGACGATTTCAAGCGATGATCCGACCACAACATACTATGAGTTTGTTATCCACGAAGGCGAACCTAAATGGCTACCAATCGATACAGCATCACTAACAATCACGCCATTAATAGCTAATCCTTAATTATTGGTGAAACCTCAGTGAGAGTAATGACACCCGCAAGCTGAACATTGCGATCGAGAATATGAATGTCGCTGCCTGGCTTTGGGTTCATAATCTTAACTACTTCTCTACGTTGCACCTCGCTGCCGCCGATGAAGAGATTTCCGGCGAGCCATGCCGCTTTACCGACAGATATAGCCTGACGACGCTCTACTGCTATCCTGCGCATACATATAGAGGGCACGGTTGATGAAGCTCCCTGAGAACCTAGCAAGCCTCCACAATGGCGAAGAATCCCTTTGGATAAAGGCCATCGAGATCATCGAGCAGGACCAAGACTTATCTGCCCATGTCGACCTGATTGAACGGGCAATGAATTTGATTCAGTTCTTCGTCCGTGAACATGTAGCCGATGGCTCTGACCAGGAAACAATCCAACTGTTCGGTATCCGCTTGTTCAACGGCCTGGCGTCTGCGTTTCGTTTGATAACAGGAGGTTACTTCCAGACAGCAGCCATGATTCAGCGCGACCTACTAGAAACGGTATTCCTGATCACCTATCTACGAATTCACCCCGAGAAAATCACCACATGGCGTATGGCGGACGAGAAAACGCGCCAGAAGGTGTTTGGTCCTGCTCCGATTCGGATTGCTCTGGATAAACACGAAGGCTTCACCGAAAAGAAACGTGAAGCTGCGTACAAGCAGTTTTGCGAACTCGCTGCTCACCCGACTTACAAGGGATTTCAGATGTTAGCGCCCAAAGGATTGGGCGCGCACTGCGGTCCGTTCTTGGATCAGCCAACGCTGAAGGCTTTAATTGAGGAACACGTGAAGCTGGCGCTTCAGGCTGGTGAGGCGTTCACAGTCTTTTTCCCCACAAACGCCTTGGCTGATGTGAAGAACAAGCTGCATTTCATGGAAGGCTCAGTCGAATGGGTAAAACGCTATTACAAAAAGACTTTTTACAAGTCAGAGCTTGCGGACCTGCGAAACCTTCTTGACAAAATTCAGGAGTCTAATTTGGATCAACCTTCGGAGTAATAGAGGATAAATGCGTAGCCACTCACAAGTTCTGCTGTAGCCAACGCCGATCCTTGCCTACCCAGAATATTTGCCCGCTGACAGACACCCCTGTCGCGAGACCAGCGCTAGCGGGGATGACATCAAGGAGTGATCATGACGTCAATATCGTCTGCCATGGGTCGGATTCTGCCCCTCCCAACAGGCATAAATCGGCCAATAGCGGTCAATCAGGACGTGGCCGTTAGCCTAGTGCCCAACGGTTTGAATTTATTGGCGTACTTGCGTTGGAGAAGGTTATCTGACTTATGGAGTGGTTAGGCGATGGAGGCCGGGGTAATTTGCCAAGTCAGAAAGGCTGTTTCAGGCGTCTCAAAAAGGGTGTTGTGCTATTCCTAGACACCGCTTTACCCTCCACCAGCGTGAGAAGATAGGGTAGGATCCGTGAAGTGGAATCTTGACCATGGCATGGTCTTATAGACAGGTAGGATTAGACCGTGGATGCGCAGTAAGCCTCTTTCGAATACGTGTAGCACATTTAAAAGTTTAGGGAAAAATATGACAAATGCGCCTGCAATTGATGAAACAGATCCGCAGACGATTCTAATATCGGCTCTCGCTGATAGAGTTCCGCTAGTCGCTGTTTTAGGGCAAAACTTTGGCTGGACAAACTCCGAAGGCGATCCCGTCCTTAAGCAGACGTTGCGGAAGTCTGGAAGAGAGGGTGACGGTTGGAATGACCTGATTTCCAGAGAGTCAGTCGAAAGTCTTCTGTACACTTGGGTCGCTGAAAGATACTCCCGTAGATCCCCTTCTGAGGGTATGTTACGCGTTGCAGATATTGCGTTCAGTGCTATATATACATCGTCGATAGATTCAACCCTATCAAATTTATTCAGTACAAATGGCAGGCAACCAGAGGCCATATTAGTGGGCACCCCTGCCCCTACTGAAATTCGCAGTGCCCGCAGACCTCCAATTTTCTATCTTTATGGACGGGCTGGTGTTGGCGTACCAGAGCTGGATCCGCCAAGAAATAAAAAAGAACTAGCGGTGCGACGAGCAAAACATACGTCTTCCATGCTGCTAAACTTGACGGAAAGTGCAACTGCACTTGGGCTGATACTGATAGATGGCTATCAACCGGACCAAGATTGGTTTCGAGCTGAAGACTTATTGAGTTCCCTTTCCACCGCGCCAAAGTCCGGAGTTATTTGGTATGGACAGTCACCAAAATTCTTAAATGAGGATGATCAAGAGTATTTTGATGGCTTGGTTGAAGCGGGAGTAATTGTTCGTGATGAGCGGACGCTCGGTGAAGCTTATACTGTTGCGTTGTATAACGGTTTATTGCAGGTCGAGCAACACTGGGACGACCCGGAGCTAATTACTTTAAGCACAGGTGAGGACTTCATCGTAAGCCCCCGCCTACGACTGGTAACAGAGGCAATTGCATCTATTGTAGATAATTCCTGGACTGGCTTTTTACAACCGTTTTCAGAAAACTTGAAGCGAGTAGCATTTCAGAGTTTTCATGGTGCCAACATTGGAGAAAAGGCTCTAGTTGAAGGAGTCAGGCGAGGATTCGCTTTTGAACGAAATTTTGAAACTGTATTGCGTGGAAAGGTAACTAAAGCACTTAATCGTCATCACGAACAAAAAGACGCCATAATTATTCATGGGCAATCTGGAGTTGGTAAGACCATTGCCTTGGGCCGTCTTGCTGTCACTGCAAGAGAGAAAGAAAAGGCGGCAGTTTTGATGGTGAGTGGCCAACGGATACCGCAGGCGGCTGAAATGGCGCCTTTCCTAGAAGCTATGGGCCGTACGACAGCAGTTACGCTTATATTGATCGATGCAAATTCTCCTCCTCACCGATATGACGAACTGCTGCAGGCGCTTAGAAGCAGCGGTCACAAAGTAGTTATTGTTGGCACCAGTTATAAAATCGAAACTAAAGCAAGCTATCACATACATGCACCCACCTCATTAACTAATGAGGAACAGGGGCTTTTGAATAGTCTTGCACGATCATTTTCGCAACTCGACTCAAAATTTGATGCCGCTTCTGATCACGCACTAGCTCGTTTTTACTGGAGCCTCCCAGATAGCCGAAGTGGAATAGCGGATGGTCTTAGTCGTGAAGTACGCTTGACTGAAACCTATCTTCGTATAAAGGGAGAAAAACCAAGGCCTCGCAAAAATTTAAGCTCTTTAGCTTTGGCGCTAGTTAAAGCTGGTTATGCAGAATCCACTACTAGTTTTTTTGACAATCAAATTTCTGAGGAGGCCGAGTACGAATCTCCCGCGGCGAGGGTAATTGACTATGTAATGGCAGTATCCCGATTGTACAGATCGGTCCCTATCAATCTTCTATTGAGAGCCGTAACCGCCTACAGTGGCAAAGACTCTGATGGAATCGACCTTGAACTTATACGCGATGTTTTCGAGGGCCAGGATATATTCCGCTGGCACTATGGCGGTCAAGATGAAAGCGAGTTATTAATTAGCTCGCGACTACAAATCGAAGCGGAACTGGTTTGCAACAGGCGATTGGGATCGCCTTCGACCGAAGCAAAATATATACTAGAACTGCTATCTAATGCCTATCGTGCGGGGTCAGAAGGTGGTGAAGAAGCGCACTTTGCCGTCGATATAGTTTACGCGATGGGCAGTGACGGACCGGTTGGTGAGCGCTATAAAGACAGTTATTTGGAGATAGCTCGCTGCCTTACAAATCTAAGAATTAAAAAAGGCGTTCTTAATGCAAGGCTAATGCTCCAAGAATCTGCTCTAAGAAGAGCGTATATCAGAACACATGATCATGAAATCGACATAGAGCTTAAGACACTAGTCTTGGCCGAAGCATCAAGTGCTGTAAATGATACGCTGTCTGCAATCGATAGTGAAAGCAGTTCAAAACTGTATGCCGCTAAGCGCACTAGAGAATTTTTGTTCACAGAGCGTGCAGCAACTTATGGTTTTCTGGCAATTGACAGCGCAGTTCGGGAAGATGAAGTTTGGGCGAGCTATTGTGCTGCCCGAGAAGCTGCGCGTATCGCTATAGGAAAAGCTTTCAGCTATCAGCCTTTAGATATCGCTCTATGGGTGCCAATTGGCGTACTAAAAAAAGCAACTAAACTCGATGATATACAAAAGGCTGAGTTGCAGGCAGATATTCGAGCCACTCTAGATGTTGTAGACCCCACAAGCTTAGGGCGCAAAGAAAAATCTTTATACGATAGGCAGAAGCTATTTGCCGCTGACATACTGGAAGACCAAGCTCTGAGTGATGAAGCATTTTTGTCCCTGGAGCAAAGCGGGTCCTCACTTGGGTATTATTTGCGGGCGAAGGCTATTGCCCCCATGCGCCCTGATAGTATAGAGGAAGTTACCGATGGCGATATTAAAAAAGCCACGGATGTTGCGGAATATCTTGAGTCAGCAAAAAAGAAAGTAGCTTTAGATGCTCGCGCAATACAGCTTTTAATATCAATGGAATGGCTTCGAGCTACTCGTCAATGGATTTTTCGAGGCTTTAGGCAACCCTTGCCTTACGAGCAAAAAACGCGCGAACGAATCAAATCTCTAATATTTGAGTTGCAGGCAGCGGAGGGGAATAATCTGCCCCCGCAGATGCGATACTTGGCAGCTGTTTTTATGTGGTTGTGTGGCGATGTAAGTGACGCCGTTAGAAGCTGGAGGGAGCTTGCTAGAGATACCGAATATATTGAATCAAAAAGGATTACTATCAGGCATACCGTTACTGACTCAAATGGGAAGCCTATCAGCTTCTCTGGACATATAGTCAGAGCATTAGCGCCTGGGCGCTGGTCGGTAAAAGTTGATGGTCTTGATCAAGACATTGATATGCAGGAGAGTGACTTTTCGACACGAGATTTTGCATTAGGTAAAACTGTGCGATCTTTTGCTATCAGCTTCAACTATAGAGGCCCGATCGCAGATACCTCCTACTGGAGGCATTCCTGATGAGTAGCTTTGAGAACATCTCGGACCTGACGGTTGAGCTTGCAACTAATATTCGAAATGGATTTGGCAGTGCGGAAGTTTTCCAGGAAATAACTGTCCCCCATCCTGCCCCCCCCAAAGATGAGCTTTACTTCTGCAGGTTAGTTGCGTGGGGTTATGTCTTTATAAATGAGGCATTCCCCGTAGCAGAAAAACAATTAACCGGTATATTGCGGTCGTCATTCCCCGAAAAATTTAGCTTACATAGCAAAACGAAAAACATAATAAATTATCTGCGTACACAACAGAGCCATAATTTGCCCCCCACTTCTAGAGAAAATGAAAAAAAAATTCGAGACATTGCAATTTGGCACGCGCAAAATAGTGGCGACCCGATAGACTGGAGCAAAGGATGTGATGCGCTTTTAGCAGAGTTAGTTAAAATCATTCAAAACTTAACCGCTGCTTGGAAATTTGCGACTGAAGACCCTGGCGATAGTGATCTGTTTCTAGAAAACTTTAAACTCGCTGTCAATAATGACTGGCCGCCTTACTATTTTGATGAGCTAATCAACAGATCTGCAGCGAAGATCGGTTTGATTGGGTTTGATGCAGCAGCTTTCAGACGCTCGGGCAAATACGTCGAGCAGTGGCGTGGATTAGTGGCTGTGTTTGAAGATCGAGAAAGCGCTACCGAGGCAATTAGTCGTGTAATTGATATGGAGCTTGAACGAACATTTGGAGCACACTAAACCTCATTAAAGCAGGCCTATTTAAATAGTTGAAAAAGCGCGCCCAGTGTCGCCGATTAGGGCATTGGGCGTAATTTTAGTGTGGCCTGACCGTCAAGTAGGGTAAAAATGACACTAACGGTAATCTTCAAGCTACGTACGAATCACCTCTAGTTTTTTGACGCATCCTACTTGCTGCTTTTGGCCGTTCTCCGTCGGTGATGTTTGCAAAGCGTACTGGTCAAATCTGATGCAATCGTTGGTCAATGCAAATGACTGGTCAGGACGAACGCAAACGGGTATTCAAGTGGAGTGCAATTTCGCACACAATGGAACGTCGAAGCGTTGATAACACTAAACGCGGTATGTAGATGTGCTCGGAACACGCCGCGGCGCTTTCGTAAAGAATGTTATCGAAGCACTCGTTCCCATTCACGAGTTGCTAATTTGTGACACGCTGAAGGTGATCCGCCGAAGCATCGTTTCGATACAGTCGCCATTTCGGCCTCTGTCGTGTAACGGATACAGACTCCGTTTTCGTCCAACAACACCCCTCCTGCACCTCTCAATAGCGCATGCCCAGCTACGACGTCATGAGCTGAGACAGGATAGAGCGAGACACCACATACAGCATCGCCGATGGCGACTCTTGCTAGTCTGTATGCAATTGACGGCATTGCATGAAAAAACGCCGGTGCGCACAGCTCACGATTGTGCTCCGGTTTATTCACCGCCGCGGCGCTGACCATTACTGTGCTGCCTTTCGAGAGCTTTTTATCAGCAAGACGTACGCTTACTGGTTTGCCGTTGCGAATCAAGTGTGGAACACCTTCTGCCCAACCGATGCAATCTGGAAGCCCCTCAGGAGTGACAGGGGCATACACAACCCCGAGCACTGGGATAGTCTCATGCAGCAGACCCACCGACAGAGCAGACCCCTTTAGCCCCTTCAAGAAATCACTTGTGCCGTCGTTTGGGTCTACAACCCAACACCAGGCATGCCCGGTGAGCAAGTGCCCCGTCTCTTCACCCCAAAAATCGCACCCAAGTAGGTTGAGAAGTTCAGGCCTCAAAATATCTTCGATTTCTACGTCAACTAAGGCCTTGTCGCCGTGGCCGCGGGGTCCATCCGCACGATTCCACTCCTTCGAGAGCAAAACGCCTGTGCGTTCAACGATCTGGGTGACTTGAGCGAGGAGATTTGAAAGATTTTGACTAGCCATAACGCTCCGAAAAATGACGGCTGCCAGAATCCCTCAAGCGCAGCCGAAACATTATAGGTCGTGGGCACACGGGCTTCATCCATGAAACGTCCTATAAAACAGGTAGTTGCATGCCATTTGACCTGACGTTTGCATTCGATCTGACCAATTGCATTCAATCTGACCAGTGTATTGGACATCACAGGCCGCAACGCTTTTGACGCGCCCACCGCCAGACACCAATCCTCACTTGGCGAAAGGCTTAGCGCCTGCGGCTTTTGACCTTGCGCATAGAGTCACCCTTGAGCTGAATGACATGAGATTTGTGCACGATTCGGTCAAGGATGGCGTCCGCAATCGTTGGGTCAGAGAACAGGTCGTACCATTTCTCCTTTGGATATTGGCTGGTGATTAGCAACGAGCCGTTTTGAGCCTGTTGATCAATAACATCCAGGAGAAAAGGGCCAAGCTGTGCATCGATGCCTCCAATACCAAGATCATCAATGATCAAGAGCTCGGCTCGGATCAATTGGCGCCGCAGTTTCGGGAGCGTGTGGTCCGCACACGACAGGGATATTTCTTCGAATAATTTTATGGCGGTGCGATAGACCGCAGTTTTGCCAAATCGACAAGCCTGATTTCCAAAAGCACAAGCCAACCAGGTTTTTCCGGTACCGGTTGCACCGGTGATGATTAAGTTTTGTCGACGTCGCAACCATTCGCATTCACCCAGAGTAATGACTTCATTGCGATCAAGCCCCCGACTGGCTTTGAATTCAATATTTTCAAGGGTTGCTTCCGACTCGCGCAGCTTGGCTGCTCTTAGCAATCGCTCAATTTTTCTGGTCTCGCGTTGGGATGTCTCTGCCTCCATCATCAGACCCAATCTTGTATCGAAAGGCTGTTTGAGCAGGGATGGCTCCTCCAGTTGGCGCTCATAAGCCATTGCCATTCCCGACAAACCAAGGCTCAGCAACCCCTGAGAAGTGTTCATTGATTGTTTCATACCGGTTCATCTCCCTGCGTGGCGTAATATTGAGCGCCGCGAATGTTTGAGTGCTCGATGAGTGGTGTTGAAACTCTGAACGAAGGGCGCAGATCAGACTCGTTACGTAAAATTGATCGCAGGCGTTCTGAGCTCAGGATGTTCAACGAGTTGGCGTAAGCGCAAGCCGACTCCAACCGAGATGACAAAATTTGTCCTTTACGTACGTCGCGCCTAAGTGCAGCCACAGCCCGGAGCCCTGTGGCGAAGTCCCTACGATCCTCGAGATTTTTTTTGACGTAAAATAAAGTTTCCGGACCGACACTCTCTGCCCATACTAATAACATTTCAGGTTGGGAATCCTGAAAGTGCCCGTGGTTGGGAGATAAATGCTCTCTTAATGTGCTGAACCCTCTACTGTGTTCTACACGATGAGTGCTGATAATTTGCCGTTGAAAGCAGACTTCAAGCCACTCATCGCTTACGCGCAGGTCTACGATCTGGTTTGCGAAGTGATAAGGGACCGAATAATTATGCTCATTGAACTCAACGTGGTAATCCCTGCCCACGCGGACGTGGTAAACCCATTGGCTGTAGTTGTAGCTTTTCTCAGGTAGTGGCTGCAAAGCTGGCAAGTCAATCTCAAGGTAACGCATCATCCGGCTTTTTGGATAAGTTCGAGTAATTCTCTCGTTCAAAACACCGATCCAGTGAAATATTTGCTCATTGAGTTCTTCTAATGAGAAAAATGTACGTGTGCGAAGCCTCGCAAGCACGAACCTTTGAACAATCTGAACGCCTATTTCACCCAATGATTTATCCTTAGGTTTTCGAGGCCTAGCTGGCGTAACAGTTACGCCGTAGTGCTCTGAAAGTTCGGAGTACGCACGATTCAATATAATTTGGTCACGTGTAGTCTTAAGTACTGCCGCCTTCAAATTATCGGGAACCACAAATTTTGGTGCACCTTCAAAGAATTCGAAAGCTCGCACATGACAACGAAGCCAATCCGGAGTCGTCTGACTTGAAACGGCTGTAGCGAATGTGTACCCCGAGGCTCCCAATGAAGCGACGAAAATTTGAGCATTGCTGACAACACCTGTCAGTGGGTCTGTTATAGGCATCGTTCGCCCGCAAAAGTCGACGAACATCTTGTCGCCTGGCAAGTGTATCTGTCTCATGCTGATCTTTTGGGTGTTTAGCCAAGCCTTATAGAGACGTGTAAATTGAGCATAAGAAACGCCCAGAGGCTCATTTTCCCGATACTCCTGCCATAACAATTCCAGTGTCATATCAGATAGTTGAAGCTGTTCGTGGATATGTAACCACCTTGGACAAGCTTTTCTATTAACTGATTCTTTTACGTCGCTGTATAGCCGAGCAGTGAGCATCTTGTTGTCGAGAATCTTGAGACTCTCCCAGGTTTCGCCACTTTGCTTTAGTTGATCTCGAAGTGCCAGAACCGTATTGTGAGATACCTTCGCTAATCGGCCAATGGCTCGGTTAGACAGCGATTCATCACCCACTAGGCGCAACACCTCGCGTTGTTTCTCTACTGGTAGTTTCATCGTTGCTCCCCCGCGACAGGCGTGTGAACGCCTCACAAATCGCGCCGTGTGAAATTTACAGATGAACGGGGTTTGGCCGGCTTGACGCCGAACGCAAGGGAACACAGAATGGCACTGTCTTGGCGTCGAAACCTGACATAACCAAAAAAAGCCTGGGGCGCCAACCCCGGGCTTTTTTGTGCTCCAGAACCACCGTATTAGGGTTCAGTCAGCTCTCATATCATTGCCTCTTTTTCCTGTAGCAGATCAAATCGATCACCTCATTGAGCCTCTTCTTGCATTCCATCCGGCAGCTTCGCAAGCGACAAACGCTGCTTGGCAATCCATGTAGCCACCTCTTTCGATAACGCAAAGGAACCGCGCCGGTTTGGCACATCGAATAATGGCACCTCGATTCGCCCTCGCTGTTTGGCTTTGCGAAATGCCTCATTCGATGCGTAGCCCAACTCCCGCGACAGCGCACTGCTTCCGAGCATAAGCCCGTAACGGTCCACAAGGTCGTCCTCCAATTCGGAGGCGAGGTCCTCTATCTCAATGTCTTCTCGCATGACGCGATTGTCCCGTGTAGTCACGCTTAATGTTAATAAACGAAACTCTTGCCTTCCAGCCGTAAGACTTCTACATTTTTTACGGTACGGACTTTCACGAGGCCGCTGTAAATGACTGATTTTCAACGGATAGCTGAAATCTACGCAACGTTTCCATATGAGATGCGGAATTTTTCAAGTGAAAAAAAATCGCCGCTACGAAGTCCGATTGATTCGATGCGAACTCGCTATTGGTACGAAGGGCTGAAGCAGCGCACTCACTTGTCGACCGCCTATGCTCTGGAGAAATACTTCGAAAAGGAGTCGTTCCAACGAAACAGTAATGGGACCATTCGACATTATCGAAGTAAGTGGGAAGGTTACGACAACGACCTCAATACGCCGAAATCGAAAACGCTCAAACGCGTTGAGCTGCTTGCGCCTGGTTCAACTCGAGAAGTGGAACATCCTCTCTGGGAAATAATGCGACATGTAGCTAAGAAGGATATCGAATTAGACACGCACATGAGAAAACTTAGTGTCGATGTGCAAGAGGCGGTCTATTCGTCAGGCTTTTCAGGTTTGTGTGCGTATTCGAAACGCGAACCTATCACACAGCGTATGTTAGATAAGCTTGAAAAGCGTGCCAGTCTCGACAGTGTAGCTTGTCTCATTTGCTTAATTCTTGAAGCAATTCAGCAAAATCGCGACTCCTCGGCTGTAAAAGCGGTAAATACTTTGCATAACGTGCTTTTAATGGTTGGAATTGAACTGCAGTCTCGTCATATAGCACTTCCATTCTTAGATTGGGTTATTGAACATATATTGCCCCTAGGAGTGTTACCTCATTTAAAAGTTTCGATGGCGAGCAGTGACTACGTGCAAGCTTCAGCTTATTTGAACGCAATGGTTTATCAAAATAAAAGCCGCAGAGGGAAAAGCCTGGAATGGCCTCAGCGCGTCAAAGTTATGCACCGGTTAATTCACGGAAAAATGGGGATGGACGTTGAGTTTGCCATGAGACCAAGATTTGAGCTTAGGCCTGACATTAAGGATATTTCACCGGAAATTATCGAAGACTTTGAGAGCGCCTCTAGATTTCGGAGCTGGGGTTGGAAGTGTATTCTTGAAGGACGTTCAGAACCCTTCCCGCCGGCTCAGCTCTTCCTCTCACAGCACGCGTGCACGAAGCGAGACGACAGTGGTGGCAACCTCAAGCCTTCTTGAGAGCAGTTCCTGATTAAATGCAAATCTACAGCTCTGACAGCTGAGGTAATAGGCAGGATGGATCACAAGCGAGCTCGCTTGCGATGCGATACAGCTTCTCAACCGTGATGTTTACTTCGCCACGCTCAATCCGCCCCATATAGCTACGGTCGATGTTGCAGGCTAGCGCTAATGCATCTTGAGAAACCCTGCGGGCCTTTCTCTGCGCCCGAATGAGTTCCCCTAACGCTTTCGCCAACGTATCCATGCCCGCCTCAATTTCACATGAGGCGGCACTATCGTGTGTTTGCGGACGCAGGAGCCACGGATTATAATCCGTATTTCTTTTGCGTTAACTCTTCTGGTGCCTCAATGAAATCTGCCTCGTATATCTTCGATAAGCGTCTGTATGAGCTGCTTCACGAGGAAGGGCATTCTACGTTTACGACTCGGGAACTTCGTGATGCGTATGCCAAACGCCTGGATGGCATGACTTTTCGTATCGGTGATGTGCGCCGCTATGTGTATGAGCAGATCCGCCGAATGTTACGCATTGGCTGGCTCACACACGATGAAGAGCGTCTTGCGCGGGGACAGGTCTACCACCTACAACCCATTCCGGCCCACTTGCAGTTGGAGCTTATCGATAACGGCTTTGAGAACAGCCTTAAAACTGCGCCGGAACCACACCAGGAGCCTTTAATGCTCGATGATGCGGCCGCACCTCTAGCCCCTCCGAGCGGTTCAGATCAGCGTTTAGAATCGCTCCATAAAGAAATCCGTTTGGACTTCCTGTCTTCGATGGGCGAGGCGGAGCGGTACAAGCTGCTTCTGGATGAGATGCCGTATCTGCGTGACAAGGTCGAGAGCGAGTATCTAGAAGCGAGAGACCGCAGTTCGCGTTTGCTGGGCCATCTCCGCGCGATCGAGAAAACACTCAAGACGCTTGTCGCCACACAATGATTAGGCTCCGAGACTGGCAACACAGATGCATCGACACGGCGTTGGCTCACTTTACTGTCATGCCACATTTTTTCTGCCAGGCAACGCCTGGCGCCGGCAAAACGCGTATGGCGGCAGAGTTGGCTAGCCGATTGCTCGAGCAAGATAGAATCGAGCTAGTTTTGTGCTTCGCGCCGTCCTGCCAGGTTGTGGAGGGTTTTCGCTCAACCTTTGCTGCCGTACTTGGCAGGCGCCTTGATGGTCGGATCGGTGCCGCGGGTGCGGCATTCACCTACCAAGCCATGGAACATCGAGATGAAGCTTTCTGGCAGCTTCTTGATGACTATCGTGTGCTCGTGGTCTTCGATGAAATCCACCACTGTGCTGGCCATGATCCGCTGCTGTGCAACGCTTGGGGACAGCAGATCCTACACCGAATACAGGATCGCGCTGCTTTTACGTTGGCCCTCTCCGGAACCCCATGGCGCTCTGATGACCGAGCCATCGCATTGGCAAGATACTCCACACCCGAAGGGCGCTTGATCTGCGACTACCGCTATGGCCTAAAAGAAGCAATTGCAGACGGTGTTTGTCGCTCTCCTCGAATTACCCTACTCGACAATAAGAAAGTCAAGCTCACTGAGGAAACAGGTGCTGATAGCTCCGTAAGGGTGTTTCCCAGCATTGCCAATCTCTTGGGAGAATCTCCAATCACCTACGAAGAACTGCTTCGGCATGATGAGGTGATCGCTCAACTGCTCGATCTTGGCTGCAGCAAGCTGAGAGAGGTTCGCGAGACTAAGCCGGATGCCGCGGGTTTGGTAGTAGCCACGGACATTGAGCACGCTCAAGAAATTGCTCAAGCCCTGAATGCCAGAGGGGAAGCTTGCCGCATCGTTACCAACAAAACTCCTGATGCTCAGCAAGTGATCAATGCATTCAGGCAAAGTTCTTGTCGTTGGATTGTCGCCGTTGGGATGATCAGTGAAGGCACCGACATACCACGCCTGCAAGTGTGCTGCTATCTCAGCCGCATCCGCACCGAATTGCATTATCGGCAAGTGCTAGGACGAGTGCTTCGACGAACAGGTGAATCGGATAATCAGGCTTGGTTATTCATGCTAGCGGAGCCGACGCTGCAAGGCTTTGCCGAGCGAATTGCAGAAGACTTGCCGGATGATCTGGCGGTGCTAAATGATATGCAGATGCCAGCTTTCAGTTTCAGCTCAGAACTAGGAATGAGTGACCCGGTTGGCAATGACAATGGCCTGGGTAAAAACATTGAAAGCGAAGATCAGCAATTCATCGGTGCCGCCCCTACAAACATCGTCTCACTGGGCGTGGGCGCATCTGGACCTAGCTACCAGGTGAGCTTTTCCCAGCATTTCAGGCAGCAATTGCTAGCCTATTTGTAGGGAGAGGCTCCAGAGCACAACGGAAAAGGGGGCATCGTTTACAGATCGATCCCAACCGCTTGAGCAGATCGTACGCAAGAAAAAGCTGCCACATTCGAAAAACAGTTTTTATGGCAATTCTATCAACAGAGCCAGTGGAACGGTCTTGAGTGCGTCCTCATGTCCGTAGGTTAGGACTTGGCGTTGCACACTGGCATAGGCAAATCCTTCATCGGGAATCGTAACTCTGAGTCGTCGTGTAAAAGCAGCGGGACATTCCTTTGCCCAAAAATCCTGAGCGACCAGAGAGGCAACACCAGTGTCATTTGCAAGCTGCTCAACTTGGCCTGCAATCTCGCCCTCAGGCGCGATAAGCAACTTTGATACAGATCTAAAAACCGCTCGGAAATTGGCTAAATCTACAGATGTCCGCATTCGATAGATTTCGTGCGGCACCTCTGCCAGGGAGAAGATCAACTGCTCGGTCAAATTTGTAAACGGCAGCCAGCATGCAGCTGTAGGTTGAGCTTGCGTTGCGGCATGCAACTGCCGCCAGAAAATCGGAAGGTCCGTAAATATTGCGGCGCCGGTCACTTGCGCCAGGAACATCGAAAGTTCAAGCGGTGCACAGCGAAACGCCATGAGCTGGCTATGATCCTTTCCAGGCTGAGTCGGCTGAAGCAGCGCCAATGGGTCATCATCCCTAAGCCTCTTGATCTTTCGCGCCATTTCATCGACAGCGGCAATATTAAGATGAGGCGACGATTTGCGGATGATACTGCTGATAGAGTCAAGTGGTAGTCGTGAGAACAGTCGCTCAGTGTCGTCCTCGGCAAGCAGCCTAAACATACCGGTGTCGTCGTGAAAGTCCCCTGCATCACTGACGCGTGATTCAGCCATGTCCCGCATCGCTTTACCAAAAGCGAATTCCACCTCCCCAGGGTCAGGAACAAAATGAACTATACCGGCCCGAATGAAGGGCTCAAGCTCCAGTAGGAGCATTACATTTTTCAGGGTCTGTACCCGGTGTTGAGACGGATTTTCGACAGGGCTGAACTCGGGGCGTACACACGCCGGATTGATAAACGGGTTGAGTAAAACTACCTCGTCGAAGTAGCTGGACCAACTGAGCACACTGGTAACCACAGTGCGAGGGTCGATACAGCCCATGTAAACCGCCCGGAAAATCCGAGGGTCCGGCCGCGGCCAAAGCTCCCTGAAGTTTGTATCAGCTGGCCACAGTGCTTGAAGGCACCGATAAATTTGCGTGACGTGCTCGTCGTTGAGTTCTGCGCGCACGTCGTTCCAGCTTTTGCCGTTGTCCAGTCCAAGGATGTTTTTCACCTTGCCGACGAACATTAGGTTCCGCTCTCGAATGCTTGCAACAGACCAGGTAGGCCGATGCGCTTCAGGAATATCCTTGCAACACGCTGTAAACGAATACCCGCTACCGCAACCGCATTCGGCTTCATCATCGGTGGGTTCTGAGGGAGGCGATTTCTTCAGGTACTCATGGCTGCCTGAAGTACGCCCGTAAGGGTCCTGATAGTGGGTAGAGCCATCCTGGTAACCAACGTACATTTCCCCGCCGAAATGCCAAAGCTCGTCAGCTGGTGGGCGAAGCACTTCCCCGATCTTGCCCCAATCTCCGGCGTATTCCCGTTCCGGATAGAGCCAATCTTCCACAGGCGCTGCCACATGTTTGCAGGCGCGAGATTTTAGAAGGTAATTGATTGCCAGCACTTGCTCTCTGGACAGCGACCTGGAACGGATCCATGCATCCGTTCGAACCAGACTTTTTCCGAAGTTGCGGGCATTCTGTCTCTCGGCTAACAGGTCGACACCGTCTGTCTGCTTCGCGAAATCGAGGTGGCTAAGGATTAGGCAATGCTCGGCATCTAGAGGGAAAATCGTCTGCGTCCCGTTCCATTGCACGGACGGCTCATTTGGGTAGCGACATGTCGGCGCATCTGGGGGGCAGGCAGCGTTGTAAAGGGTGACAGGATTGTCGGAAATGATGAATTTAACGTCCGACTTTTTCGCGGAGACGATTTCGCGAACCCCTTCACTCCAGATGGTCAAGTTCAGTGTCAACAGGTGTTGCATTTCTCTCATTAGCCCGAGCTGATCAAGCTGCGAGTAGTGCGCATTGATCCAATCTAGACCTTTCGGTGTACGTAACTTCTGTGCACCTAGGTACTCAAAAAAAGGCGTAAACGCATCATGAACCTCTTCTGGCTGACCACCAGCCAGTTGGCGAATCGCAACGGCTCCGGAGTTGTCGATTTCTCCAAAAAGCAAACGCTCGATTTCATCATTGGGCTGTCCACCAGGCCAGGTAGTGTAGAGGTCAGTTTTTTTGAAGCTGCTCTTCGGGACGCGTTTGGAGAGCGATTTTCCGGGGCCATTCCGATAGATGGTGGGTGACAGATCAAGATAGAAAAACTGCGCTCCAGGCGCTGGAAGGAAACGCTTCTGGTACCAGATTGGTACATAGTGGTTTTCGTGGGTCTGTTGGTCCATTGATAGAGGTTTCCAGAGGCTAGGGTTGATACATGACCCGCTTCACATCGTCAGGTGGACGCTAAAGATCACGGCGCCTAACCGGGCGGCCTCCTTTAAAATGAATGATGACTATCGACGATAGCTAGCCCCCGTACTCTCGTCCACGGTTGAACAGATTAAAACGCATATTCTTGCGCGATTACGCAAGCACGCTGGAGAAACTACTCGAAGCCAACCACTCAGGACTGGTTGATTGCCTGGTATAGGTTGGCAAATCTCAAGCGGGTATACCGAATCGTGTAAACCTGTTTTTTACACTGTTAACCGCGTTGATTAACAAGTCGTAAAAGTGAGTTTCATAACGCTTCAACGTTGCACTTCACTTGACCAGCCATTTGCACCCGTACCGGCAATTCCGTTGCACTCGCTCTGATCGAGCGGGATGGATTTCACCGATACGATTTTTAACCATGAGCGAAAGATAATGGCTCAGCGTTTCCATCAGGGTAGGATGGTCTTCGATCCCTTTTATACCCCAAAGATCACGAAAAAACGGGCTCCGCAGATCACCTGGCTTAAAATGCGTGCCTCACCGTGTCTTCGTTCATCGGGGGTCGTAGGACAAATGCTCAATCTTTTCGAGGCAAAATTCAGCAAGGATCGGCTCCATCCGATATTTACGCTGATATCAAGGAACCGTCATGCGCCAGAGCGGGAGGTTCTCAACAGGTGGGCCGAAGGATTCACGGATCGTGATGGCAAGTTTGTCGACGAATTTCAACTCACATTCGAAGCAGCGATGTGGGAGTTATACCTGCACGCAGTTTTGAAGGAGCTAGGCTGCACCACGGACATGAGTTTCGACGCCCCAGATTTCGTCGTCACCGGCCCGATTCCTTTAACCATCGAAGCGACAATCGCCAAGCCTGCCGTCGACGGGCAGCCAGCTTTTGGATTTGATGCCCAGGAAACAATACCGAAAGATTTCGGGGAGCTAAACCACGAAGCAGCACTGAGGCTCTGCAACAGCATTTCGGCAAAGCACGAGAAATACAAGAGCCGCTACTCTAAATTGCCCCAGTCTCAAGACTTGCCATTCGTTATCGGCCTGGCCGCGTTTGACCGCCCATATGCCCACATGGCGGTAAACCGACCGATCATGGCCGCGCTGTATGGCCATTACATTGATGAGTCCGACATCTACGAGGAGGATGGGAAGCAGCATTTGGGTCAGTATCATGTCCAGAGCGCGATCAAGCCCAATGGCAGCACGGTCCCGATGGGCATTTTTTTAGACGATAGCTATGCAGACATAAGTGCGATCATCTTTTCGCCGGTCGCCACATGGGGGAAGATCCGGGCTCTCGCAAAAAACACAGGGATCCCGGCAGTGTTCACTACACTGCATCCCGTCGAAGGAAGCATCCACCCTGAACGTCGACAGCAACCGTCGAATCGATACGAAGAGCATCTTCTTGATGGCTTGTATGTATTTCATAACCCTTACGCCAAGAAACCTCTCGCCCCGTCAGTTTTCAACCATGAAAGGGTGGCTCAGCTCTGGCTCAAAGAGAACGGCGAATACAAAATCATCTGTCCCGATGACTTTTTGATGTACCGACAGATCATGTCTGTTACCACTTTCGAAGAAGGAGAAATACCACCTGGTCGTTGATGTGAAACTGCGCCTGCGCGGAAGTTTTCCGGCTTGACGTCGAACCGCGCTTCGAACCCCGCGATCCTAATCTGGGCGCTTTCGACCTCGGCCGTACGATCAGCCAATATGGGCACCACATCAATGACCCGGTGTTCGGCGTTGATCAGATAGTTGGCGACATGAGCATGGAGCGCTTGGCCGCTGGATGCAGCTGTGTAACGTACTAGAAAGGTTTCGCATCGTTTCAGCCAACGTCTCCTCATTGAGCGCCTCAAGGCGCTCACGAATGATGTGAACATTCCTTTATCCATCACTCAATTGACCTTCTCATCAATCGGCACGCTGCTCTGCCAGCTCACGTCCAATCTGATGTCCTGGAGTCCGCTGCTGAGCCATCGCCTTTGACCGGTTCCGCATCCATGCAGCGAAGCATACCAGCCGGCGTAACTCCTGCAGCAGCTTACCTTGAGTACCACATACGTTGAGCTGCTGAAGAATCTGAATCCGCACAGGGGAAATGCAGCTGATGGCCATTGCTGGTCGATTACGGTTAGAAGCTCAACTGGTCAAGTCCCATGCAAACAGTTGGTCAGGTCGTATGCAAACAGCTGGTCAAGTCAGTGCAATTACCCAAACATAGGGCACCCTCTTGATTCGGCATTTGCTTTGGACCTTTCGCGACAGGCAGCGACCGTCGATGACCAGCGGGTAATATTCGTCCGAGTAGAACTCAGCACGAGCATAATGAAACGTCTCCAACGATGGAATGAGAGTCAAACGTTTATGAGCGAAAGCGAACGCTGGACAGTCAAATGCCAGGAAGCCGCAGATGGAACTGGCGACGTCATCGTAGATCTGCCGCCAGAACTGCTTGCGAAATTAGGTTTAGGCCTTGGGGACGAGTTGACCATCGAGGTGGTAGATGGCGCGATTGTCCTGGAGCCGAAGCGCAATACATCGCCATCTCCCTGAACTCTGCCCTACCCCGGTGCACAACCTAAATTCCCAGCTGGTTTACTCAGAGTACAGCGTCTTGAAAGCAGCCCGCGCGACTGGATTTGCGGCCGACTTTAAAGGTGCAAGTTCTGCGCAACTGAATATGGCGGGACCACCTGATCGCCGCCAAACCAGTCTCTCAGTCAGAACGCTATTAGTTTAGTAGCCAAGCGATAAACCAGTGGTCCGTCGCGGGTCATTTGCATCGTAGAAGCGGTTGTTGCCGACCGGCTTGACCGTTCGCTCCTGGCCGTTCTCTGCCGATCATCGGCGCTGTACCGTAAGCGGTGTCGCCAATGAGGCGCTCTGGCTTGATGTCGAACTGCGCTTCGACCCGATCGATCATCGTCTTGGTGCTCTCGACTTCTGCGGTTCGATGAGCCGGTGTGGGTTCCACAGCTGCTCCACCAACGCGAGGACGTGCAAGCGGCAAGGCTCGATTATGCCGGCATCTTCGGTGAGCGCAGATGCCGCACGGATCGACGCCAAACGCGCCTCGATCAATGTGGAGCGACGCCCGTTATGGGCATAAAAGAACGCCTCAAGCGTGGTTTTACGCGCCCGTTTGGCTGACAGGAGTGTCGGCCTGCGAGTGAGGAAATCGCAAAACAACAGAGTGTCTCGCTGCTCAAACCAGTCCAGTGCCTGCGGGTAGTACTGCTTGAGGGTGCTGCATAAACGGTTAGTAAAACGCGTCTTGTCGTTGACCAGATCCCGGCGCTGTTCGATCAGGCTCAGCAGCGAGCGCATCCCCGCACTCTGCGGCCTGAGCGCGGTGAACTGTTCAGGATGGCGAAGCAATAGATCGAGTGCCAACTCCGCATCGGTGGGATCATCCTTGGCGCGACTCGGCTTGAACGCCACGCGATATTTGGCAAGCGTCGAGGGATTGATCGGGAACAGCACGAAAAAATCATACTTCAGCAGAGCCGACACAATAGGCCCTTTGGCCAACTCCAGAGCTACAGCGATAGGGCCACCGAAGCGCAGATGCAATGCCTTGGCCCACTCATCAATGCGATCAATCTGGTGCGGAATACAGTCGAACTGGCGATGATTGTCATCCCCAGCCTGTAGGCAAATATCATGTTTGGTATCGGCCCAATCGATGCTGACATAGGCTGTGAAGTGCTGACTCAAGGACGCTGTCACGCGAACCTCCGCAAGCGATAATATAGCTGATAGGGACATGCATGCTTGCGTTCAGCGAAGGCAATATAGTGAGCCGGTGCGACGGCGAACCCTGAGTATTCGTTATCGAGCGCAAGCGCACCTGTAGACTCGAAACTAAAGCTGCAAACGTCATGCGTTTGGGTCGTTTTATTCGTAGTCTACAGGTGCATGTTCCACCCTCGCTGACAGCTACCTGCCAACCGTTACCAGTATCGGTGAAGGCGGGACGGACTATCTATAATGGGTCGGTTGCTGCCATTCCTGACAGGCCGCAACCTACCGATTCTGTTGAAAAAGTCGGTTTTTCCAGACTGCCCGCATACTGACGGCTGAAAGCGCCTTTTTTGCGCGCCGCTACGCGAAATCTGAACCCGGGAATCCACTGCTAAAAGTAAAGATTTCAATCTCAAGCGCGTACTTTTCTGTCGTGGAATCTATGGCCGACTTTTTCAACAGAATCTACCCATTGCGGTCGGTCAGCATCCGGCAGACGCGGGCCAATGGTGGAAGTTTCTGAGCGACCACTTTTCTCTTGGTCCGCTGAATGCGGAATTTTTCGACTTGCTCATTTTTAAATACATCCCCATCTACCGGCACACTAGTATGACGAGCTCAAGAATAGAAAGATGAGACGAGTTTTTCTGCAATATGCTGAGGAACTCCAGGTGAGACTGCCAGTATGTCTGACGTATTTGCGTCACTAAAGTGTCCGCTTCTGCTCCTGATTTCCATCGCTCTGTGGAATAGATCCCCCCCAATTCTGGTGAAGAGTCCGTTCGCTATTTGATATTTTTTATGGCTGACTTTTATTGACTGGTCACCAATTGCCTTAGAAATAGCAATTGAGAAATTTACCGCTAGTCCTTCTTCAAGCCAGCTAGCGCCTTTACCCAAAGGATGGCCTGGCCGAGGGTCAAGCAAGTGAATGGTTTCATGTGCCAGTTCGTAGATCGCTGTGGGCCAGTAGCCCGCAGCGTTGAGGCTCAACTCTGCGAATCCACCATCAAGCTTGATTGTGTTCCGGACATGAGGGCCGTCTTTTACGAATTCAGGACGTAAAAGCTCCTTACTCGGGTTCCTCTTGCCAAACAATTGTTGAGCGCAAGCATCCAGCTTTACTTGTAAATCCCACATTACTTCGGGACATTGGTCTGGGCGTTCATTAGGGTAGACAAAATCAATTTGTATTGCCATAAAGACCTCCTTGGACTCAGGCATCGTTTTTATCAAATATTTTATGTGTTCGCAATTTTCCCAGTTATAAGCCCCTAAGGCAGAAAGGTTTTCTCGAACAAGAACTTGGCTCTGAGCTTAATCGAATCACAGTGACGGGATTCGATCTTCAGATTGTCTTTTAGCTTTCAAAATCACCCTGATTCGTCCGATCTCGTAGGCACTTAGCAATTGAATGTCTGCTTCTGGCCGATTCTGTTGAAAAAGTCGGTCCTTCCAGACTGCCCGCATACTGACCGCTGAAAACGCCTTCTTTTGCGCGCCGCTACGCGAAATCTGAGCCCGGAATCCTCTGCTCAAAATATAGATTTCAATCTCAAACGCGTATTTTTCTGCCGTAGAAACCATGGCCGACTTTTTCAACAGAATCGGCCGTTCTCTGCCGGTCATGACGGGCAGAAGTCGGCCAGATGCAGGCGTTAGAGAGTGTTTAAGCGAAGCCCTCTTAATGACCTGACTTAGTCAGGGCAGAGATAGTAGTTCTTAGGTATAAATCCGCCACTCATCAGAGTGCTGCAAAAAAAATCACGGTCTGTTAATGCGTTGAACCATAAAATGGTGCCAATTTCTCCGTTACCTTCAGAAATCTTGCAAAAAACAACCCTAGCTTTTTCGTCATTAGATGCGATGATTTTATCAACTGATAAGGCGGCATCTAAGAGATGAGAGTCTTTAAGCGCTACTTCTTTATCATTACCGTCTGGCACATGATTTTCTATATATGTTTTAATTTTTTTATCTGGCGCAATGAATGAGATTTTCTTCTTTGCCACCATGGACGCCATCCATCTTGTAGCAAAGTTTGATTTGTGATCCCGCCACTCTTTTCGAAGGGCTGGACACATAGCAGCTTTATGACCGCCAGCAGATACCGTCTCCAATAACTTTCTGGCCCCACTAGACACTGGATGTTCGGTCATTCCTGAAGAGCGCGCGATATCGGCATCGATGACGAACGACATGATAGCGCCAGTCATAGTAGTGAATCCTCTACTGCATCTAGATACATCTGCTCTACTGCTAAACTCGTATCATCGAAATCTTCCGGCCAGTCTCCGAATGCACCTTGCTCATCCAAACCAGCTTGATCTACATTTGTTTCACCCGTTTCAAGATCTTGGGTAAACCAATTCAAGGACACCTTTTTGCTATCCAGCTGTTTTTTTACAACTGCTAACTGAATACCCCGGATCAGGATCGCACTATGTGTTTCGATGATAACGCGAACTCCTCTATTAATAGCGTGAACGATAATAGGTGCTAATTTGAATTGCGCTTTTGGGTGCAAATGCAACTCGGGTTGCTCTATATAAACTGGCTGCCCTTTTTTTGCGCCGATTAACGCAACTAGCATCGGTAGCGTTTGCGAAACACCAAAACCAACGTCAGCAATATTTACACAGTCAGAATCTACTCCCGCTTTATTTCTTGAAACTTGAATTTCGACACTGGTGTCATCTACTTTAGACGCTTTAATGTTGCTAGCTAATCCAAGTTCGGCGAGTTGTGATTTTAAAGTCTGATTTTTAGCTCTGTATTTTTTATGCTTTGACCAATCACTAATAATGCTAGCAACGTACTTTTCAAATGAACCAGGATAAACGTCATCTGAAGCTGCGATCTTGTAGGTTCGTTCAGGATTTCCTCGTAAGCCAGGCACATGTATCAGTCGCGTTATAAACCGTTCCAACGGATGTGCTGGATCTATACCCGCTCTTAACGGAAAGAACTCCTTACCTTCAAAAGATAATTCTGCTCGAATGAAGCACTTATCTCTTATAGCTTTCCATGAAGCAATTTTATTTTTTTCAGCATAAAATTCTTTGACAAACTTAAAGTCATCTATTGGCAAGAGACTTTCTATCTCTTCACTTTTCATGCCGACTTTAAGCGCTAGACCATTTGGGATTTTTTGGTTAATCATCCGTACGCAGTCAACTTGCAGCCCCACTCCTCTCTTGTATTTGTATGAGGCCGTACAGTTGCTCGATTCATCGGACATAGAAACGCTAAAAGATTTCTTATCGTAGCCAGGAACTTTTGAAATTAACTGGGTTGAGTCAGTTAGCTTTGCATTTTCTCCGTATAGCACGAGAGATCCAGAATCATAATGATTTTCTATCGTTTGTTTTAACACAAGGAAGGGCTGCATAAAACTAGACTTGCCGGAGCTATTAGCGCCAGAAAGAATGGTCAGCCCATCGAATCTTAACTCCTGCTTAGATGCGATTGACTTGTAACCTTCAACGGATAGCTTCATTTTTTCTTCCATAAACATTTAACATTCATAAGGTCCCTATTGCTAAGCTGAACTCGTTAAAGTGGTCAAAAAACAGCCAGATCGCTCAGTGCGGCGAACTACGATGTGTTGATTTGTTCGCCTTAGGTTCCTACTAATGGCGATAAGCTATCCATGGAGCGGGTTGTTGTCCAGTCGGATCTTCCAGGATTTTTTACTCACATGCTGTGAATGAAGCAATGATTGAATTTTGATCCGAAGGATCTTTTTGGCGAGAAGCCGATCTGACCCGAATGTCCGTATATGGACTCCTCCTCGTTGCAAGCCTCCTTTACTTTGGCGCCCGTGCCGACTGCACACGTATATTCGGCCTCTTACTGCGGCATCGTTTTGATGCAGGGCCATGATGGGCTATTCGCGCGTCAGCTCCCAATCGCTTTTACGTGCTTTACGCACCTGGACATTAAAGGGTTTTGCCGACGCCGGTTCGACCGGTTTGCCATTGCTCGGGTTGCTTCGCAATCGTGGTGTGGGTGCTTCTCCCGGGATGAATGGGTCAGGCCGCTGCCCGATCCGGTTGGTAATCAGTACCGTTGCGCAGCATTGCCCAAGCCATGCGTGCAGTTTTGTTCGCCAAAGCAATAGCGGCCACATTGGGATGTGAGCGCTCGGCTAAACGGACGACCCACTGGCTGAGTCGATCGTCCTTGGACTTGGCGGTGCGTAGTGCCGACCGCGCACCATGGATCATCAGCGTTCGCAGATAAGCATCCCCACGTTTGCTAATGCCAAGCAGTCGATCCTTGCCGCCAGAGCTGTGTTGCTTTGGCGTCAGCCCTAGTGAGGCGGCCAGTTGTCGGCCGTTGGCAAACTGACTGGCATCACCGATGGCAGCAACCAGCGCGGTGGCAATCATCGGGCCGACGCCACGCAGCTGTTGCAAACGGACCGCCGTTGGCTCACTTGCCGCGATCGCAGATATCTCGCCATCGAGTTCGCTTACGCGCTCATCAAGTGTGTGCAGGTCACTCCACAAGCCATTCAGCAGACGACGAAAGCGTGCCGTCAATCCGTTATCTGCATCTTCTAGCCAGCACGGTATTGCGCGACGCAGCATCAGTAATTCCTTCGGTGCAATGAGGCCGTACTCGGCGATCAGCCCACGAATCTGATTGGCTTTGGCCGTCCGCTGTTCGATTAAGCCGGCCCGGATGCGATGCGTCGCCTGGATATCCTGTTGTTCGATGGTCTTGACGGCGACGAAGCGCATGCTGGGGCGGCTCATCGCCTCACAGATTGCCTCGGCATCGTTGGCGTCGTTCTTGTTGCTTTTGACGTATGGTTTGACGAACTGCGGCGCGATCAGTCTCACCCGAAATCCACGTGCCTGTAGCTGTCGGGCCCAATGGTGCGCACCGCCACAACTTTCCATGCCGATCTCACAGCCGGGCTCGATCTTCTCCAGCACCGTTTGAAGCCAGCGATCGCGCGGTAGGCGCTGCCGCCAGACGGGTAGCTCATGACAATCCACACCGTGGATCTGAAACACGTTCTTGGCCAGGTCGACCCCAATTCGCATAAGCTTCATGTGTGGACTCCTTCTCACCGTTGACTGTGGTTCGCACCTTCAGTCTGGCACTCAAGATGCCGAAGTGAGGAGGAGTCCATCCCATTGCCTTTGGCCGATTCTGTTGAAAAAGTAGCTCCCCTGTCTTGCCTGCGGCAAAAACTCTACATTGGCCAGCAGGGAAGCACGCAGCATGATGGGACAGTTATCGAGTGGGCAGGAACGACTGTTTTACTCGTTCAACCTTGAAGATCACATCCCAGCCAATCACCTTCTGCGCAGCATCGATCGGTGTCTCGATCTGAGCGACTTGCGCCATTACCTCGCCGATTTTTACAGCCCAATTGGGCGTCCCTCGATTGACCCTGAGCTGATGATCCGCATGCTGATCGTGGGCTATTGCTACGGTATTCGCTCCGAGCGGCGGCTGTGCGAAGAGGCCCATTTGAACCTGGCGTATCGCTGGTTCTGCCAGTTGAGCCTTGAAGATGAAGTACCCAATCACTCGACGTTTTCCAAAAATCGACACGGCCGCTTTCGGGACAGTGATCTGTTTCGCTGGTTGTTCAATGAAGTGCTGCGTCGCTGCATGGACGCAGGCCTGGTTAAAGGCGAAGGCTTTACGGTACAGCGCCGATGCTGGCCTGGATGGTGGAGGAAAAAGACATCGAACCGCATGTGCCGGTGAGGGACAAAACTGAGCGCAAGAACGACAGCTTTTCGAGTAACGATTTCCACTGGAATGAAGAGGCCGAGGAATATCGCTGCCCAGCCGGCAACGTATTACGCAGCGAATGGCGAGCCTTCAAGAACGAGCGTTCGCACGTCACAAAAGCCAACACCATCATCTTCCGATCCAGACAGACCGACTGCGCGACATGTCCGATGAAAGCCAAGTGCTGGTGGTATCCAGGCTTATGTAGGTATAACCGTACAATCGCGCGCAGGTGGAAATGAACATCTTCACCAACAGGAATAAGCAGATCGTGCCGGACACTCTTTGAATCATCAGATGAACATGGTCAAACTCCCCATTCATCGTACATCTGGTATAAATCGCGCCACTAAATGCAAGTATGGATCGCGATTATCGACAGCACTCTGCCCAAGGTGACCTCACTGCGTAGGCAGGCCTCCCCTGACACTGCCAACTGTAATAACCCGTTACCAGCCCAGTTGCTTGTTAAAACCGAGGGCGTCGTAGTAGTCATGCTGCGTGAGAATTTTGCCGTTCTTGATATGTATGAAACTAACACCCTTAAAGCTGAGGGGGCGCTGAGTGGCTGGGGTCTCCGCACTCCAGGGGCCGGTATTGGTGCCATTGAACTCCCATTCAAAGGCAATGTTCTCTCCATTGACAATCGGCTCGCCGAACATTTTCCATTGCAGATCCGGCACCGCCTGCATGAACACCTGAATTACTTGGGACTTGGCGTTTTCGCGGCCAACCTGAGGTGTGCCCACCGAGGCGTCGAGAAACTCAACGTTATCAGAAAAGTACTCGGCCGCCGCATCCGCATTGTGGGCATTCCAAGCCTTCATATAGTCATGGATTACGCTGAGGGTATCGTTTTGGCCTGCCGCAAAACTTGCATGACTGGCCAGAACTAGAAACAGCCCGAACAGTAGTGAGTGGATTCGAGACGTCATAGCCTTCAACCTTATTGTTAGAAGATCAGTTTGCCTGCCACGCTTAGCGGCAGGCATTGATGTCACTTAGCGGTTTTTCCAGGCATCCGAAGCTGGGGCCTTGCCCTTTTCATAGGGACGAAACAGGGTCATGTATAGGACACCGACAAGGATGACGATGGCACCGACAAGTGCGATGCCGTAGTTCACATACCAAGGCGCATCCGGGGTACGCGGCCAGGACATATTGATGATTGCGAACATGCCGTAGCAAAGGGCAGCGATGTTCACTATCCACCCCCAACGCCCCATGGTGAACTGGCCCTTGGGTTTCCACCCACGGATACGGGCGTACAGCGCCCCGCCAACAATCATCTGGAACGCCAGGTAGATACCGATGGCGGCAAAGCTCACCACCAGCGCAATAGCGTTCTGAAGGTAGAAGCCTACGCACACAATGATCGCGGGCAGCACGCCACACACCACCAGGGCTGCAGTCGGGACGTGTGTCGTAGGCGAGAGTTTTTTCAGCACATTACTGCCCATGAGCATTTCGTCTCGAGCATAGGCATAAAGCAAACGACTGGCGGATGCCTGCAAACTCAGCACGCAGGAAACGAACGAAACCGTAATGACCGCCATGACTACCCGAGAGCCCACATGACCGAACGCGCTGCCGAATATGGTCGACATCGGGTCTTTATCTTGCCCGGAAATGACCGCAGCCATATCTGGAACTGCAAGGATCAACGCCAGGGCCGCAAAGATCGAGGCGGCGCCGCCGATCCAGATAGTCATCCGCATCGCCTTTGGAACTTGGCGGCTCGGATTTGGGGTTTCCTCGGCAACATCGCCGCAAGCTTCAAAGCCGTAGTAGAGAAACATCCCCGCCAATGAGGCCGTGAGAAACGCAGGCCAATAGGCCCCATCAATGGAAATATCAAAGGTATTGAACAATACGCTCAAAGGCTGGTGGCGCTCGAAGATCAGCAGGTATCCACCGATCAACAAAGCCCCGACTAGTTCGCAGAGAAAACCGAACATCGCCACCCGCGCCAATAGCTTGGTACCACTGAGATTCAAGACCGTCGCCGTCGCCGTCAAAAATAGCGCGACCAATGTGTTAGTTACCGGCGACGACTCGAAACCTAGAAGGTTTGCGATGTAGGGGCCAGCCCCCAGCGCGACGGCGGCAATGGTGACACACAGAGAGATGGCATAAATCCACCCAACCATCCATGCCCACTTCTTGCCAACCAGACGACGGGCCCAAGGATAGACGCCGCCGGAAATCGGGTATTGAGATACCACTTCGCAAAAAATCAGACACACCAGCATCTGGCCGAACCCCACCAGCAGGTAGGACCAGAACATTGGTGGCCCGCCGGCGGCCAAGCACAGGCCGAACAAGGTGTAGACCCCTACTACCGGGGACAGATAGGTGAATCCAAGGGCAAAGTTCTGCCACAGACTCATACTACGTTCGAAATTTGAGGTGTACCCAAGGGCACGGAGTTGCTCCGCGTCTTGATCTACAGCTACCTTGGCGCTAATTGAGCTGTTCATTGCAACATCCTTCAAAAAGGAATTTGTTTTAATAGGCGTTGATTGGACGGTGCCATCCAATCCGTTGCGCGATTAACCAGAGTTGACTCAGAGTTGTATCCAGGTGGCCTTGATCTCCGTGTACTTATCAAAGGCATGCAGGGATTTGTCACGGCCATTGCCGGACTGTTTAAAGCCGCCGAACGGCGCCATCATGTCACCGCCGTCATAGAGGTTGACCCAAACACTGCCGGCACGAAGTGCGCGGGCCATGTTGTGGGCTCGAGACAGGTCAGACGTCCAGACAGCTGCGGCCAGACCGTAAGGGGTGTCATTGGCGATACGTACCGCATCCTCGGCATCGTCGAATTCGATGACTGACAGTACGGGACCGAATATCTCTTCCTGAGCGATTTTCATCGAATTGCTGACGTTGTCGAACAAGGTTGGCTCTACGTAACTGCCACCGGTTTCTACCCGTGCCACGCGTCCCCCGAGTAAGAGCCGCGCGCCTTGCGCTTGACCCTCTTCGATGTACTGCATCACCCCATCCAGATGACGGCCATCCACCAGTGCGCCAACGTTGGTGTCAGGGTCGAGAGGATGCCCCGGCTTCCAGCCCTTCATGGCCTCGACAACCATCGGTACAAAACGCTCTTTGATCGATGCCTGCACCAGCAAACGTGAACCGGCAGTGCAAACCTCACCTTGGTTGAAGGCGATGGCTGCCGCTGCTGCTTCGGCCGCCACCTGCAGATCGGGGGCATCCGCAAATACGATGTTGGGACTTTTGCCGCCGGCCTCGAGCCAGACTCGCTTCATGTTCGACTCACCCGAATAAACCAGTAATTGCTTGGCCACTTGGGTCGACCCGGTAAACGCCAAGGTATCAACTTCACCGTGCAGGGCCAACGCCTTGCCCACGGTGTGGCCATAACCCGGCAGAACATTGAGCACACCCGCTGGAAGACCCGCCTCCAGAGCTAGCTGTGCGATGCGGATAGCCGTCAGCGGAGAACGCTCCGAGGGTTTGAGGATCACGGAGTTACCGGCAGCCAGCGCCGGCCCCAACTTCCAAGACGCCATCATCAGTGGAAAATTCCACGGCACGATAGTCGCAACCACCCCAACCGGCTCCCGGGTAACCAGCCCGAGCTGATCAACCGAGGTCGCTGCCACCTCATCGTAGATTTTGTCGATTGCCTCACCGCACCAGCGGATACTGTCAATGCTCCCCGGGAGGTCGACCGACAGCGAATCGGAAATCGGCTTGCCCATGTCCAATGTTTCCAGCAGAGCCAGCTCTTCGGCATGGGCCTGCAACAATTCGGAAAAACGCACCATCACTGCCTTGCGCATTGCAGGTGCTTGGCGTGACCAGACACCGGACTCGAACGATAACCGGGCACTGGCGACCGCCAAATTCGCATCCGCCGCATCACAACTCGCGACCAAGGCAAGCACACGCCCGTCGATAGGACTTATGCATTCGAAGGTTGCACCTGAACTGGCCGACACATATTTGCCATTGATGAAGGCTCGCCCTTCAATGCTCAGCGCCTTGGCTCTGGCTTCCCACTCTGATCGGGTCAACTGACTCATGGTTAAAACTGCTCCTGGGTTCGGATGGATGCGATCTCAAATCGCCTTAAACATATGGAACCATATCTTTTAACCCATGAGAACCCCAAAAAAGCGAACATCTGGTGATTTTTTTGACTTTTCATGCGCCAAAATTCTAGAATCCCCCCACGAATACGTACAAAAATAATATTAAATATGAAATAGAATTTTAAAAGAAACACACATCCGGACGCGCTTGACGCTATATCGGACTATTGCCACAGGCGTAAAACGGCGCCGCCCATGAATGAATCAACCATGAGCCCTACTTCAAGCCTCATACGCCTTAACCAGGAAGGTAAAACGGAGTCTGTTACCCGTCGCCTGATAGAAATGATCGATCTGGGGTTGTTCACAGAAGGCGAACAGCTCCCCAATGAAAGTGCCCTGGCCACCCAACTCGGCGTCGCCACGGTTACGCTACGGGACGCGCTGGCAGGCTTGCGAGAGCGCGGGGTTATCGAAACCCGGCGCGGACGCAGCGGGGGGAGTTTCATCTGCGCCGCGCCGCAAACCTCAGATCAGGCCCTGTTCAATCAACTGCGTGAATTCAGCACGCTTGAACTGCGTGACCTCGCCGATGAACACGCTGCCATTTCAGGAGCCGCCGCCCGACTGGCGGCCCAGCGCACCGGGCCTGAGCAACATGCAAAACTGAGCAGCCTTGTCGACGCCCTGGCCAACGCTCAAGATCGGCGAGAGCGCCGCCGAGCCGACGCCAGGTTCCATATCGAAATAGCCGTGGCAGCGCAGTCTGTGCGCCTGACTCACAGCGAAGCGCGCTTGCAGGCAGAACTTGGGGAACTGTTATGGCTGCCGTTTGCCGGCCAACCAGACCCACAGGCCATCGAGCGGGAACATAGAGCTATCCTGGAAGCCATCGTAGCGAACGACGCCAATCTGGCCGGCGCACTGGCAGAAGCACATGTAACACGAGGCGTTCGCCGCCTAAGCACCCTACGACTACAACAAATGGCAGAAGGCGACTAATGAATGGAACGAAACTTGCTGAATTATTCGCTCGCTATGCAGCTCGGTGTCACATACCCCGTCGACTGCAGGCACCGCATTGTCTTCTCTGAGTCATGAGGTAGAGCCATGGCTAACGAAATGTCAGCAAACGAGCTGTCCCAATGTGCCACGTTAATCAATGCTTCCGTAAGTAACGTATTCAAGGGGCTCAACGATATGAGCGCCGCGGTATTGAGCATTTGGGAGCATACGTGTAGCAAAAAGGAGCGCCCCAGCCAAGGCGACCTGAAGCCATTGCTGCCGATTATTCGGCAAATCCTGAACTCGGAGAACCTCAAGTTTCATGGTGCCGGCGTGGTATTCGCTCCTGGTGAGCTGGAAGGCCGCGGAATGCATCTGGAATGGTTGTGCCGAACCCAAAAAGAAGAGATCCAGCCTCTGACGCTGAATTTTAATAGCCGTAGCGACCGCTTCTACGATTACTTACACATGCCGTGGTACACCCGTCCGCAGCAAACCCGGCAACCCTCCATTGATGGCCCGTTTGTGGATTTGTACGGTACGGAGCTGTATATCGTTGCTTTTTCAGTCCCTATTTTTTGTGAAAATCGCTTTGTTGGCGTAGCCGCTGCCGATATTTCTCTACATTCTTTGGAACCCTTGCTCGTGCGCAGCCTCATGCGAGTCAGCAACGAGGCACTGTTGCTTAATGCGGAAGGTCGGGTGCTGGCGGCTAACACACCGAGTTGGCTGGCCGGTGATTTGATCCGAGGCCCCCTGAGCCTGGACAAAGAACAGGGTCGCGTCCTGAACCTTATCGACACATCGTCATATTGGAGTGTCGTGGAGCGACCTGTCCCAAGGTTTTGATCAAGACTCCATCTTGGTTTGAAGAACCAAAGTTCAACCCGTGCGCTGCAGGAAGAATCCCGTTGAATGAAAGCTCCTCCCACGGATGGCAGGAGGTCGCCATGTACTCCGCCACTGAAAGCGGCCCCCATTCTGGCCGCCTGCGCCATCAGGCAATTGCACAAGAATCATCTCAACCGAGTTGGCAAAGCTGTGCTCTCTCGCCGCGGTACTGGTAGAGCACCACCTGTAGAAGGAGCCGCAGGTGGTCGCGCAGCCACTGGGGTTCTTCACGAAGTTCGTGAACAACTGAAACAAGCACTCTGACGTTTCATGCCACACATTTTCCTGCCAGCCGGGCCTGTCGTGCCTGACTAAAACCCGCGTCGCGGTCAGATCATTTTTCGAAGAATGGAGCCAGAGGGGTGCACTCAAATCGAGGCCGTTGCAGTGGAATTGAATACAGCTTTTGACCTGGAGTTTAGCCAGCATTGCCTGAAAGCGCGGTAGGCCTACATCCTATCTACGTGGTCATCAAATATGGCCGAGAAGTGATCAATCAAGTGCGAGTCGACGAGACCAAGCGACTGCCACACCGCAAACCAGCCCTATCAGGTTATCAAGCGAACCCGCCGCTTACTGCTGCGCAATCCAGAGAACCTGAAGAAGCCGGAACAACGGGTTCACCTAGAGACATTGTGAGCCGGATTCGTTGGTCAATTCACACCGATTAATTAAAAAGATACAAATCATGGTTATCAAACAGATGGTGTACGGCTACCGGGACAGCGAGCTCTTTTTCATGAAGATCAAGAGCATCTTTCCCGGTAATCCGTGAAGAATCATTTTTACTCACGAAACGAAGATGGTGGCGCGACCAGTACTTGGGCCGCGCCTATGATCGATACACCTTCATGACACCGAGATGCGCTATCAGGAATTGTGCGTGTAGCCTTCCCACTGATGCCACATGCTTTGGTTGACACCCAGACCAAACCAACGGTCAGTGTCGTCGAGTGCACGGCTGAACGTATCAACCACGAACTGTATTTCTTCTGTCGTGGATATCAGTGGTGGACAGAATGCGATCGAGTCTCCCATCGCCCTTGTGATCATGCCGTACTCCTGCGCACGTCCCGCCAGGTAGCGCCCCAGCTTCCCAACCGTATCCAGCGGCTCCTTTGTCCGACGATCCGCAACGAGCTCTACAGCGGCGATCAGTCCACAGCCCCTGACCTCCCCTACCAACGGATGATCAGCAAATTGAGCCAGTCCGGCCTGAAGTTGTTCGCCCAACTCACAGGCGCGCTCGACAAGCCGATCTTCCTGAATGATTTTTATGTTTTCCAGCGCAACTGCAGTCGCAACCGGGTGGCCGCTGCCGGTGAAGCCATGGCCCAGAGTACCGAAGGTGTGGCTCTGATCGGCGATCCCCTCGAAGACCTTATCGTTGATCAGGACTGCCGCGATCGGTTGATACGAAGAAGATAGTTGCTTGGAAACCACCATGACATCCGGCTTGATACCGAAGGTTTCACAGCCAAACATTTTACCGGTACGACCAAAGCCGCAGATCACTTCATCCGCAACGACCAGCACGTCATATTTGCGGCACACCGCTTGAACCTTGTCCCAATATGTGCGCGGAGGCACGATCACGCCGCCCGCCCCCATCAGCGGTTCGCCGTAAAAAGCGGCTACGGTTTCCGGGCCCTCCCGGAGGATGACATTTTCCAGTTCGGTTGCCAGGCGATCAGCAAATTGTTCATCGGTCTCGCCAGGTTTGGCATTGCGATAGTGGTGCGGACAAGCAACGTGAAAGAAGCCGGGCAACGGCACGTCAAAACCACGTTGGTTCACCTGCAGCCCGGTTAAACTGGCGCTGACAGCAGTAATTCCGTGATACGCATTGTGACGGCTGATGAACTTCTTTTTGCCAGGCTTGCCGATGGCATTGTTGCGATACCAGATCATCTTGACGACGGTGTCGTTGGCTTCAGAGCCTGAGTTAGTGAAGAAGACTTTGCTCATCGGCACCGGGGCGAGTTCGATCAGCTTCTCGGCCAATTCGATACTGGGCGTGTGGGCCTTGTGGCTGAAGAGGTGATAAAAGGGCAGTTTGCGTAGCTGTTGCTCTGCCGCCTTGATCAGGCGCTCATTACTGAAACCCAGCGCCACACTCCAAAGACCCGACATCGCTTCAAGATAACGCTTGCCCTGATTGTCATAGACGTAAACGCCTTCGCCACGCTCGATGATCAGCGGGCCTACTTCCTGGTGCAGTCGCGCATCCGTGTAGGGGTGCAGTTGATGCTGAACATCCTTTTCGGCGAGCGAAAGATACGAGCGATTCATATTAAGGAACTCCGGGGAATGACAGCCATATGGCATTGTTACAGGTTTCGGTGGGTGTTCATTTCCACCCCCACTTGACGCTTGATGAATGTCCGCCGTAATTACACGCCGATACAGAGGTATTTGATTTCCAAGTAGTCCTCAATGCCGTACTTGGAGCCTTCACGACCCAGACCCGAGGCCTTGATGCCACCGAACGGCGCGACTTCGTTGGAGATGATCCCGGTGTTGACGCCGACAATGCCGTATTCCAGCGCCTCGCCCACACGGAACACCCGGCTCAAGTCGCGAGCATAGAAGTAGGACGCAAGACCGAATTCGGTATCGTTGGCCATGGCGATCACATCGGCTTCATCCTTGAATCGAAACAGCGGTGCCAGCGGACCGAAAGTTTCTTCCTTGGCAACGGCGGCGTTGCGCGGAACATCAACCAGCACGGTCGGCTCAAAGAAGGTCCCGCCCAGGGCGTGCGGCTTGCCACCGGCGACCACGCGAGCGCCTTTGCTCACAGCGTCTTCAATGTGCTCCTGAACCTTGGCCATGGCTTTGGCGTCGATCAAGGGGCCGGTGGTGATGCCGTTTTCCAGGCCATTACCAATGTTCAACTTGGCCACGGCCGAGGTGAGCTTGTCGACGAAGGCATCGTAGATGCCGTCCTGGATATACAGACGGTTGGCGCAGACGCAGGTCTGGCCGTTGTTGCGGTACTTCGAGATCAACGCCCCCTCGATAGCGGCGTCCAGGTCGGCGTCATCGAAGACGATGAAGGGTGCATTGCCGCCCAGTTCCAGCGACACCTTCTTGATGTCCTTGGCGCACTCGATCATCAGCCGGCGGCCGATTTCGGTGGAGCCGGTGAAGGTCAGCTTGCGCACGAGCGGGTTACCGGTCAGCTCGCTGCCGACTTCGCCGGCACTGCCGGTGACCACGCTGAACACGCCTTTCGGAATGCCGGCGCGCTCGGCCAGCTCGGCCAAGGCCAGGGCCGAGTAAGGCGTTTGCGAGGCCGGCTTGAGTACCATGGTGCAGCCGGCGGCCAGGGCCGGACCGGCCTTGCGGGTGATCATCGCCGAAGGGAAGTTCCACGGAGTGATGGCGGCGGTTACACCGATCGGCTGCTTGAGCACCATCAGGCGCTTGTCGACCTGGTGACCGGGGATCATGTCGCCATACACGCGCTTGGCCTCTTCGCCGAACCACTCCAGAAAGGAAGCGGCATAAGCGATTTCGCCACGGGACTCGGTTAGTGGCTTGCCTTGCTCCAGGGTCATCAGGCGGGCCAGGTCTTCCTGGTTGGCCATCATCAGGTCGAACCACTTGCGAAGCTTGTTGGCGCGCTCCTTGGCGGTCAGGGCGCGCCAGGCCGGTAGCGCCTTGTCAGCGGCTTCAATGGCACGACGGGTTTCGGTCGCCCCCATCTTCGGCACGCTGCCAATGATTTCACCGGTGGCCGGGTTGTTGACCATGAGGGTCTGGCCACTGTCAGCATCTGCCCAGGCACCGTCGATATAGGCTTGCTGGCGAAACAGTTTCTGATCGTTGAGTTGCACGCGAAATTCCTCATTAGCGGGTTGCGCCGGAAGCCGCCATCGGGGCGGTCCGAGTGGAGTTGGCGGGTTTGACAAAACTGACACCGGCACTTGCTAGTTGCTCACGGACCTTGTCGACGATGTATGCGCCGATCGGGATGGCGGAGGTCGCTGCAGGCGACGGGGCGTTGCAGACGCTGACGCTACGGGCAGTGTTGACGAACAGGAAATCGTCGATCAACTTGCCGTCAAGCGAGACCGCCTGTGCGCGCACACCGGCCGGGTAGGCGGTAAGGTCGCTCTTGTTGATGCTCGGGCAGTACTTCTGCACTTCCTTCAGGTAGCCGCCCTTGAACAGTGAGTTTTTCATCTCGATCAGACCGGGGCGCAGGTTCTTCATCAGCACCTTCAGAATGCCCGGGGTGGTCAGGGTTTCGAACATGTCCGACAGCGAAAAATCGGTCTTGCGATAGCCTTCGCGCTTCATCGCCAGCACTGCGTTGGGGCCGATAGTGACGGTGCCGTCGATCATGCGGGTCAGGTGCACGCCGAGAAATGGCATGGACGGATCCGGGATCGGATAGATCAGGTGGTTGACGATCTGATTATGCTGTTTGGGCAGCAGGTAATACTCACCGCGGAACGGGCAGATGATGAAGTTGGGCTTGATCCCGAGCATGCGCACCACGCGGTCAGCCATCAGGCCCGAGCAGGTGATCAGAAAGCGCCCGTGGTGCTCCAGCGTGTCGGTGCGGACCACGACTTCATCGGGACGCTCGTCGATGGCGACGACTTCGCTGTTGTAGCGGATCTCACCACCGGAGGCTTCGAATTCTCGGCCCATGGCCGCGGTGACTTCGGCGTAGTTCACGATGCCGCTCGACGGCACAAAGATACCGCCCAGGCCGACGATGTTCGGCTCGCGCTCGCGCAGCTCGGCGGCCGACAGCCATCCACGCCTCAGCCCATTGGCTTCGGTGCGGTCCCACAACGCGCTCATGCGCTGCATTTCCAGCTCATTGGTGGCCACCAGCAGCTTGCCGCACTCGTCGTAACGGATGCCGTGCTTGTCGCAGAAGGCCTTGGTGGCCTTGTTGCCCTCCAGGCAGAAGCGCGCCTTCAGGCTGCCCGGGGTGTAGTAGACGCCGGCATGGATTACGCCACTGTTGTGGCCGGTCTGGTGCTTGGCCGGGCCGGACTCTTTCTCCAGCAAGAGGATTTTTGCGTCCGGGTAAACCTGGGCCAGTTGCATGGCCGTGGACATACCCACAATGCCGCCACCGATGATGATGAAGTCGTACGCAGCCATTAGCTTGCACCCACCTGTATTACGTTTTTGTTAGAAGCGCGATAAGGGCCACATGAGGTGGCCCTCGTCACTTCAGCGTTTGCCAAACCTTACTGGCCGCGCTGGTACATGGTTTTTTGGTAGCTGATGTAGCCGCGCTGACGCATCAGCTCACGACGCAGGCCCGGGTGGGCGGTGAAGCGGTCACGGCCGTGCAGCCAGAACATGTTGTTGACGAGCACGAAGCTTCCGACCGGCACCGGTACCGAAACCTTCTCCTGACTGCCTTCCAGGGATTCGCTCATGGCGGTCAGCCAAATGCCTTCCTCGAAGTCCTTGGGCTGCACGAACTGGTCGATGTAGCGCATTGTCGGGCGGCCTTCGGCGTCGTTGTCGAACACCGAATGGAACACGTCTTCACGCACGTTCTTGCTCGGTGGCGCAGTGAAGCGCATTTCACGGCGGGCCAGCGGATGCGTGTAGTAGTGGTTCAGGTCTCCCCAATCGTCCAGGTGCAGCAGCAGGGTGTTGCCACCCTCCATGTTCTGCTCGTCGATCTTCATCATCAGCACATAGTCAGTGCGCTCCTGAACAAATGTGCCGTCGTTGTGCAGTTCCATGACCCGGTGTGGCTGGCGCAGGTAGCTGTCGGAGTTGTCGGTGTTGACCACTGCAAAGCGCGCGTAGAACTGGCCGCTCATGGCATCGAAGTTGGAACGACCGATCAAGTGCGCGACGGCCGAGGAAAACTTGACCATGTCATCGGCCTGGGACACTTCGTTCAACCCCTCCGGCGTGATCAGCATGCCGCCGGTGGCGCGGTCGAGAATTGTGTTGATCAACACCGGGCGCAGGGTGCCTTCGCACAGCTGGTCAAGTATCTGGCCAACCCGGAAGCGCAGGAACGATTTGTACTCCAGAGCCTGGACCGGCCATTGCGTCACCGCCTTTATGAACGCGTCGACGGTTTGCTTGGCAAATTTCAGCTCAAGCAGGCGCGGTGACTGGCTGGAAGGGGTGAGAGTGAAACCCTTGCACTCCGATGGCAGTGGCATCACAAGGTCCTGAATTTGCGTAAAGGCGTTCATGGCAGTTCCTGGGCAGAAGGTAGGGATTGGCCCCTCCAGCATTGATGTGGATCAGGCTCAGAGCAAAAATATCGCCATAAATTTTTATTGTCTACATTTTTATGCATTGTCGACAATACGTCGTTTCGTCTTATGTTTTTCGTATGACAGATGTTTAGGTATGATTGGACCTTGTCGTTTTCAGGAGCAGTACCTTTGGATAGCCTCACCCCCAAGCAGAACTCTGCATTCAGCGGGTATGAGCGACTCAAACAGGACATCATTCGCGGGGTCTTCAAGCCCGGAGAGAAGCTCCTCATGAGTGGGCTCAAGGAGCGTTATGACTTGGGGGTTGGCCCGCTGCGAGAGGCGCTTTCGCAATTGGTGGCCGAACATCTGGTGGTGGTGATCAGCCAGAAGGGCTACCGGGTCGCGCCCATGTCGTTGAAAGAAATGCAGGACATCTACGATGCCCGCGCCAACCTCGAGGCGATGATCGTAGGCTTGGCCATTGAGCGCGGTGACGACGCTTGGGAGGCGCAGATCCTTGCCCAGTCCCATACCCTCTCGAAAGTTATGGATGTCAAAACCCGAGAGCAGGTCTTGGATGTCTGGGACGAACGGCACAAGGCCTTCCACACGGCTATTGCCACCGGTTGTGGTTCAAAACACCTGTTACAGGCACGTGGCTATCTATTTGATCAGGCCGAACGCTACCGCCACCTTTGGCTGACCCAGACGGTTTTCTCCGAAGAAGCCCTGGCGTTGAAGCGCAAGGAACATGCTGCGCTGGTTGAAGCTATTCTGGCGCGCGATGCGCCACGGGCCAGCACCATGATGCGCACTCACCTGATGACGCCGGTACCGATCATCGCCGAGATTATGTTGGTGCAAGGAATGGGCAGTGCCGCGTGAGTTTGGGGTTGAACGGGGCGGCTAAAGCGAGCATATCCGCCCACTCTAGTGTCCTGAGCAGTTAATTCATTGATCTACCGGTAACGATATACTGTGCGTTTAAGTACATAAGGCGAAGCCGAGCGTTATTAACATTGAATTAATTTATTAACAGCTCAGCTCACTAACTAAGCTGTGCGCTTATAAGCATATTCGCGAATCTGCATCAGGCACTTGGCAAAAAACAATGGAGGCAGACACTCACAAAGAAGCCATAGAGTTCGCCCAGCTACAGATTGATTTTCTCTATCACTGATCCAGCAAATGTACTAGATTGAGACAGAAATCGGCGACTTTCACTTATGCTGAGGCAGGAGTAACCCTGCCCCAGCATAAACGACTATTTGATCACTACCGGATTGACCGGTGATCCCGCAGCGCGATGTACTTTTAGCGGGGCGGCCACATAAAGGAAAGTATACTGCCTGTCTTTAGCGCAACTTTCGGCTAGTTTTTCCAGGTCGCAGATCTCCGTAAAGGCGATACCAAGATTACGCATCAAAGCGCAGTGTAGTGGCAGAGCCACACCTGATACTGGGTCTGTCGTGACCTCATTGGCGATGGTATCGGTGACAAGGTTTGGAATTTCCTTGTCATGGAACCATCGAACAAGCTCCTCCGAATATGTAAGGCCTGGCTCGCAGAATCCGTCGTAAAACGCCTCGCCCTGCTCATAGAAAGCTTGAAGGAAGTTAGTCCTGATAATCAGGATATCGTGGGGCTCGATCGTATGGCCCTGAGCCTCTGCGCACGCCATAAGATCCATGTGAGTGAATGTCTCACCTTTATCCAGCATACGCTTGCCACGATGCCGTGCCATATCCAGTAATACGCCGCGCCCGACCACTCCTCGCTCGCCGATAGGTGCGACACTGGCCTTGTCGAGGCCACCCACAGTTGTTCGCGCGTCGTAGCCGTTCCATATTTTCCCGCCGTACCAGAGGTGGCCAAGCGCATCATATTGCGTGGAGCCTTGCAGGAACGCGTCGATCTTGTCATCAGCGTAGTGCAACCCGCCGGGATAACATGGGCCATGATCATTGTCCCAGCTTGACTCATCGAGAACCATAGTACGTTCCGCCGGGGTACGGCCTGGCCAAACCGGATCGCCTGCGGGATCACCGATCATACGCTGTAAAGTAAATACGCTTCCCGTCTTAATATGCGCAACCCCGCGCATGACTTCTTGCGCGGTCAGGTAATTCAGAGAGCCAACTTCATCTTCCGCGCCCCACTTGCCCCAGTTAGAAGGAGCGTTCTGCAAAAAATCATCCATCTTAGGAACTGCAGTAGTCATGATGTTTTCCTTTTCAGTCACGGTGGTTATTGAAGCGCACGACTAATGCGCCTTGCGTCCTTACCGCTCAGGACATACAAAACATTGAAATGAAAGTGCTCGCTTAATGACAAACGAGCGGCGGCTACAAAAGTCTGTAGCCGCTGGCGTAGCGTGCGATCTGTTTAGCGGTATTAAAGCGCCGAGAAGGGGTAGCTGATAATCAGACGGTTCTCGTCGAACTCCAAGCTGCTGTAATCGCGACGCAGGGTGCTGTTGCGCCATTTCAGCGAAAGGTTTTTCAGGTTGCCGCTCTGGATCACATAGGCCAACTCACTCTCCCGGCCCCACTCCTTGCCGTCACTCACAGTCGCGGTGTGTACGTCTTCACCGCTGATGTAGCGGTTCATCAGGGTCAACCCGGGAATGCCCACACCAACGAAGTTGAAGTCATGACGCAACTGCCAGGACCGCTCCTTGGCATTGTCGTAACTGGAGTTGTAGCTGTCGTTGGCCAGGGTGCCGCCGCTGGTGCCATTGACGCGCATCCAGGCGTTGTCGCCGCTGACCTTCTGCAAGCCCAGGTAAAAGGTGCTGCTGCCATACTTGGCCGAGAACAGGGCGGAGGCGGTTTTGTTGTCCAGCTCCCCTGCCCGCTCGCTGCCGCTTTCCTTGCCGATGAAGTAGCCAAGATTGGCGCCCACTACCCAGCTACCCACTGTTTGGCTGTGCACCAGGTTGATGAACTGCTGGTTGTAGATGTCCTTGAGCTCGGCATTCCACAGGCCAATCATGGTTTGCTTGCTGTTGAAGCTGTACTCGCCCCCGGCAAAGTTGAAGCGATCGGAGGTAACCCCGCCCCGACCGGTCATCGACATATCGTCCATGCTCGCGTCGTTGCGTGGACTGTTGCCGCGGAACTGCCCGCCGTACAGGGTCAAACCGTCGATATCCTGGGAAGTCACCTGGCCACCCCGGAAGGTTTGCGGCAGGGCGCGGCCGTCATCGGAACGCAGGATCGGCAGTACCGGCATCCATTCGCCGACCTTCAGTTCAGTTTTTGCCAGCCGAGCCTTCAACGCCACGCCCAGTCGCCCGAAATCATCGGCTGGACGGCCATCGTCATGCACTGGCAGCAACTGGGTGTTGGCGGTACCGCGACCACCATCGAGTTTGAGCGCGTACAGCCCCAGCACGTCCACACCAAAACCCACGGTGCCCTGGGTGAAGCCGGACTTGGCGTCGAGGATAAAACTCTGAGTCCACTCCTCGGCCTTGCTCTGCGGGTAAGCCGGGTTGGTAAAGTTGCGGTTGATGTAGAAGTTGCGCGAGGTAAGGTTCGCCTTGGCGTTTTCGAGAAAGTCCTCGGCAACGGCCGGAAAGGCAGACGCGGCCAGCGCCAGCCCTAAGACATAGGTACCGACGACAGGTGCCAACATGCGGCTGTTTTTATTGCTGCAGTTCATTATTTTTATACTCATGGTTAAAAAAGCACACAAAACCCTCCCCTCCGCGTTGGCAGACGAGGTGAATAAAGGGAGGGACAAATGGATACGCACTGTCGAATCAGAGCGCGTATCCCTTCGGCGCACCGCACGCTAATGGGCGATGCGCGTCAGTCGGTTAGAAGATGCTGCGGTAGAGGGCTTCTACGTCCTGCTCAGTCATGTCCCTGGGATTGCTGTCGATCAGGCGACGCAGGTTCAGTACCACCGAGTTGGCCATTTCGGTGAGGGCGGGTTCGTCCACTCCCAGTTTCGACAGCCGGGTTTCCAGGCCGCTGTCGGCCACCAGCGCTTCAATTGCCTGGACAAAGGCTTCGGCTGCCTCGGCTTCGTCCTCGAAATGGCGATCAAGAAACAGGTACGTCGCCAGCTCCGCGTATTGGCGTTGCGCCGCAATCAGGTTGAAGCGCAGTACCGGCGCCATCACCAGGGCATTGGCGTGGCCGTGGGGAATGTGAAAGCGTGCCCCTAGCGGATAGGCCAACCCATGAATCGCCGCCACCGAGGCGTTGACGAAGGCCACACCCGCCATCAGCGAGCCTTGCAGCATCGCTGTACGCGCCGCCACGTCCTGACCGTTGGCCAATACTTTGCGCAGGTTGGCGCTCAGCAACCCCAAGGCGGCGGAGGCCAAGCCATCGGCAATCGGGTTTTTACGTGTGCGACTGGTGTAGGCCTCGATTGCATGCACCATGGCGTCCAAACCGGTGGCGGCGGTGACTCTGGGCGGCAGTCCGAGTGTCAGTTGCGGGTCGAGCACCGCCACGTCCGGCATCAGTTGCGACGAATACACCGCTTGCTTGCGCTGTTGCTCGTCAGTGATGACGGAGACCCAAGTCACTTCAGAGCCGGTGCCTGCCGTGGTCGGCACCAACACCAGCGGCACCCGCTGCCCCAGGGCTTTGTCGGTTCCATACAACTCCTCCAGGGGCTGCTCGCTGTTGATCAGCAACGCCACCAGTTTGGCGGCGTCCAAGGAACTGCCGCCGCCGAGGCCCAGCACGCCATCGGCCTTGAATTGTCGGGCCTGCTCGGCGGCCTCTTTGACCACGGCGGACGAAGGGTCGGGAACCACTTGGTCGAACACTGTGACTGCGCAGCCAGCCACCTCAAGCGAGTCCTGGGCCTCAACTGCAAAACCCAGGCTGACAATGCCAGGATCGCACACCAGCATCACCCGTTGCGCACCGAGATCCTTGAGCACCTTGCCCACGCTGTGCAACGCGCCCTCTTCGCAGACTATGCGCGGCACGCTTCTGAATTCATAACTCATCGGTCAGTCCTTTTTGTTTACAGCACCGAGGCATAGATGGCGCGGGTATCTTGGTGGGTTACCGGGCGCGGATTATTGATAAGCAGGCGTTCGACCTTCATCGCGTCATCGGTCAGGCGATCCAGGTCGTCGACAGTCACGCCCACGTCCCGTAGCCGCTGGGCAAACGGCATGCGTTCCACCAACCGGGTCATGAACTCAATAAAGGCATCGCAGGCCAACGCCTCGCTGGCAAAGCGCTGCCCTGGCAGCACCGCCGCCGCCAGTTGCGCGTACAGCGCCTCGGCTGCAGGACGATTGAAGTTCAGCACCGGCACTAGCACCAAGGCGTTGCTCAAGCCGTGGGGCACATGGAAGTGGCCGCCCAATGGGTACGCCAGGGCATGCACCGCCGCCACCGGCGAGTTGGCAAAGGCCATGCCCGCTAGCATCGAGCCGAGAAGCATGTCGGAGCGAGCCGGTAAATCCCCAGGCGTCGCCAGGACCCGATCCAGATTGCCCGCCAGCAGGCGCAACGCCTGCATTGCCAGGCCATCGGACAGCACATTCTTCTTGTGCACGCTGGTGTAGGCCTCGATGGCATGGACCATGGCATCGATACCGGTCATGGCGCTGACGGCTGCCGGCAAGCCGACGGTCAGTCGGGCATCCAGCAGCGCGATATCCGGATACAGCAATGGGCTGACAACGCCCTTTTTCTCATGGCTGGGGGTAGTGACAATCGCCACCGCCGTTACTTCCGAGCCCGTGCCCGCCGTGGTCGGCACTTGGATCAATGGCAAACGCGGGCCTTGGGCCAGGTTGATACCGTAGATCGACTCCAGCGCCTGCTCGCGACCACAGAGCAAAGCTACCAACTTCGCGGTGTCCAGGGAGCTGCCACCGCCCAGGCCGATCACTGCTTGGGCACGGCAGTTACGGGCGGTATCCACCGCGTGCTGTACCGATTCCGACGGTGGATCGGCCTGCACATCGCTGTACAGTGTCGCGTCGACCCCGGCTTCGTTCAGGGCTCGCAAAGGTGCATCCAGCAAACCGGCGCGCAACAACCCCGGATCGCTGACCAGCAATACCCGCTCGGCCTTTAGCTCGCGGCATAAGGTGCCCAGGCGCAACGCGCCATCGATCTCACAGATCACACGTGGCGTGGTTTCAAAGTTAAATGTCGACATACATCTGCCCTACCCTGCTGTCACGCTGCCGCGCTCGATGCGAAACAACGCATCGACCAGGTCGGCAGAATGTGTGTCATCGGATTCGGAGATCAACACGCACAGGCCTTGCTGGCCCAGCTTGGCAATCACCTCGCTTAAACGCCGAGACAAGACCGGCGCTACGCCCTCGAAAGGTTCGTCCAGAATCAACAGTTGCTTGCCCGGCATCAGTGCCCGGGCCATGGCCACCAGCTTCTGCTGGCCACCGGACAACTGCATCGCCTTGCGGTCACGGAACTGGGCGATCTCTGGAATCAGGCTGTAGACCCATTCCAGACGCTGTTTGCTGTCGGCCAGTTTGTTGGCCCACACTGGCAGCATGATGTTCTCTTCCACGGTCAGCGACGGAATCAGGCGCCGATCTTCGGGCAAGTAGCTGATACCCGCTGCGGCGCGGGTAAAAGCCGGCTGCGCGCGCAGGTCCTGTCCGCCAAAAAACATCTCGCCGCGGTCCGTGGGCAACAAACCCATGATGGCGCGGATCAAGGTGGTCTTACCGGCGCCGTTGTGGCCGATCAGACCGACCATTTGCCCGGGGCCGATGGACAGCGACACGTCATTGAGGATCGGTATGCCTTCAATCGATACATTGAGATTGCGAATTTCCAGGCTCATTTCACGGCACTCCTTTGCGCCTTGTCGTGGGCTTTGGCGCCGCCAGTGACAAACTCCTGCACCTGCGCATTGGCCAAGACTTCTTCCGGGGCGCCGTCGGCCAGGACTTCACCGCTGTAGAACGCGAGAATCCGCGACACATAGCGGCGTACCACGTCCATGTCATGCTCGACGAACAGCACGGTTACTTGATGCTCGGCAACGACGCGCATCACGGTGTCCATCAGCGCGGTTTTCTCTTCGGCGCTAACGCCGCTGGTTGGCTCGTCGAGCAACAACATCTGCGGATCACCAATCAACGCCATGGCAATATCGATGAGTTTGCGCACCCCTTGCGGCACCGCAGTGACCAGAGTGTCACGCCATTGCGGTATGCCGAACTCGACGAGAATGGCGTCGGCACGGGCAATGCGTGAGGCGCTACGCATGGGCACCAGCAGCGCTGGAAACGGGCTTTCGGCCGCCGCCACCGCAATCAGCAGGTTGTCTAGCACGCTCAATTGCGCAAACAGTTGGGCGACCTGGAACGAGCGGGCCATGCCCGAGCGGGTAATCGCTCGAGGCGTGCGACCAATGATCGACTGGTTATTGAACAGGATCTCGCCCCGACTCGGCTTCAAGTAACCTGTGACCATATTGATGAAAGTGGTCTTGCCGGCACCATTGGAGCCGATCACACCGACCACTTCCCCTTTGTTGATCCGCACATTGACGTCCTTGGCTGCAGTGACGGCGCCGAACTCCTTGCACAGACCTTGGGTTTCGAGAATGCAGGTCATGCTTTAGCCCTCCTAGCGTTACCGGCAAACAGGCTCCACAAGCCCTTGGGCAGGAACACAATGATCGCCAGTAAGGTGAAGCCCAGAATCAACTGCCAGCTATGGGGCACCAGTTCGATGGCGTAAGTGCGCACCACGGCAAACACGATGGCGGCGATAAAGGGTGCCGCCACGTGGGCGGTGCCACCGAGTAAGGCTATGAACACGAACTCACCGGAGGTGATCCAGTAGGCCATTTCCGGGTCGATATGCCCGGCGGACAAGGCCATGAAACCACCTCCCAATGCCGAAACGGCTGCGGCGGCTACGTAGTTCATGTACAGCACCCAGCGTGGGGACTGCCCGAGGTATTCGACACGCACTTCGTTTTCACGAATTGCTTCACACATCATCCCGGCATTGCTGCGGCTATAGCGATGCAGCAACACAGCCAATACCGTCGAACTGGCAACGATGATCATGAACAAAACCAGCGGCCCCTGCCCGGCGGCCGGCGACCAGCCAAACAGGGTCCAGGCCTTGACGTTGAAGCCGTCAGTACTGCCCAGGGCCGAGCTTTTCACCAGCACGCCATAGAGAATCATCGAAAACGCCAACGACAGCATGGCGAAGAAAATCTCCCGATAGCGGGTCATCAGCAGGCCTAGAATCATCGCCAATAAAACCGCGACGCCAACTCCGATCATTAGCAACACGGCTAGGTCGGTGATGTTTAGGAAATGTCCACTCATGCCCACGGCATAGCCACCAACGCAGAAGAACAAGCCTTGGCCAAAAGTCACCAGACCGGCGCGCATCTGCATCACCACGCCTTGCACCACCATGGCCTTGGCCAACGCCATGGTCAGCAAAAACACCAGCCATTGCGGAGCAATCCAGCCACCGGCGGCCAGCAACGCTGCAACCGCCAGCAGAATCAGTTCGGTTTTATCCATACGCATCAGATTTTCCTCGCAAGCACGCGGCCGAACAGGCCTTGCGGACGTACCGCCAGAACCAGCGCCATGACGCCGTAAATCACAAAGAGTTCGAACTCCGGCGCATAGTGCACCGCCGCCGCACGGCTCAGCCCTACTAGCAAGGCGCCTACCGCCGCGCCTTCGATACTGCCCATGCCACCGATCACCACCACGGCGAAGGCCAGGACGATAATTTCCACGCCGATGCCCGGCGCTACGGAAATAGCCGGAGCGGTCAAGGCACCGGCCAAGGTGCCGAGCATGGTGCCCAACACAAAGACTAGGGTGAACATGCGCTTGACGTTGACACCCATGGCCATAGCCACTTCACGGTCGTGGATCACAGCCCGCAGGACCTTGCCTTGGTTCGTGCGCTCCAGCCACAGGTACAAGCCCAGTCCAAGCACCAGCGACACGCCTACCAGCATCAGGTCGTAATTGGATACCTTCAGCCCGGCCAAGGCGCTACGGCCCATTTCGGCATAGGGTTGATAGGCAAAATAGGGGTTCACGCCCCAGATCATTTTCATGGTGTCTTCCAACACCAGCAGCAGCGCGTAGGTGATGATCACCATCAGCACTTCGTCTCGGCCGTACATAAACTTGAGCAGCCCGCGCTCGATAATCAGGCCAACGATCAGCCCGGCCACCACGGCACAGCCAAGCATCAGTAGGTAACCGGCCCAGACCGGGCCAATACCGTTATTGAAATACCAGCCCACCAGCGAAGCTGCGGTGTAGGCGCCAATGGCATAAAAACTGCCATGGGCCATGTTCAGGATCCGCATGACCCCGTAGATCACCGTCAACCCTGCCGCGACCAAAAACAGCCACGAGGCATAGATGGTGCCGTCAATCAGCACCGCGAAAAGACTCATCATAGAGGTCCTACCTTGGCATAAAGGTGGCGACGCCGGACGGGCCGCCACTTCGGAACAATCAAGCGAGGTTGATCAGTTGCACTGGGCACCGGGGAAGCCAGCCTTGATCCATTCCAGGGCGGTGGTGCCGTCTGGTGGAGTCACGCATTCGCCGGAGAAGGCGATGACGTTTTGCACGTTGCCTTTCTTGCTCGCCTTGTCGAATTGGTACTCGCCATAGGAAATGCCCTGCATCGCCTGATGCCCCCCGGCGCGAGCCATTTGCACCGTGCCGGACACCGACTCAAAGGTCGCGCCCTTGAACGCCTTGGCGATCTCCTGCGGCGCAGGGATCTTGCCCTGTTCAACCTTGGCGTTTTCCGCTGCGTGCTTGAGGCCGAGAATGGCTTGGGCCATTTTGCTCGCCGGGTAAGTTGGCGCGGTGCTGTAAGCGGCTTGGTACTTGTCCTTGAACCAGCGATTGAGTTCGTTATCCGGCGCGAACGCACCAAACGGGCCACGGCCGCCTATGACCATGCCGTTGGGAGCCTGGTCCTTGTAGCGGTCCAGGGCGGACTCGCCGCAGGTCAAAACCGCGGTGGCGTCTTCCAACAAACCACGGGCATTGGCTTGCAACACAAGCGCTTCCATGTCGCCGCCCCAGAAGCTGGAGTGGATGATGTCCGGGCGCTTGACCGACAGAGCGGAAATCTCGGCGCCGTATTGGCCCTGGAAAACCTTAGGCATCTGCGACTCGACCACCTTGGCCTTGGGCATCAACTGCTCCATGGAGTGGGTGAAGTCTTTCCAGCTGTCTTGTCCAAAGGCGTAGTTCTGCTGGATGCCGGCAATTTTCTGCGCGTCAGGGCGGGTCTTGGTCAGGTAACGGGCGGCGCCGATATTGTCCACGGCCGCATCAAGGCCGGTGCGGAAGACAAACTGCGGGGTCTTGTCTTCGTTGAACAACTGAGAAGTGCCGCAATCGTAAAACACGGTCATGGCCCCCAGCTCTTCGGCCACAGGCGCAATGGCCAGGCAGTCGCCGGAGGAAATGTAGCCCACCACTGCATCGACCTTCTGGCGCTGCACCAGGTTACGGAACTCTTCGACCTGTTTAGCCGCGCCGCCCGCTTCGTCGATGATCACCACCTCGATTTCGGCACCGTTAATACCAATGGTGTTGTAAGGCGCCGGGAGCTTGCCTTGGTTTAGCCCTTCCACCAGCACTTTGGCGGCGTTCGCGGAGGGCTCGCCGAACGGCCCGGCTGCTGGGCCCGATAGGAAAGTCACGACTCCGATACGAAACTTACCGTTCTCGGCAGCCATGGCTGAGGAGCCCATGGACAGGGCCACGCCAGCGGTAATAGCAAGGGTCAAACGGTGCTTCAGTATGTTTTTCTTATAATTGTTCATCTGTGCTTCCACTTTCGATTGATGAATTGACTAGGGACTCTCGGGACGACTCTTTTTCGAGTCAGGGCTTTCAGCGCTCATTCGACGCTTGATGGTTGCGCTGTTCTGCTGCAGTTCCTGGGCGGAATACACCACCCAATTACCCAGCATCACCTTGGCGGGCGGGTAATCGTTGTTGAGCACCGGAGTGCCAATTGCCTGGGTCTGCTGGATTTGGTGGGTTAGCGGATCGATCCATGAGACGAACCCGGGCGGATCTTCTGGCAAGGCAATTTCCAAGCCTTCCAAGGCACGTATCAAATCCGGGGCGTCGACGCTGCCCAGCGCTTTTTCATAGGCTTTGGCTAACACCATGACACCGGTGTAGGCACCTTCGGCGGCGTAGGTCGGGTAGCGACCGTTGATGGCCTGGAAGCGCTCGACAAAGGAACGATTGCGCGGCGTATCCGGCCAGTTGTTATGGTGCCGTGCCGAGAGGATCAGCCCCGGAAGAGCCTGGTCGCCCAGGGACACCAGGAAATCGTAGTTACCCCCGGTGTCGAAGTTGGCTAGGCGCGAGGTGGCGAACAACTGGGTGCTTGCTGCCTGCTTGACGAAGGCCTGGAAGTCACCGCCCCACAGGGCCGAGACAATGATGTCGGGTTTAGCTTGTTCCAGAGCGGCGATATAGGCGGAGTAGTCAGGTTCATACAGGCGTGGCCAGAGTTCGGTGACGTCCTCGAACTTGACACCCAGTTGGGCAAAGGCCTCGTGCAGGTCATCGCGGGACACGTGGCCGTATTCGTAATCGGGGCCTATGAACGCCAGGCGTTTCCATCCGGTTTGTTGTTGCAGGGCTTGCAGGTAGCGGGCACCGGCGGCCATCGAGGTCCAAGTGTCATTGGTGACGCGGAAATAGTACGGGTGGCCGTTTTCCAAGGTCATGCGCGAGGACGCATGGTCGGTGCCGATCATCAGTACTTTCTCGCGCTTGGCCAACTGACTGACCGCCAGCCCCACGCCGGACGAGACCATACCGCACAGCACTTGCACACCGTCCTGATGAATGAAGTTTTTCGCCAGGCCTACGCCATAGGAAGCCTTGGACTGATCGTCATCGATGATCACGCGCAGACGTGGCACTTGCTGGCCAGCCTCGCGCTGCGCCTGCAACTCACCTAGGGCAATCTGGATCCCGGCGATGCTGTCCTGGCCGTAGATCGCTGCGCGCTCGGTCATCGGGTAAAGGCAGCCCATCGTCAGGTCCGCCTGAGAGGCGGCAGCGCCCAACTCCACGCGGCCGACCTGAGCTGAAGCTACAACGCTCAGCAAAAGACTGCACACTGTGAACGAGCAATAAAACCATGGACGTGGCAGTGACATAAGTATCCTTTAGGGCGTTGGCAACGCCTCTTGTTAGTTCGCCAGAGGGATAGAGCAAAGGGTGTGCCAGAAAGGCTGAAAAGCTTGTAGGAGTTGCCTAGGCAAGTGGCTGCGATCGGACGCATAGCGGCCGCCAGCTTGGAAATGCAGTCTGCCAGGCATACCTGGGCGCCCGGGGTGAGCGCACTTGAAATTGATCGCAGCCACGTGCCTCGGCAGCGGCTACTGAGATTTGCGACGATTGCATTGAGCGCTTAGCGCTCAACCTGCGCGCATTGTTGAGCGGTTACCGCTCGGTCGAGCGATCCAGTCCCAGGCGATGCAGACGGCGCTTGAGCGCGTGCCGGGAAATCCCCAACAGGCTTGCTGCCAGGCCCTTATGGCCCGATGCGCGGCTCAGAGCATCGGTGACCAGATCACGCTCGGCGAGTTCGAGCTGCTCGCCCAGTACCAGTGGCTCGATCTGCAGGCCTTGCAACGCTGAAGGCAACATCGCCACGCTAATCGCCTGCCCTGGTGACAGTATGGTCAAGCGCTCTACCAGGTTTTTAAGCTCGCGTACATTCCCCGGCCAGCGGTGACGGGCCAATGCCTGGGCACTGTCCGGCGGGAAGCGGATCGGTTCGACCCCTTCCTCCACAGCCTGGCGCCGGGCGAAATGCTCGGCCAGCAACAGCACGTCTTCACCGCGCTCGCGCAGTGAAGGAATATCCAGTGTGATAACGTTCAGGCGATAGAACAGGTCCTCACGAAACCGTCCCGATTGCACGTCATCGGCCAGATCCCGATTGGTCGCCGCCACCACCCGCACATCCGCGCGACTCGCGGCATTGGCGCCCACGGCTCGGTAGCTGCCGTTCTCAAGAAAATGCAAGAGCTTGGCTTGAAGTGCCAGCGGCAATTCGCCGATCTCATCGAGAAACAGCGTGCCGCCATTTGCCTGACTGACCAGCCCGGCACGCTTTTGGTGAGCGCCGGTATACGCGCCTTTTTCCGAACCAAACAACTCTGCCTCGATCAACTGCTCCGGCAATGCCGCACAGTTGACCTCGATAAACGGTTGCCCGCCCCGCCCGCTATGGTTGTGCAGGGCTTGGGCGACCAAAGTCTTCCCTGTGCCGGATTCTCCAAGCAACAAAATCCGCGTTGCGGAACTACGGGCAATGCGCCCCACCGCTGCGTGCAAGGTGCTCATCGCCGGGCTATGGCCAAGCAGGCCAGCGGCCAGTTCATCACTCACCGCCACTGCGGGTTCTTCGCATCTGGCCAATGGCAAGGTGCTGGTGATGGTCGCCAGCAGGTCGTCGAGTTCAAAAGGTTTTGTAAGGTAGTCAGTGGCGCCGCTTTTCACTGCCTGTACGGCGGCGCGGGTATCACCGTGAGCGGAAATCATGATCACCGGCAGTCGTGCGTGAAGCTGGCGTATACCGTCCAACGTGGCTAGGCCATCGATGCCCGGTAAACCGAGGTCGAGCAGCACGATATCGATGCCGGTGGTCTCCTCCGCCAACAGCTCCAGTGCTGCCTCACCACTGCCGGCCGTGCTGATGCGCATTCCTTCGCCGCGCAGGGCATAGCTGAGGGAGCGCACCAGCGCCTCTTCGTCATCTACTATCAAAACGTGAATGTCAGACATCGGTGGTTTACTTCACCTCGTTCCCTGGGGGCGCGGGAAAGTCCAGGATCACCTGAGTCCCTACGCCAAGCGTACTGATAATGTCCATGCGCGCACCGTTGGCATCCAGCAGTTGCTGACTGATGCTCAGCCCCAGCCCGGTACCCCGCGCCTTGGAGGTAAAAAACGGTTGGCGGATGCGCTGCAAGTCCGCCTCGGAGATACCGCATCCCTGGTCAATGACCATGACTCGCACCTGCCCGCCCCATACTTGGGCGCACAGGCGCACAGGGTTCTGGTTGTCGCAGGCCTGGAAGGCATTCAAACAAAGGTTGACCAGGATCTGCCGGATCTGGTCCGGGTCGACGTAAAGCTGCAAGCCTGGTTCTGTTTCGCACAGCAATTGCGGGTCGTCCGGCCCTGCCAGCCGGACGATCTGCTCGAACAACGACGCGACGGCAACCACCTCGGGTTGAGCCGGGTGAGGCCTCCCATATTCCAACAGATCGCTGGTGACATGGGATAAGCGGTCGATTTCCTTGCCCAGGTCGGTCAGCAAGTGGCGTCGCTCGGGTTCTTCTTCTCGGCGCAGCAAGGCTTGCACTGTAGTTTTCATGGTTGTTAGGGGATTGCGCACCTCATGGGCCACGCCCGTGGCAAAGGCCCCCAGTACCGCGAGATTTTCTGTCCGCACAGTGTTTTCCAACATGTCCGCCAAGCGCGCGGCCATTACATTGAACGCCCGCGCTACATGGTTGATTTCGTCGTCACGGGGCTGTTCAGCCAGGCGATAACTGAGGTCGCCCATGGACAACTGATGAGCGCCCTGTAACAAGGTGCTGACCCGCGAGCGCAACTGTCGCGACAGAGTAAAAAACACTATGAGGATAAACACGATAAAACCAGCAGCTATCCAGTACAACCACCAGCGTGCATCGTTCAACGGCTTAAGGATGGCCCCAGGCTGCACTCTGAACACCAGTTGCCAACCGGGAATTATCTGGGGGCCGTCACGCCACTGATTCGGCGCCTCGACCGCGCGCCCGGTGGGGTCGATAAAGGCACCGCCTGGCACCCGCAGCAACGGCGCAACCACCCCGCTCATCCCGGCACTGACGAGCAACTCGGTGAGTGATGCAAGGCGCAGGTGCAAGGCGATGCGCACACGGTGATCGGTGCGACCATTGCGGATGGTCTTGCGGATCAAGAAGCCACCCGAGCGCCCGGGTTCAGCCAGCAATGGCCCGATCACTTCGATATCACCTACCCACTGGATCGGCAGTCCGGCGATAGACCAATGAGTGTTGGTCCAATAGGGCTCACCAGAGGCGGCTTGCCCCGGCAGCACGTTGACCAAATGATCCTGTTCATCGAAAAACAGCACGCCATACAGGAACGGAAAATCCGCTTCGATCTTGAGCAAAGACTCCACGTCACTGCCGGGCGCGGACTGATCGGCAATAAACCCCGGCATGTTCGGGTGATTGGACAATGCCGAGACCTGGTAAAAGCGATCATCGAGAAATGAAGACAAGCGGTTCGCCGTGGACAAGGCCTGGGCGTCCAGACGTTCACCAGTCAAGCGATTGAGCAAATCTTTGGCCAATTGCTCATAGAGCACTGCCAGCATAATGAGGGCGATGCTCATCACAAAGACGGACAGTAAGGTATAGCGTGCCACCAGGCTGCCGTGCGGCCGGGCGAGCCACTTGCGCAGCAAGCAGAAGTAAGCAGTACGGTTCATGGCTTTTTTTGATTGTTTTTATAAAGTCGCTGCCAGCATAGAGACGACAGCTTGTATCTGTCTATTCGTCTCGGTGGAAGTACGACTGCGAATTGTCGGAGATACCCTCCTCCCCGCATATTCTGCGACACACTTGACGCTAACAGCTTCACGATCGCAGAAACCCGACCACCATCGCTAACCTGGAAGGTATCGCTCGCATGGCGAAGGCAAGGCGAACTTTCTTTCGTGGGGCCTGGCTGGAGTTAGCCCGTGGCTCCTCCCACAAATGGATGAGTGTTGATCACAGATGACGTGATCAATACAAAACCTGTGGGAGGAAGCTCACCGCAATAGTGTCAGATAGAGCGACTCAGGCCTGTCAGTCAGCCATAGCCTCTTCTGCTACCTTCTTAGTAGTCTTGGGCGACTCAGCACCTTTGGCCGGCTTGGTATCCGCCGCCTTCAGATCCTTGGCAAATGTCCCATCCACCTCGCCTTTGAAGAAGTTTTTGCCGTAGATCAGCAAACACAACACAACGCCAATCCCGAATGCCCAGCTCGCACCCTTGATCGCCAGTACCGCGCCGATCACGCCCGCGATACCCAAGTCGCGCTGGCTACGAGCTTCAAGGATGCCCAGACGCACACTCACATAACCCTGGATCAGCAACGTCAGCGACAGGGCAACACCGAGAATCGGCTGTACCAGAGTCACTACCGGCAACAACAGCAGACCGGTGTTGGTCCCCCAACGGAACGACCCGACACCGCCGATGATCGATTTCATCGCCTTCGGCCCACCTTTAAAACGCTCGATCACCACCACCAGCATCGCCGCCCATTTTGGGCCGCACATGGCGACATCCGGGCCAAAGATACTCATGAACGCATTACGCGCGCCGAAGATCAGGTGAGAGCGATCAGCGTTGTAGTCGACGACTTCATCAGTGCGGACAGTTTCTGCCTCATCGAGGAGCGATTTCGCACTAAGCACATCGCCGAAGACAATGATGTACACCGCCAGCATGGTCGGCAGCGCGGAGATGAACATAGACAGTGGCGGCATGCCCAGACCGAACACGGTGTAGTTGCTCCACAGCCCGGCGAAATCCGGTTTGCTGATGCCCCACTGAATGGTTGGCCAAGGCGCCTCACCGAACAGCGGCGCAATCACCACCGCCAACAGAATGATCGGCAAGATCCCCAGTTTGGCGAAGTTCCACCAGAAGCGGTTACGCTGCTTCAGTTCGTTGAAGTGCTGAGAGAAGATCAGATAGAAGGCGATGCCGACCGCAATGGAAATCGTCCAGGGCAGCACATTGAATTTACCGCCAACCTGGAACACCGCGATCACCGCACTCAAGCCGGCACCGACGATAATCCCGGATTTGATCGCCGAGGGCACATACTCCACAACCTTCTTCGCCATCCCGGTCGCCCCTAGGGCAATTGAGAAAATCCCCAGCATCAACTGGAAGGCAATCAAGGCGTGGACACGCTCCGGGCCCACTGGAAATTGAGCACAGTAAGCCATCAACAGTGGTACCGCCGGGGTGATCCAGCCAGGTATGGTCGGGTCACCGAGCAAATGGTGCACGAGGTAAAGCAAGCCGTTGAGCATCACGACGGCCAGTGCGACCTCAAATGGCATGCCGAGCAGTTCGGTCATCAGCGGAATGGCGGCCAGATCCACGGCACACATCAGCAAGCCTTGAAGGTAGTCCGGAAGCTCGATTTTGTAGTGAACAAACGGCAACCGAACCTTGAAAGGACCCAGCGGGATGTACGGGCTTTCGCTCCGTTGCGCAGTAGTGTTGGACATTGAGTGCACCTGTTTTATTGGTCTTGTAATGGCAGACGCCCGAACCGGCAGGCTGGGGCGTCGCGGCTTTTCGGGATCAGTAGGCTGCGCGGTAGATTTTCTCAATATCAGTGGCGGTCAACTTGCGCGGGTTGTTGCGCATCAAGCGGTCGATCTTACTGGCCTCTTCGGCCATCGCCGGGATGGCATCCTCAGGCACGTTGAAACTGCGCATACCAGTTGGGATATCCACAGCGGCACATAGATCCGCCATGGCTTTGACAGCCTGATCCGCCGCATCCTTGTCGTTCAGGTCGGCGACACGCACGCCCATGGCTTCGGCAATGTCACGGAAGCGCTCGACGCAGGCCATCTTGTTCCACTCCATCACGTACGGCAGCAGCAAGGCATTGCTGACACCATGGGCGATGTTGAACCGGCCGCCCAATGGATACGCCAGAGCATGCACTGCGCCTACCCCTGCGTTGCCAAAGGCCATGCCGGCCATCAGGCTGGCGGTGGCCATGTCTTCCCGGGCTTGGAGGTTGGACGGATTGGCATAAGTCTTGGGCAGCGCCTTGGCGATCAGCTTGATCGCACCCAGCGCAATGGCATCAGTGATGGGCGAAGCATTCACCGAAAGATAAGACTCGACCGCATGCACCAGCGCGTCGACACCGCTGGCCGCCGTCACACTGCGTGGACAAGTCAGGGTCATGATCGGGCTGACCAATGCTACGTCAGGCAGCAGGTAGTCGCTGACAATGCCTTTCTTCAGCTTCGCTTGCTTGTCAGAAAAGATTGCCACGTTGGTCACTTCCGAACCGGTGCCAGCGGTAGTCGGAATGGCAATCAGCACGGGGCCTTTGCGTTTCACCAGATCGACACCGAACAGTTCAGCCAGTGGACCTTCATATTCGGCAAACACCGCGACGCCTTTGGCGATGTCAATTGCGCTGCCGCCACCCACAGCAATCAACCCGTCGTGGCCGCCCTCGCGATAAATGCGGGTACAGTCCTCAACGATGGCAATTTCAGGTTCCGGTTTGACCTGATCGAAAATGCCGTAACAGCGCCCCCCCAACTGTGCCAGCGCCAAGCCCACAGTGCCAGACTGGACCAGAACGGCGTCTGTCACGATCAGCGGGTTTTTGACATTGAGGCGATTCAGTTCAGTGGCAAGCTGCTCGATAGCAGCCGGTCCAGTGATCAGTTTGTTGGCGATTTTGAAAGCAGAGATGTTCATAGTGCTCGTCCAGTGGATGTTGTTTTATTGGAAGACGTGCCATATGAGATAGCGAAAGACGTGCCAATACCCGCAAAGCCCTGTGGCGTGGGCCTTTGCGCGATTCACACGAAAAAAGAGGGTTTTTTACCGGTCAGTCCCGATTAGTTTTCTGATCGATTAATTCGGGGCTGATTAAAATCCTAATCAGAATGTTCCCAGCGTTTCATTTTCTGCACCACAGTCGCCTGACTCACGCCCAACGCCTTGGCTGCCAGGCGCGTGGTCTTGTGCACACGCAGCGCGGCACGAATCGCACTGCGCTCGGCGTTTTCCAACACCTTGCGCAGCGGTAAGCGGCTGTCATCGGTATTCAGCGGGTTGAGGTTGAGGATCTCCTCAGGCATGTCCAGCGCCTCAATAGTCCCGGTTTGATTGGTCACCACCAACCGTTCGACTATGTTGATCAACTCACGGATGTTGCCAGGCCAGGTGTAGTCGCACATCAGGTCGAGGGTTTCGAGACTCCATTGAACCTGGCGTTCATAACGGACATTGAATCTATCGAGGTAGTAATTTAGAAGCGGCAGAATCTCCTCACGACGCTCGCGCAGTGCTGGAATGTTGATCGGCACCACGTTGAGCCGGTAATACAGATCAGCCCGAAAACGACCGTCTGCCACCAGACGCTTGAGGTCGTGGTGGGTGGCACTAATGATGCGCACATCGACCTCCTTCAACTCCAGGCCGCCGACAGGAATGAAGCGATTTTCTTCGATAACCTTGAGTAACTTGACCTGCACCGGCAGTGGCAAATCACCAATTTCGTCGAGAAACAATGTTCCGTGATGCGCCAATTCCAACAGGCCGCGCTTGCCTTTGGGGCCTGCGCCTGTGAACGCTCCAGGCGCATAACCAAACAGCTCGGCTTCAATCAGATTCTCGGGCAGTGCACCGCAGTTGAGCGCGAGAAATGGTTCACTGGCCCGTGGACTGGCGTTGTGGATGAATTGCGCTACAAGGGTCTTTCCGACGCCGGTTTCTCCCTGAAGCAGAACCTTCACCGAGCTACTGGCAACCTGCCGGGCCAGCGAGAAGACGCGGCCTGAAACCTCCTGATCGGCCATAAGCGGAGAACGCAAAAGATTGTCTCGTTGGCCAGCATGAAGTTTGGCGGTGCTGTTGCGCAGTTGTTTAAGCTGTTGCAACTCATCGCGCTCGTGTTTCATGCGCAGCAGTTCGGTCATGTCGCGTACGGTACTGACAACATATGAAATCCGGTTATCAGCGTCGAGAATCGGCGTGGCGCTGACTAGCAATTTCTTGCCCTGACTCAGGCTCTGCATCACCGACACCGGCCGACCTTCATGCAATACACGCAGTGTGGCCGATTGCGAGAGGACGCCCTCCTTCACCAGCTCCTGCATGGATCGGCCGATGAGATCAGCACCACTGAGCCCGGTCTGGCGCTCATAGGCTTGATTGACCTTCAGCGTCTTGCCGTCGCCATCAGTGATGTAGACGCCGTCATGCAAAGCGTTGAGCAGTTCTTCGAAACTGGCGTCGTTGACGTTCACCGGGGAGATTCCTTCGAGAGTGCGGAGCCGTTAAGTGTAAACGTTGTGTTGAGGGATGGAGAGTGACGGGAAGACAAGAGAGCAATTGAAGCCTTGAAGTGGTCCCATGCAGCCAAGGGCATGGGGCCTAATCCAATAGAAGCGTGTGACGCCGGCGTTGACTCAAGGGCTGGCTGGAACAGGTCACCGTCCGACAAGTGAAAAGAGTCATCACTTACCTCCCCTCTCACGAACTGCTCCCACACCTCCCCGCCCACCTGGAAGAAACAGCAAAGACACTAACTTCAGAACAACCCGCACGAGCAGTTAGCTTGCTACAACAAGCAAAACGCTCAATGCAACAAGCCATTTGCCAACTGGCACCTGTGCATTGAAGGTGTAGCATTGAGCGAATAACACGAAACCAACTTCCCCTGCAAAAAAGCATTCAAAGGATGAAATAATGAAAACAACATTTTCTCACTTTGCCGCAGTAGGTTTCATTGCACTTGGCACTCAGGCTGTCGCTGCACCGCTGCTACAGGAGTACAACTTCAAGCAGGACGTAAATGCAACAATATCCCAAACAAACGCCTGGTTAGAGATCAATAAATCTGCTTTCAAGCAAAATATAGAATTCGTAAAAAGCAGATTATCGAAAGGCAGTAGCTTGTGCGCCGTGATGAAAGCAGATGCTTATGGCCACGGCATCGCATTATTGATTCCGACGATCATGGAAGCGGGCATTAATTGCATCGGCATTGCGAGTAATGAAGAAGCGCGAATTGCCAGAAAAGAGGGCTACACAGGAAAAATAATTCGCGTTCGGCAAGCCACGGAGGGAGAAATCGTCAGCGCATTGCCTTATGACATTGAAGAGCTTATCGGCAATGCACAGGTAGCCCAAGCCATCAGCACGCTGGCAGAACACAATGGCAAGCCCATCAAAATTCATCTCGTTACCAATGCGGGCGCCATGAGTAGGAATGGCTTGGAGCTTGCCACCGAGCAGGGCAAAAAAGACGTGCTGGAAATCACCTCAATGAAGGGACTGAAGGTCACCGGGATCATGACGCACTTCGCCGTCGAGGATAAGGCCTTCGTCATGGAGGCCTATGACAAGTTCATGTCGGAGCAGGACTGGATCATCAAGACAGCACACTTGAACCGTGACGAAATTACCGTTCATTGTGCCAACTCGTTCGCAACGCTTGACGTCCCGGCAACCCACTTGGACATGGTGCGCGTGGGCGGAGCACTTTACGGCGATTTGATCGGCCGCGCCGAGCTGAAACGCGTCATGTCACTTAAAAGCAAGGTTGCTGCGGTCAACACCTATCCTGCCGGAAACACAGTGGGTTATGACCGCACCCTCACACTGACTCGAGACTCCAGGCTCGCCAACATCCCAGTAGGTTACTCAGATGGCTACCGCCGAGTGTTTACCAACAAGTCTTTTGTCGTTATCAATGGCGTGAAAGTGCCCACGGTCGGAAAAATCTCGATGAACACAGTTATGGTAGATGTGACCGACATAAAAAACGTCAAGCCCGGCGATACCGTAACGCTCTATGGCAAACAAGGCGATGCCGAGATTACACAAGCTGAATTGGAAGACATCAATAACGGTGCACTGCTCGCCGATGTTTACACCATGTGGGGCACCTCAAACATTCGAATACTGGTCGACTAAAGCAAGAGGCCCATAGCATGTGATGAAAAGCCACCTCATCAGGGTGGCTTTTCATTGCGCAGTTGCACTGATCCGCCAGTTGGCCAAAAACCGCACCAGAGTTCAGTTGGCAACGGAGCTTCGGCCTGGGCAGCGGTCATGGTTTTTTCAGGACGTCTGTTCCGTCTTTCAGCTGGCGGCATTTTTATCCGATGCACGCTGCGGCGTTAGGGCATAAGCACCATCGCCACACAGCGCGATAGCAATCAGCACCGCCGTCCAGAATGCCGGGTACTCCCAGCCCCCGCCGGTACTGCTGAACAGCCAGCCATTACCCGAGTGCGCCCAGGTGGCACCCAATAAAACAGGAATGGCCGCCAAGGCCGCATAGCGAGTTTTAAAGCCCAGCACCAGCATTGCACCCGTGGTGACCTCAACTCCGAGAACCAGCCACGCCAACACACCCGGCAAGCCAATCGACTCAAAAAAACTTGAAGTACCTGACATTGTAAAAACGAAAACCTTTAAATACAGAGAGTGCGCAAGCAACGCAATACCAGCTGTCAGGCGAAGCAATAAAACACCATAGGAGATACCTTTAAAATCGTCCATACAACTTCCAAAATAACACTGACAGCGCACGTTGCGCTGCCTTCCGAATATATTGTTGCGAGTAATCAGCAACCCTACAATCTGCAATTTAGCTATTACGGACTGCATATATGCACACTTGGGACTGGGACGATCTGCGCCTGATACTTGCCGTTGCCGAACACAAGTCTTTTGCCGCCGCCGGACGCGCACTTCATCTTAATCACACCACCGTGCTGAGGCGTATCAATGCCTTCGAAAAACTTCATGCATTTCGACTATTTGATCGCCTCTCGACCGGCTACACAATGACTGACGCCGGAGAAGAATTACTGCAGACAGCACATATCATGAATATCGCCGTCAGCGAACTGTCCCGCAAACTCGAAGGCAAGGATCTGCGATTGGAGGGCATACTCCGCATTACCACCTGCGATACTTTAATGGCATCCATTTTACCGGAGGCACTTGGAGGATTCAGTGAACTCCATCCCGAGATATCACTTGAAGTCACCACCGGCAATTTCATCAGCGATCTGGCCCAACGGCATGCAGATGTAGCAATACGAACCAGTGACAGTCCTCCCGACGCATTGATCGGTAGGCGTATCGCCGATGTCGGGTTTGCCGTTTACGCTGCCAGGGGATTTTCTCAGCGTCATGGGAGCGTTGATCCAGCGCACTTCAATCGATGGCTTGCCCCGGATCTCGCACTTGGTCAAATGGATATTGCAAAATGGCTGCGTGCCAGCGTTCCTGCAACGTCCATTGTTTTCAAGGCCGACTCTTTGGTCACCCTTAGGCAAGCAGCGCTGGGGGGCTTGGGAATAGCCGCACTTCCCTGCTATTTGGGAGATTCAACCCCCGGGCTAGAGCGGGTCCCGTTCGTAGGACTCAACGCCCTCAAAACGGGACTGTGGGTCCTCACCCATCAGGACCTGAGACATACCGCTCGGGTGCAAGCCTTCACCCGCTTTTTGAATGAAGCACTTCAACGTTCCTGGCCTGGACCGACAACCACATGACCGTTGAGCAGAGTGACGTATTTCAGATGGAACGTAACCTTGCGTACCGTTCAATTGCGATTTTTTCCGGACAGTTACTTTCTTTATTCATGGGGGGCTTGCCGGGGAGGCAATCCCTGGTTTTCACCAGTGCCGCGATCATTGCGCTGGTGACTGTGCTGTTCCTGTCTCTCACTCACAAATGCTACTGGATCGGGTAAGTACTGCACCTGATCTCAACCAGCTCAAACCAGAAATTGTTCAACTAACCGAACCCAGTAACTAGCCCCCGTCCCCAGGCAGTCATCGTTGAAGTCGTACCCAGGGTTATGCACCATGCACCCCCCTTCCCCATCACCATTACCGATAAAGAGATAGCTGCCAGGACAATGCTCAAGCATCACTGCAAAATCTTCGCTGGCAGCAATAGGTGCCATGTCTTGAATCACCCCCTCTTCACCCAACCAATCAACAGCGACCTGTCGGGCAAACGCAGTAAGCTGAGGATCATTGATCAAGGGTGGCAATGATTCTTCCCTATCAACCTCCACACTGACACTGGCACCGAAGCTAAGCGCTTGAGCTTGGGCAACCTGGACAATCCGCTTGAGAAGGTCGGCACGAACGTTAGGCTTCAAGGCGCGCACACATAGTTGGAGTACTGCATGCCCCGGAATGACATTGGGCGCCTCACCAGAATGAAAGGAGCCCACAGTGATCACCGCCGTCTCCAGAGGATCCGTATTGCGCGACACAATACTCTGCAGTGCCATGACAATTGCCCCTCCAGTAAGTATGGGGTCAATGGCTTTATGTGGCATTCCGCCATGCCCGCCCGTACCATCAATTCGAATTTCAACCGTATCGGTGGAGGCCATGAACGGTCCGGCCCGAAAACCCAACTTCCCTACTGGCAACCCAGGCATGTTGTGCATACCGAACAACGCATTACAGGGAAATCGCTCCAGGAGACCATCATCCAGCATTTTCTGCGCGCCCCCATCGCTTTCTTCGGCGGGCTGAAAGATGACCACCAGCGTACCGTCGAACTGCCGGCTGTTGGCTAGGTGCTGCGCGGCAGCCAGCAGCATTGCAGTATGGCCGTCATGACCACAGGCATGCATGGCGCCTGGATGCTGGCTCGCATAAGGCAATCCGGTCTGCTCCTGAATCGGCAGTGCATCCATATCTGCCCGAATACCAATGACCTTACTTCCACAACCTTGCTGAAAACGCCCTACAACACCAGTCCCCCCAAAACCACGATGCACCTCAAACCCCCACGACTCGAGCTTGGCAGCAACCAGATCTGAGGTTTTGAACTCCTTAAGGCTGAGCTCCGGATAAGCATGAAGCTGACGGCGCAACTCAATCATTTCAGCTTCAATGGCACGGATACCCGGCAGCATGGGTCGAACGGTCATGGACTTCACCTGTTTCATGTAAGGGAGGCTCGCCTGCAAAGTGCGAGGATATAAAGCTCATCAACGTTAAGTGCTGCAAACTCTGCTCAATCACTGGCAGGCAGCTGTATTGTCTAGCGAGTCGTGAAACGCATCATGACGCGCCCACCTCGAGCGAGTTTGTAGCGCACAATGGCAAATACCTGAGCCGTCGCTGGTTGATCTGGGAGGTACGTTTCGCGCCTGCTATACACGGCCAAGAATGTTTCTTGTAGCAAGTCCTCGATATCACTTGGTTGACACTGAAGTCTATTACGCAGAAATTCACGCGCATGAACACTTAGCTCCGACAAAAACGTGAGATAGGCTTTTCGTTTCCGCCCAGGCCTGCGAGGAACGATGCTTGTAGGTGAATCACCCGATTGAGAAAGGCAGCATTATGTGTAGTTCGTTCCATCGTTAACCCGGGTCATGTAAAGGTCGGATATTGTTGATCGAGTGATTGAATTTTAATGCCTCGAAGTAGTTCGATTTGCTCATAGCTTTTTGAGTTGGCCTCGTTTAAGGCAAGGAGATACATCCGAAACGCGATGCGATTCAGTTTGCTCAATGGGCCCTCAGTATCAAGAACTCGGGGTTCCCACTGAGCAGGAAAAACTATTAATAATCAACAGCGTTCGATGTATTCAACTTAAGTACGGAAGCTATCCACCAGATGTTTGAGTCGGCTGGCTTGTTGCTCAAGGTCATCACAGGCGAGCAAGGTGGCCTGGAGATTCTCCACGCCTTCTTGGTTGAGGGATTTGATCTCGGTGATGTCCATATTCAACGAGTCGATTACAGCGGTCTGCTCTTCAGTAGCAGTGGCTACAGACTGATTTATGCCATCAATTTCGCCAATACGCTGAGTAACGCTCCCTAGTCGCTCGCCAGCCTGGTTGGCGATAACCACACCTTCATGGCTATAGCGCTCGCTTTCGCTCATGGTGCAAACCGCCTCACGAGCGCCGACCTGAAGCTCCTCAATCATCGTATGAATTTCTTGTGCCGATATCTGAGTGCGGTAGGCAAGACTGCGTACTTCATCCGCCACCACAGCGAAACCGCGACCTGCCTCGCCCGCCCGCGCAGCCTCGATAGCGGCGTTGAGCGCTAGTAGGTTGGTCTGTTCGGAAATGCCCTTGATCACTTCAAGGATCCGACCAATGCTCACCGTCTTACCATTAAGCGTCTCTATGTTGCTGCAGGATGCACGAATTTTTCCTGACAACTCGTTCATGGCGTTGATCGTCTGAGCTACCACTTGCCGGCCACCCTCAGCCTGAAGGCGTGCATCTGACGCCTGAAGTGAGGCATCACCGGCATTACACGCGATTTCCTGAGCGGCTGCACCCAGCTCGTTGATCGCTGCTGCAATGCTGTTGGTGCGATTGGCCTGTTCGTCGGAATTTGCTATGGATGAGCTGGAGGCAAACATCACTCGCTTTGCCACTTCGTTGACTTGTTCGGTCGCTGATGAGACTTCGCGTATTGAATGTTGGATTCGCTCCACGAAAAGGTTGAAGTCGCTGGCCAATTCTCCAAACTCATCTTGAGAATGCACGGCCAAACGTCGGGTCAGGTCCCCCTCCCCCTGGGCTATATCGCGCATGGCTTTGCCCATTAACCTCAGAGGTTGCATCAGTACGCGGATTAGCATGCCCAGTAGAAGCAACGTGATTAGCACGGCAATCAGAGTGGCGAAAATAGCTGAAGCACGGAAATCGCCTAACGCCTGGTAGGCTTTTTTCTTGTCGATGGACAAACCGATATACCAGTTGACCGAGGGCAGCCCCTTGATCGGCGAGAACATCAGAATATAAGGAACACCCGCCTGCTCAGTCTCACTGAAATGGGTGCTGATAGCGGGTGTGTCTTGCGGATAGATATCGATAAGATTTTTCATCACCAAGTCTTTATCCGGGTGAGCAAGTATCTTGCCGTCGGCACTGACCAGGAAGGCATAACCGATGCCGCCCAGATCGAGCGAACTGACAATTTTCGCCAGGGTATCCAAAGTCAGGTCACCACCGACCACACCGAGAGGTTGGTTTCCATGGTGAACCGGAGTAGCGATGGTCATCATCAACTGGCCAGTGGATGCATCCAGGTACGGCTCAGTCAAAGTCGTACCACCAGCTGCCATCGCATCCTTGTACCAAGGCCGGGTACGCGGGTCATAATCGGCGGGCAATTCGTCTTTTGGTCGCATCGCAAAGCTGCCGTCGATACCCCCAAAATAGGTGAAGTTAAACGTTGAAAGCAGCGTCTTCTGTTCCAGCAGGCGCACCACACTGTCCGGCGTATTGTCGTTGGCAACAGTCTGAGCGACGGTGTCTATCAGCAAAACACGTCCAGACAGCCAAGCTTGGACATTGCTTGCAGCAATTTTGCTCATCCCCTCAAGGTGGCTTTCGAGGTTTGTATGTATAGCGTCACGCTGAAAAAGATCGTTGTACAGTGTGAATAATGAGAATGCTGCAATGACTACGAGCGATGCGGCGAGCAGAACTTTGTGGCTGAACCTTAAGTGGACAGTCATTGGAAATTTACCCGAGATTAAAAATTTCTGTTTTTATTATTTAACTCCAACCGCAGGCCTTTAAGACCTGCGCCAGTTCATCTCATGCGTAGCCCGTATCTTTTACACTACACCGCTAGTCGTGGTGTGTGGACGAATGTTTAACAACAGCCAATTCAGGGTAGGCAACCAGTTTGTCGATACACAGGTCCTCATTCTCCAACCAAACTTCCGTAAGCGCACGATAGTGCTTCATATCTGTACAGTGCATACGCAGGCTGTAGTCGAACGGACCACTGATAAGATGGCATTCCAAGACCTGAGAACAGCTATCTACACATGCTTCGAAGGCTTTTTGTGCAGTGCGCCGATTCTGGCTCGATATAGCGACCAATACCTGTAGTGACAATCCCGGTGAGACCTTTTGCACATCGATGAACGCACCATAACCGCGAATCACCCCTAGCCTCTCCAACTTGCGTACGCGTTCCTGGCAAGGGCTTGCGGTCAGGTGCACAAGTGTTGCTAGTTTCTGGTACGTGATGCGCCCGTCATGGCGTAATACGTCAATGATAGCCTCATCAATACGCCCCAATGTTCGTGAAAAATCGGGATTTTTTTCCTTCCTTTTCATTGTTAACTCTATTCACTTCAGTCCATTAGACAGAAATTGTTGAAGGCGCTCGCTGCGCGGGTTATCCAGAATCTCTGCCCCACCCTGCTCCTCGACTCGGCCTTGATGCAGAAACAGTAACTGGCTCGACACCTTGCGGGCAAAGCTCATTTCGTGGGTCACCATGATCATGGTCCGGCCTTCTTCGGCCAGGCCCTGAATCACCTTTAGTACTTCGCCCACCAGTTCAGGATCCAGCGCCGACGTCGGTTCGTCGAACAGCAGAACTTCCGGCTCCATCGCTAATGCTCGTGCAATCGCCACTCGCTGTTGCTGACCGCCAGAGAGAAATGCTGGAAACTGCTCCGCAACGCGCGCTGGCAGCCCCACCTTGTCCAGATAACGTCGGGCACGATCTTCGGCATCTTTTTTGCTGACACCCAGCACCCGGCGCGGGGCCATCGTGATGTTTTCCAGAACGGTCATGTGGCCCCACAGATTGAAGTGCTGGAAGACCATGGCTAGACGGGTGCGCAGCCTTTGCAACTCAGCGGCATCGGCCACCTGCATGCCATGATGGTTTTTGACCATGCGAATCTGCTTGCCGTCCAGGCTCATGGCTCCGTCATTGGGTGTTTCGAGAAAGTTGATGCAGCGCAGGAAGGTACTTTTGCCTGACCCACTGGCGCCGATCAAACTGATCACATCACCAGTTTTGGCTTTCAGAGATACGCCCTTGAGTACTTCGTGGTTACCGTAACTCTTGTGCAGTTCTTCAACAGTCAATTTGTACATGTGCGCAATCATCCTCTAAGGGAAAATGTGGCGTCGCTGTGCAGCTGTGACAGCCGGCGACAAAGCCCGAGGCCTAATGAGCGGCCATATGGAGTACCAAGCCCTAATGAGCCGGACCAAGGAAAGCCAACCAACGGCGCTCGGCGATGCGGAATAGTCCGACAAGCGCGAAGGTAACCACCAAGTAAATCAGCGCAGTAATACCGAACGAATGAAAGGTCAGAAAGGTCGCCGAGTTGGCGTCGCGAGCAACTTTCAGAATGTCCGGGACGGTTGCAGTGAAGGCCACGGTGGTCGAATGCAGCATCAGAATTACTTCGTTGCTGTAGTACGGCAACGAGCGACGTAGCGCCGATGGCATGATCACGTAGGCATAGAGCTTCCAACCTGTCAGGCCATAGGCCTTCGCAGCTTCGACTTCGCCATGGGCCATGTTGCGAATTGCTCCGGCGAAAATCTCCGTGGTGTAAGCGCAGGTGTTCAGCGCAAACGCAAGGATGGTGCAGTTCATCGCGTCGCGAAAAAATGCATCGAGCACCGGTTGTGCACGAACTGCAGCCAGGCTGTAGATCCCGGTGTAGCAAATCAGCAACTGGATATAGAGCGGCGTTCCCCGAAACAGGTAAGTGTAGAACTGTACGGGCCAGCGTAGGTAACACTTGGATGAAACCCGGGCAATGGATAACGGGACCGACACCAAAAATCCGATGAAGATTGAGGCACTGAGCAACCACAAAGTCATGGCTAGCCCCGTGATCTGGTGGCCGTCGCTATAGAGAAAAGGCTTCCAGTAATCCTGCAAGAGTTCGATCATCGTACAGCCTCCCGGGAACCTGCCGCATAACGCCGTTCCAACCAACGCAAGACATAGTTTGAAGTACTGGTAATCACCAAATAAATAAGCGCTGCCAAGACCAGAAAATAGAACAATTGATAGGTGCTTTTACCAGCGTCCTGGGCTGCCTTTACCAAGTCAGCAAGGCCTATGATCGACACCAGTGCAGTGGCTTTGAGGATGACCATCCAGTTATTACCAATACCCGGTAAAGCAAAACGCATCATTTGCGGGAAGACCACAAAGCGAAAGCGCTGAGTGCGACTTAAGCCATAGGCGGTGGCCGCTTCCACCTGTCCACGGGGCACGGCTAGCATCGCCCCGCGAAAAGTCTCAGTGAAATAGGCCCCGTAGATAAACCCCAGCGTGATGATCCCGGCAACAAACGGATTGATCTCTATGTATTCCCAATCCAGTGCCTGCGTGATCCCGGTCAACCAGGTTTGCAGGCTGTAAAAGATCAGTAGCATCAGCACTAGGTCCGGCACCCCGCGAATCAAGGTAGTGTAGAGCTGTGCTGGGATTCGCAGGAGTTTGACACTGGAAAGTTTGGCACTGGCCCCGATAAGACCAAGCAGCACGCTCAACAGCAGCGAGAGTATTGACAACTTGACGGTCATCCAGGCGCCCTCCAGCAACAGAGGACCGAACCCTTTCATGCTGTATGTGGAGAGCCCGAGGGCCTGCAACAGTATTTCGAACATAATTCAGGAACCTATCGCGATAATAAAGCGCCCGCCCCAAGGACGGGCACCCGGGCCTTACTTGCCGCTATAGAGATTCAGATCACCGAAGTGTTTTTTCTGGATTAAGTCATAGGTACCGTCATCGTGTAACGCTTGGATGCCCTTATCCAAAAAGGCCTTGAGGTCTTTGTTACCTTTAGAGATACCAATAGCTGTTTTGGCTGGCAGTAACTCGCTGTCAACGGGCTTGCTGACTTCATAACCAGTGCCTTGGGGGGAATTCAAAAAACCCAGCTGAGCTTGCAGCATGTCCTGGATCGCCGCATCGAGGCGACCGGAAACCAGGTCGTAGTAAACCTGATCCTGGTTCTGATAGGCCTGAGTTTTGACACCTGCCTTATCCAGAACCGCTTTGGCATAGGCTTCCTGGATACTTCCTTGCAAATAGCCTACGGTCTTGCCCTTAAGGGAAGTAACCTCTTCGCTCAGACCAGAGTTTTTCTTGAACACATAAGAGGTTGCGCCGGAGAACAGCTCATTTGAGAAGTCAATGACTTTCTCGCGGGCTGGGGTCACCGTCATGGAAGAGAGAATGCCATCGAATTTGTTGGCCTTCAGGCCAGGAATCGTGCCGTCGAAATCGCTCTCGACCCACGTACATTTGACCTTCAATTTGGCACAGATTGCATTACCCAGATCGATATCAAACCCCGTAAGACTACCATCTGCGGCTTTAGATTCGAATGGTGCGTAAGAAGCATCAACGCCAAAACGCAGTTCTTTGTACTCCTTGGCCAGAGCGACATTTGCGCAAAGTGGGAAAAGTGCTAACACGAAGAGCTTTCGAAGCGAAATCATATGAGAATCCCTAGATGTTGTAGTTTGATTAAGGGCAGTGAACGATTTGACGACTTTAACGATTCTTCTTTCGGCAACTACATTTCGGATATAAACCCCCGCAATAGTTGCATTACTGCACACCCATTTAAGAGCTGTGGCAAGCGTTACGCAATCAACGGCAATAGAAATTTAGCTATACACCTCCTAAGCAATTTTATACTCACTCATAATCAAGACCTCATGTCCTGGTACTGGACACTGATAGTACGCCGATGGCTCGCTCATCCAAATATGGCAAACAGATCAATGTTATGAGCAAACCGCTCGTAACAGAGAGCAATCTGCTTGACTGAAAACCTGTTTTGCAAAGGTAAACAAAAAATCAGCGCATGAACCCCCTCAGGAAATGCTGAGGCGTCACTCCAACTCTTATCATTTATTTTCTAACCGAAACAGAAAAAATCAAGCTGAAGCCAGCTTCATCATTACAAGACCGCTGACAATTAAGACAGCTGCGACAACTCGCATAAGGCTGGCAGGTTCCCCTAGAAAAATGATACCCACTGCAAACGCGCCAACAGCACCAATGCCAGTCCAAATTGTATAAGCAGTACCAAGCGGTAGACTTCTCATGGAAAATGATAGGAGCGCAAAACTTGCCATTAGCATGACCAAGGTAACAACAGTCGGCCCAAGCTTGGTCATACCTTCAGATTGCTTCATGGAGAAAGCCCAAACAACTTCAAGTACCCCTGCAAATATTAAACATATCCAAGCCATGATAAGCCTCCATTGAAAGATCCGTCACGACCAAGACGAATACAACCTACAAGTATTGGGGCCGCGCCCCTGAAAATAAAAACAATGGATCGGGCTCTTAAAAAAGCCCCCGCTGGTACGGGGGCAAAGGAGGGTTACCGACCAGACCATATTTTGAGCAATGCCGTACATCCAACGCTAAAGGTGCCACCAATTTTTTGCGTTCAGATCATTTGAATGTCTCGTCCAAGGCCAGGGAAATATCTTTGATCAAATCGTCCGGATCTTCGAGCCCCACCGAAAACCGAAGGTGACCGTAGGTACGGAACTCTTCAGGGTACTTGTCAAAGCCGCCTCGGCCTTCCGCACCCACATGAACGATGAGGGACTCATCGTGCCCGAGGGATACTGCAGAAGTGATGATGCGCAGATTCGAAACGAACCGATTCTGAGTATCCGGATCGCCCTTTACTGCAAAAGCCATCATCGCCCCATATCCCTTGCCTGCAAATTGCCGACGGGCTAGTTCATGCTGCGGGTGGGACGGAAGCCCCGGATAGTAGATATAGGCTATACGATCATCCGAATTGAGAAACTCAGCCAATTTTTCAGCCGTATTTAGAAGTTGTTTCAGTCGCAGAGGCAGCGTGACTGAACCGCGCATTATCATCCAGGCGTTAAATGGAGAGATGGTCGCGCCGAGGTCAACAAGAGCGTCATTCTTGATCTTGGTAATCATCTGAGTGGAACCGATAACCACCCCGCCCATGGCATCACCATGGCCATTGATATACTTCGTCAGAGAGTGGACGACCAGGTCGACCCCGTGCTGACTGGCACGGAAAAACGGAGGTGGAGTGAAAGTAGCATCGACGGAAATCAGTGCCCCGTGTGCATGGGCAATTTCAGCCAGCGCAGCGATATCTGCAACCTTAGTGGTTGGATTAGCAATCGTCTCGGTATGGATCAGTTTGGTATTAGGGCGGATCGCTTGGCGAACAGCCTCTAGGTCACCTACGTCGACAAATGTGGCTTCAATGCCATAACGCTCAGGCAAAAGCTCCGCGAAAAGACGCCATACAGCCTGATACGTAATATCACTGACAATGACGTGGTCACCGCTTTTCAAGAAAGAGAAAAACACTGAATGCAAAGCGGCTACGCCGGTAGCAAATACAACCGCAGCCTCGCAGCCTTCGAGTGCAGCAAGTTTCTTTTCAAGGCATACCTGGTTATGCCCCTGGTTCCGCGTGTACACAAGGCCGTCTGGGCTAGACCAGTCCATCGTGGCCGGATCTTCAGGCAAGAGATAAGAGTTAGCCATTACCAGCGGAGTGCGAACAGCACCAGTAGTGGTGTCGGTTACGTTACCACCATGAACTGCGAGTGTAGCCGCCGAAAGTGTGGACAGATTCTTTTTGTCAGGACGCATGTCTATTTCCTCCAAAGTTATTTTTTGTTGGGTGTCATTGATTCTGAAGGTGAGTGAAAGAAGGACGGTTAGTCTGATCTGCTCGGACCAATTCTTGATTTTCGTCAAAGACTAATTCACCACTCTCAATTGCACGAACACGGCCACGAACCATGTACCAACCAACAACAAGGGCGGTGGCATAAAACGGCAGCGAAGCAATCGAGTACGTACCTACGGGATAATCGAATGCGATAAGAACCAGAACCAAACCGAAGAACCCCAAAGTCGCGTAACCACTGTAAGGCGCAAACGGCATTCGAAACCCCGGACGCTCCAGATCACCTTGCTGGGAGTATTTGAAGAGCTTGATCTGACACAGGACGATTGTTGACCACGAACCGATCAACATAACGGCAGTGAGTGTCAGCGCGATTTCAAAGGCTTCCCCCGGAACAATGGCGTTAAGTACGACACCAATTAGTGAAGCAACGGTCGTCAGCATGATGCCAGCGAACGGAACACCTTGACGGTTCATCTTGGCCAGGAAGCTAGGGGCTGATCCGTTGATTGCCAGCGAGCGAAGCACCCGGCCAGTGGAGTAAATGCCAGCGTTCAGAGAAGACACGGCCGCGGTAATCAAGACCATGTTCATAATCGCGTCTGCACCCTTGATCCCCAGCGAGCCGAAGAAAGTCACAAACGGGCTTACCCCCGCCGAGTACGCTGTGTGGGGGAGCAGCATTGCCAACAGCAATACAGAACCAACGTAAAAAACAATAATGCGGAAAACAACTGCCCGAATGGCTTTCGGCATGACTGTAGCGACGTCTTGGGCTTCGCCAGCTGCAGTACCAACCAACTCCACACTGCCATACGCAAATATCACCCCCTGGATCATGATTACGGCGGGCAAGAGGCCTGATGGGAACCAACCGCCATTGTCAGAAATCAGTTTGAATCCAACCTCATGGCCTGGCAGCGGAGTGCCGAACAGCACCATGTAAATGCCGATCCCAAGGAAGGTCGTTAATGCAGCCACCTTGATCAGGGCAAACCAGAATTCGAGTTCACCAAAAATTTTTACCGAGACAAGGTTAATCGCAGTAACAAAACCCAATGCTCCCAGTGCCAAGGACCATTGAGGGATGTCGCCCATGAAAGGGACATAGGCTTTGAAGAAATTCAGGTAGAGCGCTGTCGCTGTGAGATCTGCAATGGCAACCATTACCCAGTCAGTCCAGTACATCCATCCCACGGCAAAAGCCCATTTCTCACCGTAGAACTCTCGAGCATAGGAGACGAACGAGCCCGAGGATGGGCGATACATCACCAGTTCGCCCATAGCCCGAATGATGAACCACGCAAAAAAGCCACAGATTGCATAGACAAACACAAGCGAGGGTCCGGCTTCGGCGAGTCGTGCGCCTGCGCCCATGAATAGACCACTTCCGATTGCCCCCCCTATGGCAATCATCTGAACCTGGCGAGGCTTGAGCACCTTTTGATAGCCAGCATCTTCTGCGCTGAAGTCTCTCTTTCGAGTTACACCAGACGATGGCACGCGTGTGGGATTAAGATCATTCACACTCATTTTGTTACCTTTTATTGTTGTATTGGGCAAGGCTCTACCGACCAGAAGAGCCTTGCCGAGGACCCGATTTAATCCTAGGGATTCACATCGATCCTTTAATCAACTTCCGCCAACACCGTTTAAGCAGATCACTTTTGGTTGCGTCATATCTTCATACGCGAAACGCACACCTTCACGCCCCATGCTGCCGTATTTTGAACCACCAAATGGCATTGCATCAAAACGATAGTCAGATGAGTCATTAATCATGACGCCGCCGGCTTCGAGTCGTTTAGCTGCTTTCATGGCGACATTCAAATTGCTGGTGAAAATACCCGCATGCAAACTGTATTCTGGTTCATTAGCCAGTGTCAGCGCCTCATCAAGCGAGGCCACGCGTTGAAGAATGACAACCGGACTAAATACTTCCTCACACCAAACTTTACAGCTTTGGCTAACATTCTCCAGGACCGTCGGAGAGTAAAGCGAGCCTTGGCGTATATTACCAAATAACAGGTTAGCCCCTTTATCCATTGCCTCGATAACTACTTCTTCAGTGCGTTTTGCAGCAGCTTCAGTAATCATTGGCCCAACATCCGTGCTTTCGTCAGCAGGATTTCCCACGACTAAAGCACTTGTCTTCACAACGAATTTCTTTTTGAACTCCTCATATATTGTCTCTTCAACAAGAATTCGTTGGGTACCGATACAATTTTGCCCGGCCGCCCAAAAAGCGCCTGATACACAGGACTCAACGGCTTCATTCAGATCACAATCGCCCATGACGATAACCGGGGCATTGCCCCCCAAATCCATCGCCAGTTTTTTAAGGCCTGCATTGCGAGAGATCTGCTCACCGGTAACAAAACCGCCCGTGAAGGAAACCATACGTACCGCTCGATGAGCGACCAGTGCCTTGCCCAGCGCAGCCCCCCCAGTTGCAATGGACACGACCGCAGGAGGGAGACCCGCAGCGTTCAGGCAAGCCACCAGCTTAATGGCAGATAACGGAGAGAGCTCAGAGGGTTTGAGTACAACAGCATTACCGCCAGCGATCGCAGGCCCCAACTTGTGAGCGACCAAGTTGAGTGGGTCGTTGTATGGGGTAATTGCAACAATTACCCCCAAAGGCTCCCGAGTAAACCATCCCTGACGGGACTCAGATCCTACATAGGAGTCAAACGGAATCACTTCGCCAGCATTACGCTTGGCCTCCTCAGCGGACAGTTTCAGCGTATTGACGCAGCGTAAAACCTCCTTTCTCGCCTGCTTGATCGTTTTTCCCGACTCGGCAACAATCAGACTGGCAAACGCCTCCTTGTCGCTCTCAACCAAAGCAGCGGTTTTTTCCAGTATGCGAGCACGTTCGTGCCTTGGAAGTTCTTTGGCAATCAGCGCACCAAGCTTCGCCGTATCAATGATCGCAGTGGCAAATGAAGCGGGTATGTCCGTCACCTCTCCAACTGCAGCGCCATCATACGGACTCAAAACTGTTATGGTTTTATAATCAACAGCGAGCGAAAGACTCAAGCTATTCATGATCACTTACCTATCTTAGTTTTGTTCTTGTGAATGCTGACGATATCCGAGAGTAAGGCGAATGCTGTTTCAAACCGACCTGCACCCGCTCCGACAACCGTTACCGGGCCCAGAACATTTGTATTAAATGTAATTGCATTCGTTGCACCACTCACACCGGCCAGTGCGTCCCCCTGAGGCAACAATTGAGGACTAACAGATGCAGTGATGGAGCCATTGCTCATTTTTTCCGCGCTGCCAATTAGTTTCCACCGGGCATTGGCTTTCGTTGCTTCGGCGATATCTTTTGACGTGATCCCCGAGATGCCTTTGCAAAGGACATCGCTCGGAGTCAACTTCGCCCCCAGAAGCTCATTCGCCAAAATGACTACTTTAAGACGAACATCATGCCCTTCCACGTCTGCAGTGGGGTCAGCTTCTGCGTAACCGAGTTCCTGAGCCTTGGCGACTGCATCAGAGAAGTCGAGACCTTCTTCCATGCTAGAAAGTACGAAATTGGACGTACCATTCAAGATGCCCTTAAACCCGCTGATTTCCGAGCCGGCCAGCGACTCTTTAGCCAGACGAATGACGGGGGTGCCGCTCATTACCGAGCCTTCAAACTCGAATTGGGCACCGGTGCTTCTGGCCAATGCTTTCAGGCTTTCAGCGTGCAACGCCACCGGCCCTTTGTTGGTGGTGACCACACTGATACCTTTTTCCAGAGCCCAGCGACAGAAAGTCGTAGCTGGCTCTCCGTCTACAGGGTTGGTGAACGTCGCCTCGGCGATAAGATCGGCCCCCGAGAAACGGATAACCGTCTCATTTGCAGGCTCAGCACTGCCCGCTGGCAATGTTCTAAACCCCCCTTTTACAGCAGGAACTGCGGCCAATTCGTGGGCATCCAACCCGTTCTTGTTGATGATGGAGCCAAAGTAAAGATCACTGACACCAACAATTTTTAGCTTAAAACCAAATTCATTAGCCCAGTGCTCGTTCTTATCTGCAATGAGCTGCGTCAACGCACGGTTTACACCACCAAAACCAAGCAAAGCAATTTTATATTCAGTCACGACATGGGCCTCATTGTTATGTTTTCGGTACTGAAATACTAAACTGCAGCAGTGCTCATACGAATATGGCAAACCGATCATTGTTGCGAGCAAAATGCTCGCAGGAGAGAGCGTTTTGATTTCCTAGCAACCTACTTCGTGCAAGACAATACAAAAGACGTAACCGTATTCAGAACTCCTGGCAACGTGGATATGTCGCTCCAGACCCGATGAATACAATCCGAACTTGCCGCTTCAACTGTCACTACGATATCCAGGTCACCACTCATTACATTGCAGGACACGACCTCAGGCATTGAGACAATTGAACGCACTACTTCAGCACCACGCATTCGGTCTTTTCGATACACAAAAATAAGAGCATTAATTGGCGCAACCTCGGAAGGTGGCCCACCTTTGATTATGGTATAACCCCTGATATATCCGTCCCGCTCCAACCGTTCAATCCTGAGCCTGACAGCATTCCTAGACAAATTAACTTTCATGGCAATGTCGTTATGCGCAAGTCGAGCATTACGAGTAAGCTCTTCCAGTATTTTTTCATCCGTCTTATCTAAAACGCGCTTCATCTCTAACTCCAGGATTATAGCGAGCGAGACTTCGTGTCTTGGGATATCGTCTTGATGAGTTCCGTAAGGATGCCAACATCATTGGAAATTGAAATGCATTCGTCATTAGAGAAGGGGTGAGCACTCACCACACTCATTGGAGATTGAACATCGGCTTCAGCCAGAACTGAGGCAGAGCTTGAAGGATGCGTCGTGGCCAAGCAGATCATTGGTGTCAGTAAGCTACGCCTGTTAATTCGCGCAGCTCGTAATCCAATCGCGGTATTAGGACTGATCAAGTAACCACTTTTAACAAAGACTTCATGAATACAGGAAAATGCCTCTGCATCCTCTACCGCCAAAGAATCAAATAGCTTTCGCGCCTCTAACCACTCATCCTGTTCCAGTTGAATTTGGCCATCCGTCTCTAGTAGCTCCATATTTCTAGCCACTTTATCACTGCACCTATTGAGAATGCTCCATTGCAGCCGCTCGAAATTAGAGGCTAACGACACATTCATGCAAGGCGTGTTGGTAATACGAATCTCATTCCGCCTATAGAGGTTAGACTGAAGAAAGTCATGCAAACCCGCGTTGGTATTCGTTGCTACAATTAGCTGCCTGATGGGCAACCCCATTTCCCTTGCAATATAGCCTGCATAGAGAGCACCAAAATTTCCGGTAGGCACACTGAACGCCACCTCTCTTTTAGGCGCACCTAATTGAAGCGACGAGTAGAAGTAGAAGGACAGATGCGCCAGCACCCTCACCCAATTCACCGAATTGAAAGATATTAATTGTTGACCTGTTTCGTTAATGCCTCTGTGAAATTTTTCGCACAGCTGATGACAATCGGCGTAATCACCCTCAACCAAGATATTTACAACATTTTCTTCGGCAGCGCCTAATAAGCGACGCCGATGTTCATCTGTTATTCCTCTGGAAGGATGCAGAACAATCACAGTCACACCTTCCATGCCATTGAAGGCTTTGATGGCCGCGACACCGGTGTCTCCACCAGTGCAGCCAACGACAAGCGCTTTCTTTCCGGACCTTAGTAAAGAGTATTCAACCAGACGAGACATCAATTGGAGACCGAAGTCTTGATAGACCCCTGCCGGACCATGGAATAGTTCTAATACCCACTCATTGGTAGCCGTCTGATAGAGCGGCGCAACGGCGTTACTTTTAAAACGGTAAAATGTCTCCTCAAGAATTCGAGACAGTTCATTTTGAGGGATATAGTCACCTAGGAACGGCTCGATCACATGACGTGCCAGTTCGTGAAATGGTAGCCATTCAAGCTTCAGGAGATCATCGCTTTTGAAGCGAGGAACCTTGCTAGGAACGAAAAGCCCACCATCCGGTGCGTACGCCCCCATGAGGACCTCGCTGAACTCGAATTCTTTACCAGGCGTCCGTGTGCTGACGTACTTCATGATTTGAGACACCCTCTCGCCTTTTCTGAGCCTTCCACCCATAAGGCGGCGCCCTGCTGAAATTCAGTGCTGCAGTGAGCCTTTCCTGTGAAATGTGGGGCCTTCTTCTGAAGCGTTGAGCGAGATCATCGTCATCTGCAAACGCAGATGGTGAGGGGTCGCACATCACCCGCGCCAGGCCAATCACCCATCACTCAGCTACCACACGGCCACTTTCGTCGCTTGCCGTTCAAGCTACCAACTATTGACTAAAAAAGTCAATATAGTGACTATCCCATCTATCCGACCGTGCACGGCTATCCCCCTGCGGGAAGGAGCCCTATCCGCATTCCCATCAGAAGGTCCAGGGCAGCCAGAAAATTAGAAATCCAGGAGAACGCCATGAGTGCCACGAACCTTCTTCATTCGCTTTACAAATACAAGGCATGGTCTGAGGAGGAACTGTTCAAGTGCTTGAAAGCCCCCGCGGCAAAAAAATTTCCAACCGAAATGGAGGAAGCACTCTACTGGCTAGCCCATATCAATATTGTTGACCAACTGTTCATTGCCAGACTGCAGGGAAAACCGGATGAATTTGACTCCATCCTGACCGAACAGAAACAAGACCTAGGTCGACTGGAAGAGTGCTTTTCTTCAGCGAATCAATGGTTTGTGAACTACACCCAGTCGATCACTGCAATCGAACTGTCTGATCCGGTTGCGTTTATTTTCAAGGATGGAAAACCAGGCAACATGACGAAAGAGCAGGTTCTTGCACACGTGCTATCACATGGATTGCAGCATCGAGGAAGTGTGGCGACTATCTTGCCTCGTGAGCTCCTGCTGGATCACAAGGACCATTTCACAACGTTTTTGAAGCTCTAGGCACTGATGGTCCGGCCCATGTATGGCGATGATACGTAATAGGAAATCTTTCGATGTTCTGCATACCCGATCAAGCACCAGTTGCCCCCAATATGACGAGCGCTGGATGCATAAAAGGAACCTGAGACAATTCCGCTCAAATGTCGAACGAGGCTTCGGTGTGATTCAAACTGAGTAAGCCGGCCTGCCGGCCCGAAGCAGCGATCTCAAAAAAATGCCTCAGCAAGCCACCTTCTGCTGAGGCGTCCTCACTGCAAAGAAAATTCATAAGTGCCTACGATTTTTATGAGGAGCGTGTCACGAATAGAAATGCTCCTTTATTTCAGTAGGCGCCTTTTTGTAAGTGGGAAGGAAGATGCTAAATGTCTTTATTATCAGCGCACTCAAGCATGGCTAATCCAATTCCTCGCTCATTACGCGAGACCAAAGCATCGCCAGCACCTCGGATATCACGGGCTTCCTCATCCTGACCGAGCTTGAATTTCCCCACCAGCCTCGTGATTTCGATCTCGACCCCTACAATTTTTTTCAGCATGGCATCTATGTACTCCTTGGGACTATCGGTCATTTTCCAAGGTGTGGGCTGAGTTGCTTCATGAGACTTGGTCAGCTTTGCTACGACACGACGCACGTACTGTGCATCATCGTGAAACGTCACACGACCAAATGCGTGCACGACCCGGTAGTTCCAAGTGGGGACTTGCTGATGGAAATCCTGTTTGCTCGGATACCATTGCGGCGATATATACGCATCTTGAGCTCGAAATATCACCAACACCTCACTGCCCTGGGCGACTTCATGCCATAGGGGGTTATTCCGCGCCACATGCGCCTGCAGCACCCCAAGCGCTCCGCTGCGGAGTACAAGTTCAAAAGGTAGGTGATTGGCGTCAATCCCATCACCCGAACAAGTGACAAGTGACCCAAGCGGATTTCGCATAATGACTTCTTGCAAAACGCCAACACGAGACTCTTCAAACTGAGGGGGGATGTACATTTACTTTGCTCCTATAACTGATCTGCTCGCTCAACATTAGGGCCACTGCGCCGGTCAAAGCCGACTAAACATCGGCCCTACCGCGCCTGCTGAGCTGTATCATTGTAAAGATGCAGCTTGGCGTTTCGGATGCATTCGCAGCACTTACTGCTCAGCTCAGTTCGAGCTCGTCGATCACCGCAGCAATTTGCTGACGCCCTGCTCCACTGATGGTTCTGAGTGGCAATGGCAAGCTCGGAGAGTGGGTGAATCCACGAAGCTCGGCCGCCGTTGCAACAACGCGCAAGCTTCCCCCAAATTGTGTAAAGAGGGCCCATAGAGGCTTCAAAGATTCGGAAAGGCGAGTCGCTTCTTTGGCGTTACCCGACAACGCAGCACGCGTGATTGCCAGGGCTGTTTTCGGGAACAAGCCCCCAATGACGGAGTACCAGACCTGACAGCCTGCGTTCAATCCAGTAGCAGCAAATACATCCCCGCTTACCCCGATCGTTACGTGCTCCGGAATCAGTGCCCGAAGGCGATCGACTCGTGCCTTGGCCTGATCTGGTGCTTCAGGAACGCCAGGGATCTTGATCGAGTGCACATTCGGCAGGTGGGCAATGCGCCCGTGAAGCTCATCAGTAAATTCGAAATGGGTGGTGCCGGGGTTGTCATAGACGCATAGCGGGACGGAGATATTGGCGGTGACCGTTTCGTACAGGGAAAAAACATCTTCAGCTGTTAGCTTCTGATAGGAAACGGGTGGCAGCAACAATGCCTTGACTCCCACCTTCTGCGCATCCTCTGCCAGCAACAGCACATCACGCGTCCGCAGCGACCCAATACTTACCATGACGGGAACATTCCCGGCTGCCTCTACTGCCAACTGCGTAACTCGTGAGCGTTCAATCCGAGAAAGGTACGCATAGCTTCCTGTAGATCCGAGCGCACCGATAGAATCCACTTTTGCAGCCACCAGTTGCTCCACAAGGCGAGCAAATGCTCCTTCATCCACACCCTGCTCATTCATTGGCGTCAAAGGAAATGCACTAAGACCGGTAAACATAGTTCAGGACTCCATTGTGTGATTCTGCAATTAGATCACCACAGGACGGACGGACTCCGAAGCATACATTGCTCAATAATCGACACCATGCGCCATGGAGATTTCTTCGATTCAGCTGCAGGCTTTTTCAAGGTGATGTGGGGGGGCATGAATGCCACCGATAAAAAGGCTGCGTGCGAGGCGAGATTGGACATAACCCCGTATGCATCCACACAAGCAGCCCGTACCCTCTCGCTTATGTACTAATTGGCACCTGGACCGATAAGCACACTCTCAATCTGAGCGCCTGGCATCATCAGTTGCAGGCCTTCTATCAGCTTGTCACCCGCTTCAGTCAATGCCTCGAGCGGCATTGTCGGCAGACTTTCCAGAATGAACCACATGTGCTTCGCGTCTGCACTGAGCCGTGTTCTGACACCCTGTCGCCAATTCCAACGACGGCAAGTCACCCCTTTATCGTCCCGCCAAACAACCTCGCCAGAATCAGGATATTCGTGGGCTGGAGCGCCTTCTTTCATGGTGTCGAAAGGTTCCGATCCATCAGCAACAGCGAGTCGCGGCGAGCCCACATAGGCTTCGACGTTCTCACCGCCGACCGGAACTGCGTATTCAATGCTGATGGCGTTATAGAGATCAACCACTGGATCGATACTCGGCAGACTGCCGTCACGCAGGACCCGTTTGCGAAGAGCTTCAGCTGAGCAAGGGGTGCGCTGCGGCTTGGCACCGAATTTTCGGAAGAGATCCGCCCAAGCGGTCAGGTGAGCGTCTGCCCACAGTGCACCACCCGCCGTGACTGATTGACAGGCTCGAGCCAAAGCGTCCTTGCCAATATCTGGATTGGCGATTGGTGCAGCTTCGACCACAATGCTGAGCGCTCTGAACTCAGGTGCCAAATTGATTACGTCTTGGTCGATTGACGGCAGTACGGACAGCATCAGAGAATCCCTTTAATCCTAAATTTCACTTCATACTAGCGATCAATGACCAAAATAGTCAATATACCGACCAACACCGGGGCCGACGTTCAAACCGTTAGCGAGGCAGTTTCCCGTAGGCTCAAACAGGAACGGAAGAAGCGGAAAATCACTCTCGACGAGCTTTCCCGTCGCTCCGGTGTCAGCAAGGGCATGGTGGTCGAGATAGAGAAATGCACGGCTAACCCAAGCATCGCGATCCTGTGCAAAATCGCTGCTGCTTTGGGCCTTTCAGTTGCTGATGTCGTAAACGTGTCCGACGCCCCATCTGCCCACCTCATCGAGAGCAAGGATATTCCCACACTCTGGACAGGAAACATGGGAGGGACGGCTCGGCTCCTGGCTGGAACCAGTGGTCCGAACATGATTGAGCTTTGGCGCTGGGAAATGTTTCCCGGCGAAAACTTTGCCTCCTCAGGGCACCCTCACGGCACAACTGAGCTACTTCACGTGGAGAAAGGGACACTCCACTTCATAGTAGGAGATACCGAACTGAGCGTTTCTGCGGGTTGCTCAGCCGTAGCAAAAACAGATGTACCTCATGTCTACTCGAATAAAGGCAAATCAAAACTGATATTCACCATGTCTGTAACGGAGATCCACCAATCCGGGCGTGAAATTTAACGTTCAGACAGCATCGCGCTGAAGCTTACAGAGGAGTCCGCCGGGTTGGCTCTTATGGTCGGCCATCATCGCCCCGTCATAGGGCTCCTAATAACGGAGCCGCTGACTGGCATAGAACTTCGTTAAGGGGCTTTTAATGTCATTTGATTACCACCATCTCTTCCTCGTATTCACGGCCTATATTGTTGGAGCGGCGAGTCCTGGACCGAGCAACATGCGAATAATGGGCGTCGCGATGCACCAAGGCAGGCAGCCTGCGCTCCTGCTAGCGGCAGGTGTGATCAGTGGTTCGATTTTCTGGGGATCGATGGCAGCCACGGGCGTCTCAGCCGTCCTGGCGCAGTATGCGCAGGCGCTGGGTGTCTTAAAAACGGTTGGCGGTGCTTACCTGCTCTTCCTTGCCATCAAAGCAGGCCGCTCTGCTCTAACGTCCAATGAGCGACTCGAGAAAGAGATAGCTGCCGCGCCAAAAGTCTCGGGCTTCAGTCTTTATCAGCGCGGCTTGTTCATGCATCTCACAAACCCTAAGGCGCTGCTCGGCTGGATCGCTACCATGACCCTTGGCTTGGGTCCGCACGCTTCGCCAAAAACGGTCGGGATTATTCTGGCCGGTTGCGCCGTGCTTAGCGTCACTATCTTCTGTGGCTATGCGATCATCTTCTCCACCGCGCCCATGATTCGGGGATATCGCCGAGCACGCCGATGGATCGAAGGTACCCTTGCGCTAGTTTTCGGAGCGGCTGGAGTAAAGCTGATGTTCTCCCACTCCTAGCCCGGATCTGGGCTGTTTATGCATGTAGAGTCTATTGATTGTGTAAGCCACTTGACCGCGCCTTGGGTAACGTTCAGACCCAGCGCCGACTGGCTGAAACTGCGATTCCGTGCGACTTCTTCAAAGACTCGCAGCATGTTGAGCGAGGGCATTTGACGCATGAAAGGATGACTCCGCACCAGCCTCAGTTGTTACGTGGGGCAGGTTTATTGTTTTTCTTGGGGTAGTGATTGTTCTGTAGGGTCTATCTGACTATCAGTGGATGGGCTGATGCACGTGTTGTTTGGACTGACGAATTCGCGAGCGGGCTCGCTCCCACAGATTATGCGCTAAACCTGTGGGAGCGAGCCCGCTCGCGAAAAGGACATTAGGGCTGTTGCCAAAAAATCCGGATCAGAAGTAATACCCGATGTTCATGTACAACTGGTTTTCCCACTGGTTACTACCACCAGCCCCCAGACTCTGGGTGAGGCTGCCGCCACCGATGACCGGATCATTCTTGCCGTACAACCATTCCGTGGCGATCCATAGTTTGCTGAGGGAGAACGAGGTGCCGAAAATCATCCGTTGCGAGGTCTTGAAATCGTCCGCAGATTTATCGAAGGCGCTGTAGTTGGCGTACAGCTTCACACCGCTGATCTGATCGAACAGATACTTGCCGCTGACGTCATAGCTTACATCCGCCACGTACAAGTTGCCGCGACTGGCGACGTTGAAGGTGGCGTCGTAACTGCCGAAAGTCACCAGTTCATCGGTGCCGGGGTTGCGCGGGGACATCTGCTGTCGCGCGGCTTGCAGTTGTACGCCCCATGGGCCGTTCTTGCCGATGTAGTGCACCGCCATGGCATTGCGCCGGCCATCGTTGTTGGTGTCGCGGTTCTCCAGGGACGAGGTCAGGCCGGAGATCCCGACTTCGGACTTCCACGGTCCCAGGTCCAGCGCCTTGGCCACCCGAAGGACCACTGTGTTGCGTTCCTGGTTGTTGCTACCGTCGATGACATAGCTGTCCGCTTCGGAGACCACGGTGGAGTAGGTTTCACCATTGCTAGTGCCTTTACCCTGCCAAGCGGGGCGCAGGTAGTAACCGGCCTGAATATTCCAGTCGCCGCTTTGCTGGATGTACTTGGCGCCGACTTCTTCCACGTCTTCCAGTCCTATGACGCTGCCCAGGGTTTGGTAGAACGTGCTGCCGAAGTACGGCTGCAAACCGAACGGCAGCTGGTTCAGGCCGACTTGAACCTGCTGGTCGGGGTTGAACTTGTAGCCGATCCACGCCAATTCGGCGAACTGGACGTCACCGACATTCTCTGTGTACTCATAAGGGTAGGCTCGACCGTAGAAACGGTATTGGGCCTCGCCGATCCAGGTATCGGAGTTGTACTTGGCGCTGAGGATCGCGGTGTCGAAGTTGAACTTCTGGATGTCACGATCCGGGTCATAGTCCCAACGCGCCCGGACGGCACCGCCGAGATCGAGGTTGTCGGTGACCTGGATCGCCATCGCTGGGGTGGAAAGCGCCCCCAACAGCGCCAGCGGGGTCAATGAGCGCAAGGCCCGGGTGGTGTTCAAGTTCATGGTCGCTCCGTCTCTTGTTTATTTTATTGTTGGCAACACTCATCCCGGCCACGGCAAAAGCGCGGTCTGGATGAAAGGGGTAGGGCCCACCAGAACGAAGGCTGCAAACAGCGTTCAAGTGAGGGCCGGGAGGGTCAGCCGCCGGCGTTCAGCCGGGTCTGGGTGTAGCTATGCCGAGCCTGCAATTTGCACTTCTTCACCAAGGCTGGGAGGTGCGTGACAAGCCGCGGTCACCCGCGTCAGTCGCGTTGCAGTTCTTCAACCACAGCTGCACAAGCACGGAAGGTATTCAACGTCCACTCTGAGTTGATGAAGTCCGGCCAACTGGAAAGTTTTACGATTGCCACTTCAGAAGCCGGATCCCAATAGATACTCTGCCCAAATACTCCTCGCGCCGAATAGGTACCCTGTTCACTGTCCAGCACCCAACACTGATTGCTATAGGCGGCGTCAGGAAAGTGTTTGACATAGAACCCATAGAGGACTTCAAAAGCCGGTGTGGAACCACGGCCGCATGCACGCACAAACTCCTCTGGAACAATCTGTTGACCGTTGAAATGTCCACCCTGCAGATACATCTGGGCAAAGCGCGCCAGATCACGCAGCGTGGCGCTCATCCCGCCATCGGCCAATGCAGTTCCAACGCAATCGAGGGTGATATTCGCGTCTTGCTCTGCCCCCAGTCTTGACCAGATCTCCCGGCTCAATAAAACAGGGAGCCGCTCGCCGCAGGCCCGCTCACAGACCCAGGCCAGCACGTCGGTATCCACTGAGCGATACTCAAAGAACTGACCATGTTCACGGTCCTTACTCAGCGACTTCAACAAACCATAAATGCTGTCAGGTGACTCCCGCTCTCCCCGTTCACGCCAACCCGAGGCGATATCCAACTGGATGAATTCAGCATCCGGATCGGTGTAGTCCTCTCTGAATCTCACTCCCGTGCGCATATCCAGCAGATCCTGTACCCGGGCGTCGCCATAGCCGCTTGCCAAAAGCTCGGGCACATAGTCACTGACACGCGCTTGGGGATCGATTCGGCCCTGGCCGATCAACCTGCCGACCAGGCTACCGACGACGGTCTTGGATACCGATTGCAACAGATGCAACGTGTGCGGCTGCATACCGTTGAAATACTGCTCCGAAACCACCTTGCCTTGATGAAGCACCAAAAAACCATCGGTGTAGCTGTCGGTCAGGAAGGTCGCCAGATCGGTTTGTCCGCCGTCGACCCGCTGGAAACGTACGTCGTCCAGTGAGCGTTCGTTGCGCTCGAGTTCAGTGACCGGTCCAGGACTGCGATGAATAGCGGCCACCGGAAACAACTGGCTCATGTGCTGGAACGACCAGCGGTTATAGGGCGGACTGTCCCAATTATGCAGGCCAACTTGCTTTTCCCGGGACGGCGGATAGCCCTGCATCAAACTTAGGTCCTGATAACCAATGCCGGGAGCGGTCATATCTTTTTTATTGTACATAGGGGTTCAGCTCTCATCGTTCAGAGGGTGGTGGCAAGAAAAGCGGTGGCGGTTATCCTGGGTCTCGGCCGGCACTTCTCGGCGGCAGCGCTCACTGGCCTGCGGGCAACGAGGCGCGAAGTGGCATCCGGCAGGCCGGTTCAAGGGGCTGGGGATCTCGCCACTCAGGATTTGCAACTCGTCACGGCGCTCCGGGTCGATGGAGGGCACGGAATTGAGCAGCGCACGCGTGTAGGGATGACGCGGTCGGCCAAACACCTGCTCCACAGGCCCGGCCTCGACGATGCGCCCCAAGTACATCACCAGTACTTGCTGCGCCAGATACTCGACCGTCGCAAGGTCGTGGCTGATAAACAGGTAGCTCAGGCCATTGTCGTTCTGCAGCGTCTTGAGCAGTTGCAGCACTTGGGCCTGGACCGAAACGTCGAGCGCCGCCGTAGGCTCATCGAGGATCAGCAGTTTCGACTCCAGCGCCAGGGCCCGAGCGATAGCGATGCGCTGCAACTGACCACCGGAGAATTCATGGGGATAGCGCTCCATGTGCTCCTCGCCCATCCCCACATTTCCCAACAGCGTGAGAATGCGCGCGTGCAAGGCGCTACCGCGCAGACCAAAGGCAACCTTCAGCGGCTCGGCAACAATCGCCTTGATCGTCATTTTCGGGTTCAGCGAGGCGTACGGGTTCTGGAACACCATACTCAAGCTCCTGCCCCGCGCCCTGGCATCAGTGGGCAGCGGCCGACCTTCAACCAGAATTTGCCCACTATCGGCTGGCAGCAGACCGAGCAAGGTCGCGGCCACCGTACTTTTGCCACAACCGGATTCCCCCACCAGCGCGACCGTCTCACCGACCTGCACCTCCAGACTGATGTGGTCAATGGCCGTCACCAGGCCATCGCGGCTGGCGTAGGTCTTGTGCAACTGATTGACGCTCAACAGTGCGGGCTGTTTGTTGTTATTCATAGCCGTTTACCTTTCACAGAAGCCTCACACCTTGACCAATATGTTGTGGCAAGCTGCCCAGTGCTCCTTGCCGATGACAACCCTCGGCGCAGCGTGATTGCAGCGTCCGGTGGCGCGTTCACAACGTGGGTTGAAGGCACAGCCAGCCGGGGGAGCCGCCATGTTCGGCACCTGCCCTGGGATGAAGCCCAGGGCTTGGGGTCCCTGCCCCAACTTGGGCACGGTGCCCATCAACTTAAGGGTGTAGGGGTGTGCAGGTCGCTTGAACACCTCGCCCACTGGACCGCTCTCCACCACTTCGCCGGCATACATCACCGCCACCCGGTCACAGAGCGAAGCCACTACCCCCAGGTTATGGGTGATAAACAGAATCGCCAGCTCCTGCTCCCGTGCCAGCTTGCGCAGCAGAGCGATGATCTGCGCCTGCACGGTGACGTCCAGCGCCGTGGTCGGCTCATCGGCGATCAGCAGTTTCGGCCGACAGGCCAGCGCCATGGCAATCACCACTCGCTGCAACTGACCTCCAGACATCTGGTGCGGGTACTTGGCTAGCGCCAGAGGGGGGTCGGGCATGCTCACCGCTTCCAACGAGCTCAGCGCCTCGGCGCGGATTTGTGCCTTACTCAGTTGCCGATGGCAGCCGATGACGTCGAACATCTGCCGCCCGATGGTGAAGAACGGGTTGAGCGCCTTCATCGGATTCTGGAAGATCATCGCCGCACCACCGCCACGCAAAGCCGCCAGCTGCGATGCCGAGGCGCCGTTGACCTGTTGTCCGGCGACCCTGACACTGCCTTCCAGCCGAGCGGCTTCAGGCATCAATCCAAGGCAAGACATGGCCGTCATAGACTTGCCCGAGCCCGACTCCCCCACCAACCCGAGGATCTCACCGCGCCTTACCTTAAGGTCGATGCCGCGTACGGCCTTTACGGTCTTGAACAAACCAGGGAAAGACACCGTCAGCCCTTCCACTTCCAGCACCAGGTCTTGAGCTGCGTCGTTATTCGAAGCGGCGAGACGCTCGAAAGCAGAATACTGCAAGGATTCGTCGATCATCAGCGCGTCCCCTTCTTTGGATCGAGCACATCGCGCAGCCCGTCACCCACCAGGTTGACGGCCAGCACCAGGACAAAAATTGCCACTCCGGGAAACAGCACCGTCCAGGGATTCTCAAGTAACTGCGAGCGCGACGCCGCGGCCATCAGCCCCCATTCGATCATGGGCGGCTTGGCCCCCAGCCCGATAAAGCTCAGCGAGGCAGCGGCGAGAATGGTGTAACCAAAGTCCATGGAGCCCTGCACGATCACAGGCGTGGTGGCATTGGGCAGTACATGGCGAAGCAAAATACGGCAGTGACTGACACCCATGGAACGGGCGGCATGGATATAGGTTTCTGACCGAACCCGTACTACCGCACCGCGCATGATCCTCGCGTACCAGGGAAACCAGGAGACAGCGAGCGCTAACATGGCGTTGGCCAATCCCGATCCCAGCGCAGCGGTGATAGCGATCGGCAACAACAGCGGCGGAAAGGCCAGGAACACATCTGATAAACGCATCAGCAGCGTATCGACTCGACCACCGAAGTAACCGGAAACAAGCCCAATCGGAATCCCGATCAGCATCGCAATCAGAGTCACGCTCACTCCGATGATCAGCGAGGTGCGTGCGCCATAAAGCACCCGTGAAAGAATGTCGCGACCAAACTCGTCGGTGCCCATCCAGTGTGCCCAGTTGGGTGCCAGCAATTTCTGGGAAAAGACAATCTTGTTCGGCTCATAAGGTGCAAGCCAAGGGGCGAAGACTGCCGCCAGGATGATCAGCAGCAATAACAGCGCGCCGAATACAAACAACTTGTTATCGCTGGCAAACGCCAGGGCCTTGATACGCCATGAGGGGGCTCGCGAGGGCATGGACAGGGATACGTCTTGGATACTCATTGGACTCGCAACCTCGGATCAACAAGGTGATACAAGAGATCAACGATCAGGTTGATCGACAGATACGTCGTGGCCAGCACCAAGGTGGCGCCCATCACAGCGGGGAAATCATTCTGGGCAATCGAAAAAACCACGAAGCCGCCCAGGCCAGGCCAATCGAAAATGAACTCAACAACTACCGCACCACCGAGCAGGTAACCGAAGGTCAGGCCCACCACTGTCAGGAGCGGAATCATTGTCGCCTTCAGGGCATAGGCGTAATGGATACGCCACTTGGGTACACCGTAAGAAACGGCCGTACGGATGTACTCCTCGGATAGCACCTCCACCATCATGTTTCGGGTGATCCGGGTGACAGTGGCCAAGGTCACGATGACCAGGGTGAGCACGGGTAGCGTCAGGTGTTTGATGGCGCTCCACAGTGCTACGAAATTACCGGCCAGCAGCGTGTCAATCAGGTAAAAGCCTGTTACACGCTCAAAAGGGCTATCGAGAAGTATGGAAGCATCGATACGTCCTTGTAGTGGCAGCCAGTTGAGCTTGCCGTAGAACAGTAACTGCAAGCCCATGGCCAGGATGAAAACTGGAAACGCCGTCCCGGCGATGGACCCCGCTCGTGCCGCATTGTCGACCACTGAGTTTTGCCGCGCCGCTGAGATGACACCGATCGGCACCCCTAGCACCACCACCCAGAACATTGCCAGGAATGTCAGTTCAAAAGTCGCACCAACCCGCCTGACCACTTCCTCCACCACCGGCCGCCCGGTGCGCAGACTAGTGCCAAAATCACCTCGGAGAAGATCACCGATGTAATTGAAGTATTGGATCGGCAGAGGCTTATCCAACCCCAGTTTTTCCCGTGCGACGGCAATCTGCTCCACCGTGGGGTGGTTTCCCAGCATCATTTCTACCGGGGAACCCGGAAGAGCTCGGCTCAGAACGAAGGTGATGGTCAACACTCCCAAAAGAATGAAGAACATCACTATCAATCGCTGAGCTATATACTTCGCCATTTGGAATACCCCTTGTGGCTAAAAAACTTGACCCTGACTTCTTACGCCCTACTAAAAACCCCCAAAAGCGGATTAACCCTTGAGGGAATAACCAGGCAAATTAACTAACTGCCTGGTTATCGATTTACATGGCAAATCAGGTATTACACGTACCACTTCATCAAAGACGACTCAGCATTCAGCGATTCAGGTTGTAGTAGAGAATCGCCTCATAAGCAGGATTCAGGCTCTTTTCCATACCCTTGATGTCTTTGCGGGAGACACGTATCTGCTGCACGTCGGCGTACCAGATCGCAGGAGCGTCCTTGGCCAGTATCTGCTGGGCCTGCACGTACTTTTCAGTGGACTTGGCCCGATCACTGCCCTCTAACGCCGACGCCTCTTCGATCAACTGATCAAAGTTTGGGTTGCTGTAGTGAGACAGATTGAATAGCGTGGTTTTTTCTGTATGGAACTCACTGAAAAGCCAATCGCTGGGTGTCGGATACGTCGGCCACCAAGCCATAGATTGCATGTTGGGAGCGGTATCCAGCTTCTTTGCCTTATCCCAGATCACACCCCACTCGCCGGGGAGTAACTCCACCTCAACGCCAACCTGAGAAGCCGTGGCCTGGAATAGTTCAGCAGCGTTTGCATAGATGCCACTGATGTACTGCATCGAGACCTTCCAGTCCTGCTTAGGTACACCGGAGGCTTCCAACAATTGTCGGGCTTTATCCAGATCGTAAGAGGCCATAGGCACGCTGGCATGCCCCCAGATACTGGTGGGCAAAGGCCCCTTGGGAACGCTGCCGTAGCCATGCAAAATATCTTTGGTGACACTTTCATAGTCCCAGAGGTACTGCAGCGCCTGACGAAATGCCAGGTTGTTCGTAGGGTACTTCTGGGTATTGATCAAAAATTGAAAGTTCTTCCACGAAGGCGCGGTGCTCACCTTGATGGAGGGGTTCTCTCCCAACACCTTGAGCTGATCAAGAGGGATATCCCAAGCGACACCGGCCTCGCCATTTTTGATCATCTGGGTACGAGTGGCAGCTTCGGACACGACCTTCACGATGACCCGATCAAATTGCCCTTCTTTCCAACCTCCCCAGTAGCCATCGAATCGCTCAAGCACCACTTGCTGGCCCTGTTCGACCTGCCCAAGTTTGTAGGGACCGGTACCGATGGCGTTGGGGGCCATCATCCAGTCATGACCTTTCTCTAACGCCGCCGGGGCAATTATGTAAGCGGCATACTGACCTGCCGCGATCAGATTGGCCGGAGTAGGACTCTTAAACTTGAGCACTACCGTATCGTCAGCGAGGGCCTCGACGGCGTCCAGACCGTTCCATACAAATGCAGCGCCCTGCTTCAGCTCCTTGACGTAATCAATGGACTTTTTGACCGCTGCGGCATTAAAGGCCGAACCGTCATGAAATTTAACGCCGTGCCGCAGCTTGAAGGTCCAGGTTTTGCCGTTGTCGCTGCCTTCCCAGGACGTGGCAAGCCCGGGGGAAAACTCCTCAGCACTGCCTGGCGCGTTATACACCACTAGTGTCTCGTAGATATTGCCCAGTACCCGCACTTCCTCCGAAAAGGCGGAGGCTGGATCCCAATCCTTGAAAGAGGCTCGATCAGCGACAACCAAGGTATTGTTTGCCGCATACACCAAACCACTGGTCAATGGCGCAGTAATGGACAGCGCCATCAACCCCGCCATCAATGTTCTTTTGAATTTCATAGGTGTTCCTCTTATTTTTATGGCGGGCGCAGCGGATCACTTGTAGAAACAGGCACTCATTCAACCGGAATGAATAATGTGATTGGCCGTTAACGAAACTGACATTTGAGTGGTGTATGGCATTATCGATCTGCCGCACGGCCAGCTCAATTTCGCGAGCACGAAGAAAAAAACGCCAAGTGACGCCCCAAAGCGTCACCTAGCGTCAATTTTAAAAAAAGATTAAAACAGCGGAGGGACGAGGTTGAACTCACCTTCTGATGGATGTACCAGCAGCCGCGACCTCACCTCGTCGGGAATCTCAGGGGCATCAATCGGAAAACAGCTGCAACTGGTGAGAGCGTTACGCAGGTCGATCGATTCGCCTAGGTGCTCAAATACAATATGGGCACCAAAAGGACGGCGGAAATTGTCACCCGACACGCCGAGTACCAAGCCGTTGAGAAAACGGAAACGACTGCGGTACGAGGGATAAAGCGCTGACCAGATATAGCCCCGGGACGAGAGGTACTCGCGCTCGACGATGTAAATCAGATCCGATGAGGCAAAGCAGAACCCACGATATTTATTGATGCCGAAACTATTCAGTTGGTCATCGCCCAGCCTCATCCGCTCGTAGGTTTTACTCAGGATCTTTTCGCCGGAGCGGGTCAAGCGGGTAATCGACTTGATCACCTCCCCCGGCGCGGCAGGCGACATCAAATAGACAAAGTAGTAACCCTGGTACTTCGACAACTCCTGCGCGGAGCTCGGGAAAAAATCGGCTGGTACCGCACTGTCCGGCTCTCGTGCCGTGCGTTGCCTGTTGAGCAGAGCGCGGAAGGATTCATGCTCGGAGAATATTTCCTCCTCATCCACCCCAAAAAAAGTGCAGATCTTGCGCAGGGTAAAGGACGAGGGAGTCGCTTGCGCCCCCAAGTATTTGTTGAACTGCTGGCGGTTGATATCAAGGGAGCGGCACACCTTAGCCACCGACTTATAATATCCGCAGAGAAGGCGCAAGTTTTGACTGAAGTCTTGCATCGACTGGGATGAACTGGAACTGACCATAAAGAGTATTCCTAACGCCAGAATTGACAACATGCTGAACTAATCGTCGCTTGGGGTCACGGCTTCAAAAGCTCCGTGCAAGACAGTGCCTCAAAGTGGCGCAGAAGCTCGGTATTGCCAACCCGTGATCGACGCGAGCATTGAGCCCGACCATAGCGACTAGGTGAGGAAATATTCAACAAATACAGAAGCTTATCCAGCGATTCCTGACCCATCGGCAGAATTCACATCGGCTGCATATTTGTAATTCGCGCCTATTGTTACCCAAGGTGTCACCGCTGTGGTCTTCATTAACACCACCGGTGGCGAGGCCGGGGCAGGCACCAACGAAAAAGCCCCGAATAATCAGGGCTCTAACATATATATGTCGTGGCATTTTCCGTAAACACTACAACGGGCTTGCCTGTAAGCCATTTAGCAGGCCCGCAACCTACTCTCACAGGAGAGTCCGCGATACGACACCAAACCTATCAAAGTCGAGCCGTACCCGTACTCAATGCCCCTGCGCCAGCCACCGCTGCGTATCCTCCAACGCCTTGCTGAAACAGTTGATGATAAGGTCGACTTCTTCCGCTGTAGTGACCAGGGGTGGGCAGAACGCAATGCTGTCGCCAATGTTGCGGACAATCATGCCGTGCTCTTGGCAGCGAGCATTGAAATAACTACCGACTCGGCGAAGCGGCTCGAACCGGGTTTTCTCCGATTTATCTGCGACCAGCTCAACGGCGGCAATGAAGCCGACACCTCGGATTTCCCCGATTAACGGGTGGTCAGCATATTGCGAAAGGCCAGCTCGCAGTCGCGCGCCCATTTCGGCCGCGTGTTCTACCAAGTGTCGCTCTTCAATCAACTTGATGTTCTCCAGCGCCACTGCCGCAGCCACTGGGTGCCCGCTCGCGGTGAAGCCGTGTCCAAAGGTCCCGATGGTCGAACTTTGCCCCGCGATCTCCTGATAAATCCGTTCGTTGATCAACACTGCTGCAAGCGGTTGATATGACGAGGTCAACTGTTTAGACAGCACCATAATGTCTGGCTCGATGCCGAACGTAGTCGAGCCGAACATGTTGCCAGTGCGGCCAAATCCACAGACGACCTCGTCTGCTACCAACAAAATATCGTACTTGCGGCAAACCGTCTGGATCTTTTGCCAATAGCCGCGCGGAGGAACAATAACCCCACCGGCCGCCATCAAAGGTTCGCCGATGAACGCAGCCACTGTATCGGGCCCTTCGCGTTGGATGAGAGTTTCGAGCCCTTTTGCAAGACGATCCGAAAATGCCTCCTCCGACTCGCCGGGTTCGCCGAAACGATAGTGATGCGGGCACATTGCATGCGCTATGTCCATCATCGGCAGGTCGAAAGCACGATGATTGTTCGGCAAGCCAGTTAGGCTCGCCGCAGCAATAGTCACGCCATGGTAGGCTCCGATGCGGGATATCACCTTTTTCTTCAGCGGCAGGCCACGGGCGTTATTGTAGTAACGAACCATTTTCACCACCGTGTCGTTGGCCTCAGAACCGGAGTTGGTAAAGAAAACCTTGCTCATCGGCACCGGCGCCAGCGAGATGAGCTTCTCCGCGAGATCCACGGCAGGCTGATGCGTTTTGTGAGTAAAGGTGTGGTAGAAAGGTAGCTTACGCATCTGCGTCATGGCTGCCTCGACCAGTCGCACCTCGCTGAAGCCAAGTGCCGCACTCCACAGGCCCGACATGGCTTCGATATAGCGACGCCCCTCGGTGTCATAGACGAAAACCCCATCCCCGCGCTCAATTGCCAACGGACCGACACCTTCGTGCATCCGCGCATCGGTATAGCTATGAAGGTGATGGGCTATATCCCTCGCATACAGTGTGTCAGTGGCATTGGACATGGGTGTCTCCAAGAAAGAAAGTGACGACCCCGCTCACCTTAATAGCAACTTGGCGGGGTCTGGATTTAAGTTTTGGCTGGGAAATTAGTCCGGAACACAGTCGTTCCAGACTAGCTTGCGGCACTTGGTTATATCGCGGTTATGGCATGAGAATCGCTGTGCACTAACGTGGTTTTCCCTTTCGCTGTTTTTGATATTCAGCCCGCACCCACTCATTTGAGAGCTGAGTTTGATACAGTTTCTCCTGCTCAGACAGGCACTTTATTACTTCCTCAGTGGTGACTTCATGTCACCACTCCATAGCTAGTACGGAGGCATTCCTCCCCATGAGCTTCGTACATTCCGAACGGATCGTTATCCAGAGCAAATCGCCATAAACGGCAAGTCTTTGCCACTAACAGCGAAACTAGCGGACAGCGCCCCCCCCAAGCCGATTGTCGAAGGTCATTCGCCAGTCATTCGCAACGGGTCCGTTTGTGATGGGCGCGTGCATAGCATGTTGGTGAATGAGCACGGTTGCGACAACAACTGGGAGATACTTGTGTGAATGGACGAAACTTTGACGAGCCAGCGTCAATGGCAGGAGGAACATGCGCGCATGTGTTGAGCGGAAGATCAGTTTGAGGCTATTCGACCTGGATCTACTCAAGTATCAAACCGAACTTTTACCTGACGGCTAAATTATTCTTCAGCGCAACAGTGTTGACTTATCACACCAGCTGACTGGCCACCCGTCGTCTCCGCGATAGACTGCTGCATCCAAGCGCGGAAACGCGCCAATGTCACTTCATTCCAACGCTCACGCGGTCCAACTAAATAATAGCCTCCGAGCCGAACATCGGTTCCAAGCAACTCGACCAGCCGCCCGGTGCGCAGATCATCGGCGGCAATTAGGCGTGTCGCGAGTGCGATTCCCTGCCCTGTTAGGGCCGCGTCGACCGTAAGATTGGCTGACCAGAGCCGCGGCCCGTTCAACACTACTTCATGCCCATAGCCAGCCTGATGGAACCATTGTCGCCATTGATCGCGGCTTTCCTCATGTATCAACGGCTGACTCACAAGATCGTCAAGAGAGCGGATGGGTGCGTTCTTGCTAATCCAGTCCGGGCTAGCGACCGGGAAAATCCGCGGCCTTTCCAGCAAAATCCAGCGCACATTCCCCTTCGGCTCATCCAAATAACGGATATCGACATCGGCGTCGTAATGCGCGAAATCGGGCTCTAGATCGGTCGCGCGCATGACGAAATCAATACCGGGCAGCGCAAGTTGGAGCTGGTTAAAACGCGGTGCCAGCCAGCGCGTCGCGAGACCAGGGACACACCAGATTCGTAAAACCGAGCGGCTTACCGCCGGACGCAATTCCGCCGTCGACTTGGCGATCATGTCGAAAGCCATGCCCACCGTCTCGGCAAAAAGCCTGCCTTCCGCAGTCAGCCGAATGCCTCGTGGTCCAGCATCCACAAGTCGCGTGCCAAGCCAGGATTCAAGATTTCGCACATGACGGGAAACGACCGTATGACCGACATTAAGATCATCCGCAGCCTTGCGCATCGAGCCAAGCCGGCTCACTGCCTCAAAGGCACGCACCATTGAAAGCGGTGGTAGACGTCCGCGTTTGGCGCCACATTCTGGCTCCTCTTCTGGTGATTTGGCGCTGCGCAAGCATGCCTCCTTGAAAGTGAGTATTTCCACGAGTTTAAACGTCATAATGCCGAAAACCCCTCTTATGCGAAATGAAATCTGGGGCTTGTATCACGAAGACTGACGCACAGTGGTCTATGACGAAGCGCCTATCACTGACGGACCCTCAAGCCCACTGGACCGCAGCTCCAATTGGCTCAGCGTTCTACGCCTATTCTACGAACTATCCGATCGATACCGAGTACGGGGTCATCGTGGATGTCGGCATTAGTACTGCTTATCTCAATTCGCTATGCCGCAAGCTGGGTGGGCAATCAGCCTTGCAATGATCAACGAAAGGTTGGTGCTGGAGGCTAGCTTAGTAGACACCTTGACCTGCCGCTATGGCATCAATCTATGCACGGGTATTCATGGTCGGGACGCCTTGAATGCGTAGGAGTGAGTCAACCACACACGTTTACGTGGAAAGCACTGTGTGACTGCTTTTGGCCGATTCTGTTGAAAAAGTCGGCCATAGATTCCACGACAGAAAAGTACGCGCTTGAGATTGAAATCTTTACTTTTAGCAGTGGATTCCCGGGTTCAGATTTCGCGTAGCGGCGCGCAAAAAAGGCGCTTTCAGCCGTCAGTATGCGGGCAGTCTGGAAAAACCGACTTTTTCAACAGAATCGGCCGTTTTCTGCCAATTATCACTATCCAGCCTTGGGTCGAACAAGGCCAGATGACCAGAAGCCGGAACCAGCCATTACCATTCATAGCGAGGTTCCATCACAAGTCATGGTATCGATCGTAGTGACGCCATCACCTGTCAGGAGTCGCTCTTCAGCTTGGGTTTTCTGATCCTGGGAGTACGCTTGACGGCGGGAGCCTGACGCATCTGCATCAATTGTTGCTCCAGCGTTTCAGCACGGGTCTGCTGTGCCACGGCACGTTGCTGAGTTTCACTGAGTTCAATTTGGATCGACTCCAGTCGCCGTTGCAACTGCTCGACGTGCCGACCAGCCTCTTTCAGCTGGGTCGACATCGCCTTGCCCTCCTCGCACGCGCGGTCGACCTCGCGGTGCGCACGGTCTTCGACTCCGCGAACGTAAATCTCTTGGGCGACGCGCTCCTGCTCGGCCTTTAGCCGCAGCGACTGTAGATCCTGCTGCATTGTCTGGTTGTGCTGCTGAACTTCGCGGCGCTCGTGCAGCAAGCTTTTACACTGCTGTTGCAGGTCCTCGATCTGCGCCTGGCGTTGGGACAGTAGCAGCTCCAAATCTGCCAGGCGCAACTCGGCTGACTGACGCCCAGCCAAGGACTCTGCCGCCTGCTGGCGAAATTGCGCCGCATTCTGACGCGCCTGGTCCTCGACCGCGGCCACCCGTTCACGTTCTACGCTCAGCACCTGACGCTGCTCCGCCAGCGCCTGTTCGGCGACGCCCTGCGCCAAGTGAATCGCCTGCTGCCACACCGCGACAAAGGCCTGCGCCACCTCGGCCGGCAACGCCGGCAGGCGGCTTTCGCCAATCAATCGCTCGGCCAGGCGTGCCCACCATTGATCGAGCAGACTGCCGACCCGTGCCGGGCTGCCGCGCCCCAACTCCAGGCGCACCCGTTCGACCGTCGGCCGTTCACCGCGGGCCAATACCGCATCGGCGGCGGCAAACACCTCATATTCCGGCACCCCTACTGCCATGGCCCACCTCCGGCTATATTAGATCTGATAAATTTCGCTTATCCGATCTAACACTATTAGGAATATACGTTGGACGTATCAAATAATACGACTCCACCGGTTTCAGTGATTCCAGCGCCGGAAATGCCGCTGGAACCCACCAAACTGACCCAGCATACGCAAGCGGCCGTCGACGCCTTTATCGCCGCCGGCACAGCCGCCAACACGGTGCGCAGCTACCGCAGCGCCCTGGCCTATTGGGACGCGTGGCTGCAGCTGCGTTACGGCCAGGCGCTGGGCGATGGCGCCCTCCCCGCCGAGGTGGTCGTGCAATTTATTGTCGACCACTTGGCGCGCCCCGCGGCGGACGGGACATGGCACCACCTGCTGCCGGCCACGATCGACCGCGCCTTGTGCCAGGCAAAAGTCAAACGCCAACCAGGGCCGCTGGCGTTCAGCACCGTCAGCCATCGCCTGGCCGTTCTGGCCAAATGGCACAAGCTCCAACGCTGGGACAATCCCTGCGCGTCGACGGAGGTGGCCACGTTGCTGCGCGAGGCCGGTAAAGCCCAGGTGCGCCAGGGCGTCAGCGTCCGCAAGAAAACTGCGATCACCCGTGAGCCCCTGCAGGCATTGCTCGCGACCTGTACCGATGGCCTGCGCGGGGTACGGGATAAGGCCTTGTTGTTGGTCGCGTGGAGTGGTGGGGGGCGCCGACGCTCGGAAGTGGTCGCCTTAAGGATAGAAGACCTGCGCCGGCTCGACGAAGACACCTGGCTGTATGCCCTGGGGGCCACGAAGACCGACACCGGCGGCCAGGTCCGCGAAATACCCCTGTGCGGGGCCGCGGCGCGTGCCCTCGACGCCTGGCTCGCGGCCGCGCCCTGCCCCGCCGGGCCGGTCTTCCGTCGACTGCGCAAGCTGGACCAGGTGACTGCGCAGGCGCTGTCAGGGGATGCGGTCGCCCGGATGATCAAGCGTCGGGCACAACTGGCCGGCTTGATGGGGGATTGGGCGGCGCACAGTTTGCGCTCCGGATTTGTCACCGAGGCGGGTCGCCAAGGGGTACCGCTGGGCGAGGTCATGGCCATGACTGAACACAGCAGCGTCAGTACCGTCATGGGCTACTTCCAGGCCGGATCCCTCCTGTCCAGCCGTGCCACACGACTGCTCGACGAGGAGGACGTGGTACCCCCCGCCGGCCTGGGGTAATCCGCCCGCGTGCCCCGAGCGAGCAATGCGGGCCAGATGTCAGCGCGTATTGCCAAGCCTCCTGACACGATTGCCACATTCGCGACAGCGGCCTGACAACGTACACCCTAGCGTGAATCGTTGCGCCCGCGTCGTAGGGAAAGCTCGGCCATCACGCGGACACCCGCGCAGCAGATGGATTACCGGCCATCAGCGAAGAGGCGTCAAATCCCCTAGCTTTTGTTTGACCTCCAAACAGAGCGGGAAATATCGATCGTCCAGTGCAGCGACCGCACGCCGGTAGACCATTTCCTGATGCCGAAGCTCGCCCAGCAAATGCTCGACAACCCGCAATTGCCCGAGGCACCTGTCGCGCTGGGTTGGGCTCAGGGCGTGACCGGGCCCGGCGGGTGCTGGACTGATGGCTCGCTGCAGTTCATCCAGGCGCCGCCCGAGGACGCGCTGCGCCGCGTCCAGCAACGGCATGAAATCCCGCCACAGGTTACTCTCCGTGCCGCCTGGCGCCGACGCTGCTATTCCTGGGGCTTCCCCATCGGAAAGAGGCCGACTGAGTAGTTCGCTGTACACCGCGTTCAGCTCCACTGCCTGTTCGTGATCACGACGGTGATGTTGCGCGTCCACTGCCTGGGCAAACGCCAGTTGCCGCCTCGTCTGCTCGAGGTTTTTCTGCGCGACACGCACCGCCACTTTTGTCCCCTTCGCAGCTTCGCGTAGCTGGCGCAGGCGCTCCCGCATCAGCTCATTGCGTTCCAGTAGGCGCTGGTGCTCCTCGGCGAATGCGTGCCGCTCCTTCGTCAGTCTGCGCTCGAGCGCCTGACGCTGCTTGCTGAATGCGCGCTCCATCACCCGCCGATCTTCAACCAACGCTTGTCGCTGGCGCGCGAGGGCGCGCTCTGCATCCTGGCGCCCTTGCGCAGTCGCTTGATCCCAAAGCATGCCCAAGGCCATCTTGACCGCGGCGGGAGGCGTATCTTGTTGCAGTCCACTGACCAATTGCGCCCACCATAGATCCAGAAGAGCACTGATCCGATGGGGGTTGCCGTGCCCTAAATACGCACGGACACGCGCGACAGTGGCAGATTGGCCGCTGGCCAGAATGGCGTCGGCGGCGGCAAAGATTTCTTCATTGCTCACATCAACGGTCATTTCTACTCCTTTCCGGCACGACTAAGTTGACTCACGACGCGGGCATGACCCATGCGTAAGGCACCGTATTGCCTCGCGAAGGATCGCACCAGTCCCATGCCCCCGGCGGCGCCTGCGCAAAGCTGACCTGGTCACGCTGGGCTTGGCGAAACCAATGACGCGATTGTTTGAGCAGATCACGCCTGGTCAAATCGACAGTGGGGGCACTGTTGAGCAACCGGGTCAACGTTGCCCGGTTCCACAGCAAATGCCAAAACAGCAGGCGATCCTTGAGATTCCATCCAACAAGCCAACCCCTGGCTTGCAGACGCTGCCTGATCCGTTGCAATCGACGGAGCTTGTGTTGGAAGTCTGCGGCAGAGTTCGGCCAGCCTTTGAGGGGTCCAAACTTGTCCAGACGGTTCGCCTCATCCAGGACCCCGTAGAGGTCAAGCGGGTCGGTCCGTGCAGGCAGATCCAGACACGCACACAGCACGTAAAGTGCAATTACCAGGCGCAGCCATGACTGCGAGCGGACGTCGCCAGGACGCTCACTGCCCATCAGCGCCAGAAGACCTGCCAGTCTTCGCCAATCGGGCACGCCGCACAGCCGTATCAGTCGCGCGGCGGAATAGTAGCGAAACGGGCGTCCGTTGAGGCGCAATTGGGCGGCCCAGCAGCCGGTGTCCTCTTGTGGATGTACCAGGCGCTGCAACAGCGGCCAGAGCGGATCGTCCAACACCGTCTGCAAGAGGGGGAACGCTGCAATCAGGGCGGCGCGCAGCGGATTTCGCGGCAATCGTCCCGTGAGGAAGTCGGGCCATTTGTGATTGAACGTCTCCGGAATCGCACGCCCCGTGCGCTTGGCCCACCACGTATCCCCCCAACGAGCAAGGGCCGGTCCCGTGGCCGCACATCCGGCCTCCTCGGTCAGCGTTTGACCAAAAAAAATCGCCCGTAGCTGATCCACTGACTTGTTATCCGACATCAGATGAGCTCCTGGCACAGGTGCCATCATTGCCCGCTCAATCATGGACCCTATTGGCGACTTTTGCGCAACGTCGGTCAAACACCAGCACACGCGTGGTCAATGCGAAAACTTTCCGTGTCTTTGAAACAACAGAATTAGAGCGATTGTTGCATTTTTTGCGGTGCGGAAAGTCGGGTGGAAACTGCACACCAACCGTCAAATAATATCAACACGGCAGACGCCAGTCCGTTCGGTGCATAAGGAGCTTGAAATGTTGGCCAGTATCAACAGCATGCCCTGCGATCCCGTCCCGGCCTTTCCTTGGCCGCAACCGGGACATCGCAATTTTTCGACGACCTTTCCGTCGCGCAAAAATCGCCGCTCGCTACGCTGTGGGACCCGCTTGCAGGCCGATTACTGTGTACGCCTGGAACATGACCCGGACGTTGAGCAGTACTGGGCGCTGCCCCATGCCTTCGCGTGGGCAGCAGGCACGAACAAACACCGCTACGCCCCCCATTTCTTGATCGCGCACCAGGATGGCGGTGGCTGTTATTGCGCGGTGCAGGAGAGTTTCGCCCACCTGGCGGCGCAGCGTACTGACACCCTGATGGCTTTCGACGCTCTGTGTCACCAGCATGGCTGGCGGTTCCACCGCGTCACGGAGGCCAACGTTCACGGGCCGACGTTTGCTACGTTGCAGTCGTTGTACCTACGTAGCTTGGCTACCACCCCTGACGAGCACCAAAAGTGCCTGCTACTGCTGCGAGAGCTGAGTTGGCCGGCGACCGTGAAAGAGGTGTTGAACCGCACCCAAGCGCTCTCTCTCGCGGCCCTGTGCAGTTGCCTTTTCTTTGGTGACATTAAAGCCAACCTGAGTCAAGCGCTGAACCTGGACATGGTCATTCAAGGCCCGGATGCGGAAGCAAATAGTGTCTAGGGAAATAGCCGTACCACTCGTTGGTGCGCAATACCTGATCGACGGCATCGTCCATGAAGTGATCCAGCTCGACGATGAGGTGGTCACCCTCTCGACCGTCTTGCAGCTGCGGGTTATCTACATTCGTGTCGACACGTTTATGAGCGACCTTAAGCGGCGCAACATCACCCTGTTCGCCGATCAGCCTGGCCATGGCTCCAATGCCAGCGCCTTTCTTGATCCCGACGACCCTAAAGTCATCGAAGCGAAACGCAAAAAGCGCTACATCGTCACGGCATTAAGCGAACAGGGGAACTGCTTACCGGAACAGGCCACCAAGGCCATCATCGCTCGGATCGCGGTTGAAACCGGCGACCCCCATCCTCCCGCCTACACGACGTTGTGCCGTTGGGCCCAGCGTTTCCGCGAAAACCATAACGACGAATTTTCCCTGTATAAACAGCCCAGCACGCTGCCCCGGGGACGCCAGCTCTCCCCTGAGGTACAGGCCAAGCTCGACGCGACCATCGAAGAGCAATACCTGTCGAGTAAGAAACGCGTCACCGTCCACAGTATTTTTTCATTCCTGGACGGCTGGGTGATAAAAACCAACCGCGAACGTGTAGCGGGTTTGCAACCGTTGCTCTCCTGCCCCTGTCGCTCAACCGTCGTTCGTGCGATCGCCAAACGCGCCGGCTATCGCACGGATTATCGGCATCTCGGCGCTGCAGCCGCCAATAAAAAGCATGGGTTTAGCGGCCACCAAGCACGACCCAGCGTGCCACTGGAGCTGTGCGAGATTGATTCGCACACCTTGGACATCGTGGTCGTCGACCGGGAGGGCCGGGTCCTGGGCAAGATCGCCAGCCTCACCGCCATCTTTGACCTGTGCACGGAAATGGTCATCGGCTGGGAATTGTCACTGACGCCGCCGTGTGGCGAGAAAACGCTGCGAGCAATTCGGATGGCGGTGGTGGCAGTCCCCGGCGAGGAGTATCAGCGCGGGACGATGGAGGTTCTGGTCAGTGATGGTGGTCCCGAATTTTACAATAGCCTCTTTGTCACCATCGTTGATCGCCTGGGGATCAAGTGGACGTTGCCGCCGCCGAAAAGTCCCAATACCCGTCCCCGCATCGAGCGTTTCTTCCGAACCTTTGAGTTCTGGCTGCATGAGCAGTACGGCACCACCTTCTCGAACCCCGAGGCGTGCGGAGACTATGATTCGGTGCGCCACGCCTGTTACACCGTCGAGTCCCTGGCAGATTATTTTCGTGAGTGGCTGGAAGACGTCTACCACAACACGAAACATCGGGCGCTGCGCATGCCCCCCCGGGTGGCCTGGGAGCGTGCGATGCGGAACCAACTGCCCCCGCGGAAATTCAAGCCGGAAGCAGTGGATGGCCTGTTCCGCGGCATCGAATACTCCGCCCTCAGCGGCAACCGCGCTCAATTCTTCAAGCTCTATTGGACCGGACCCAATCTGGGCAGGATCCGGGCCAAGCTGCGCAAGGGTGAAGACGCGATCTGCTATTACGACCCGACTGATCTAGGTGTGATCTGGGTCGCGGCTCCCATCGCGCCCCGCGACAAGGTACCCGCCTGGGGGACCGCAAAAGACTACCAACCAGGCCTGACCAAATTCGAGCATGACTTGGTACAGGAAAAAATAGCGGCTGACGGCAAACAATTCGATGACCGCGAGGCGCATGTTGCTTTGGAGCATTTACGTCAACGCATGCAGGAGGATCGCGATCGCTTCATTGCGGATAAATCAAAGCGTGCACGCACGCACAAGGCGATTCCCACCGAGCCTCCACCAAGCGTTGCACCCATCGACTTCGAAGAACCTTGGGGTGTCGACGACGCAGAACCCTGGCGGGTAGACGGATCATGACCACCAGTAGCGAGCGCCAAGCCCGAGTGCTTAAAGCGCTTGCACAGTGCGTGGTGTGGCACCCCGACTTTGCTCGGGCGTACGCACTGGCACAAAAAAGCATGGAGGCGACCAAGAACCGGCAAGCCGCGACGTCGATAATGTTACTGGGTGATCCGGGGGTGGGCAAATCCACGCTGTGTGAACGGATCGAACACGAAGTCGGAGTCGGAGTTGCCACGGAACTCGAGACTGAACAAAGTCATATCCTGATAATGCCCTGCGTCCTCATCGAGTTACCCCCGTCAGCCTCCATCAAAGCCGTGGCTGTAGAGCTACTGCTGAAACTTGGCCTAGAAGATCGTGAGCGCCTACTGCGCTTCAGTAGCGCCACCTTGACCGGAATGATCATCCAGCGCTTGATCGTCACCCAGACACAACTGGTTATCCTGGACGAGTTTCACCGTCTCGTTGATCATAAAACACCTGAGCCAAAGAAAAAGGTCTGCCGCTGGATCAACCATCTCCTCAACCAGACAACGATTCCTATCATGCTGGCTGGACTGCCGGATATTGAAGAACTGATAGACAGCATCCCTGAACTGAGCGACCGTTACCCTTATCGCAAACGTCTGAGGTATTTCGACTTTGCTGACAAAGCCGCCACCGCCCTGTTTCAAAAAGTGATCGCGGCCATTGAGCATAAAGTCATCGAGCCCGCAGATTTCACAGAGCGGGTCAGCCTCACCCAAGAGACTACATTCAAGACGATTTGCTTAGCCACTGCCGGCAACTTCCGCCATTTGAACATGCTCTTGAATGACAGTCTGACACTCGCCTTGGCGCGCGAGGACAATAAATTCACCCTGGAAGACCTCGCCCGCGCCGCCGCCGACCTCCATTTCTGTCGAGCAAGCAATCCCTTCTGCATGTCTGCTTCAGAGGTGATTGCCGCGTTGAAAAAGCAGTATGAATAAACTCTGCTATTTACCTAAACCCGCCGAATTCGAGAGCCCAAAAAGCTTACTGATGCGTATGGCACACTACAACGGATTTGGTACGGTGAGGAACATGTGCAGCTACTTCGCCTTGATACCGCCCCGCTGGAGCGATTTGCTAGGCCAAAGCTCCCCACTGCTTGACATCGTGGAGCAGCAAGCGCCAGTCCTCACGGGTGACTTGCGTAGAATTTTTTACTCCATACTGCCGCACCCACGCAGTTTCAAGGTGGACAATATCTTTTTACCCCGCGGCGCTTGTGCCAACAGCTTGCGCTACTGCCCCCAATGTATTGACGCCGCACAATCGCCCATCTTTCATGACCTTGCTGACCTCGAAGTGTGCCTGTTGCACGGTTTGAAATTGATCAGCACCTGCCCCCACTGTCACATGAAACAGTTCTGGCACAACGCCCAGTTATTAAACTGCCAGTGCGGTTTCCAGCGCAGTGCAGCGAACCGGATCATCGGTGACTTCATGCCGGCCGTGACCGATCCGTTTAAGTCTCATCATGTCGTTGAGGACATTTCGTTAAAGTACAACATTGCCAAACTGTGTGCCACGCTCTGGGAGGCGCGCCGAAGGGCCGATCATCACCAGTGCTGCAACTTACCGATACAAGTCATTGACCATATAGACAGGACTGTGGCGTTGCAGACAGCGAGTTATCCCGGATTTATCCGACCATTACACATGGCCCCGTGGATTAATGGCGGTAGTGCTGCGGTCGCCTGGCTTGCTAGTCGTGCGCTGAACCGGCTATCTACACATAAACTTTCATGCCATGCGCATGTTTGCTGCCGACTCGCGACAATTGACTATCAGATTATGCTCCGCGCCGTGTTTGGCGATGAGCGCGCCACTGCTGAAACGCTCCACACCTACAACCTTGACCGCTGGATAGAGCAGCCCCCTCCTGATGATTCCACCGGTCTACCCCGCTGTCAGATCATCCGTCGTGCTAACGCTGCGTACCGGCCGGCCTACACGCCCCCCTCGGAAAATTTGGAAGGTATGACCCAGGATGAGGTGGCCACAACGCTCAAGTGCTCGTTGTCCACAGTGAATAGATTGCGCAATCAAGGCTGGTTTGTCGGTCAGATCAAACCGGTGCCTTATCGATCGTTCCTTCCCGACGTTCTCAACAAGAACGCGACTACGCAGTTCGCTAAACAGTACATTTTATTAGATGAGCTGTGCACCAGGCTCGGTTTAACCAGCGACTTGTGCGAACACCTTACGACGGCAGCCGAAATACGCTTAATAAACCCTTTTTGCGAACCAAAATTTTATCATCGCGCCACGGTCTGCGTGATGCTTAAGCATCTTCGACGCCATCTTCGACGCTATCGTTTAGTCTGTGACACCGACCCTCAGCGATCAAGTGATAGCATGACGCCTGTCACGCTAAGAAACATACAATACACGCTCAACTTGACTGACAGGCTTCGAAGCGATCCGCCACCGTACACGTCAGATCAAAAGCGGGAATACGTTCGCTCAGTCACAAAACCATCTACTCTGGACAATAATACCCCTTCGGCAAATCTTTTCGACATCAACGATGTCTTTACCATTCTGAAAATCCCTCCTACCGAGGGGCTTACCGCGTTGCGTGAATTTGGAATTGATCCCCGAAAGCTCCCCCACGTCTGCTCGGGCTACAGCCTCCTCGACATCGAGATTATTCGTGACATCCTAAGGTGCTCGACTCACACCTGATATATGGCATGCAAGGCAGATGAATAGGGACTGGTCAGCACAATGGCTCGCCTACCAATGCAAAAGCGTTATACAACCGCCCCCCGGACAGCATCGTTCAGAACGCCATGACTACTGATCGCCACAGCAGTGAGCAGCAGCGATGAGTGGATTGCAGTCAAAATATTCGTAGTTACTGTCCGCAATGCTGGGTCAATTAAACACACCGGTGACCTCCGCGATCTCCAGCACATGAGCGACCTGTTCGAATTGAAACGTCAGCAGATTTTACGACCACTATTCTGCTCATATTGGTCACTCTCGATTCTGACGACCCGCTTGCGCTGATTCTCGAATCTAATGCCTCAAGCCTCTCATTTCTAATGGGTCGCACAACCTACAACTACCGATCCTCCGTTATGAAAATCTCATTTCTGTTGGTTACCGTCGGCGGTGGATCAGTCAATATTGATGTCAGCTGACACACCGCTTTCGCGAGCAAGCCCGCTCCCACATTGGTTTCGCATTTCACCCCGGCCAATGGTCATTCCGTCCAACAAGGCTATGTATCTTTGGCATATGATCCCGAGCCTTCGCGCGGGCAGGAGTCAACATGCAGCTCAAACACAAGATCGTCGCCCTCGGGATTCTGCCGCTGGTGCTGGCCATTGCCGTCATCTGCGCGCTGGTGATTTCCCTCAATCGCCAATTGGGCGATCAACAGGCGCAACTGATCGAAGACAGCATTCTGGCGAGCAAGCGCGCGGAGCTGAAAAACTACGTGGAAATGGCCCAGAGCCTGATCGCGCCGCTGTACGACGACGGCCACGGCGATGCCCGTGCCCAACAACAAGTGCTGGAAGAACTGCGCAAGCTCAGCTTTGGCATCAACGGCTACTTCTTCGTTTACGACCACGAAGGCCGCAGCCTGATGCATGCGCGCCAGTCGGAACTGGTGGGCCAATACCTGTGGGACATGAAAGATCCCCACGGCCTGCCGGTGATCCAGGCGCTGCTCAAAAGCGCGCAATCGGGCGAAGGTTTTCAACGCTATGCCTGGAACAAACCCTCCTCCGGCCAGGTGACCGACAAGCTCGCCTACGTGGTGATGCTCGATCGCTGGGGCTGGATGCTCGGTACCGGCATCTACCTCGAGGATGTCGAACGCGCCACTCAGCAGGCCCGTGCCGAAGTGGCCATGGGCATCCGCAAGACCATGATGGCGATTGCCGTGGTCGCCCTCGTCGCGGTGCTGTTCGTCTTCGCCACCGGCATGACCCTCAACGTCAGCGAGCATCGCCTGGCGGACAAGAAACTGCAGCGCCTGACCCAACGCATCGTCAGCCTGCAGGAAGAGGAACGATCACGGGTGTCCCGCGAGTTGCACGACGGCATCAGCCAGGTGCTGGTCTCGATCAAGTTCCAATTCGAACTGGCCAGCCATCTGCTGGAACGCGGACAGGCCCCCGACAAGGGCTTGAGCACGTTGAAAGACGCCACCGAGCGCCTGGGCGATGCCATCGGTGAAGTCCGCAGCCTCTCCCACGACCTGCGCTCATCCCTGCTCGACACCCTCGGCCTGCCGGCGGCCATCGGCCAATTGGCCGCGGAATTCGAGCAGCGCAGCGGGCTGACCGTGACCTATGACGAAAATGAATTCGACTGCCAATTGGTCGACGGCGCGGCTGTTTCGCTGTTCCGAATCGTCCAGGAAGGCCTGACCAATATTGAACGCCACGCCCGGGCGAAGAACGTGTCCATTACACTGCGCGGCTGCGACGAGTCCGTGCGGCTGACGGTGGTCGACGACGGTATCGGTTTCAACGTCGCCCAGGTCGAACGTCGTCAGGCTGGCATTGGCTTGCGTAACATCCGCGAACGCGTCGAACATTTTGGCGGGCGCTTCGAATTGATCTCGATGCCGGGCAGAAGTGAGCTGGATGTGCGGCTGCCAATGAAACCAGACGCATAACGCTGACCCGGCCCAAAACTACAAGAGTGAATAGCTGCGATGAACCTGCCCTCCCCGATCCGCGTCGCCCTGGTCGACGATCACTCCCTGGTCCGCGACGGAATCAAGGCGCTGCTGGCCGTGATGTCGCCCCTGGAAATGGTCGGCGAAGCGGAAAACGGCGCCGCGGCCATCGAGATGGTCGGACGTTGCCAGCCGGACCTGCTGCTGGTCGACATCAGCCTGCCGGACATGAACGGCCTGGAGCTGACCCGCGTGTTGCGCAGCCAGTACCCATCGCTCAAGGTGCTGGTGCTGAGCATGTACGACAATTACGAATACGTGAGTGAATCGGTGCGCTCCGGCGCCAGCGGCTACGTGCTCAAGAACGCCCCGTCACGGGAAATCATCGCCGCCATCGAAGCCATCACCAGCGGCGGAACCTTCTACAGCGCGGAAATCGCCCAGCGGCTGATCGCCGACAGGAACACCGACAACGAACTGACCCCGAGGGAAAGCCAGGTGTTGTCGAAGATGGCGCAGGGGTTGAACAACAAGGAAATGGCCCGGGAACTGGACATCAGCGTGCGCACGGTGGAAACCCATCGCCTGAGCATCCGACGCAAGCTCAACATCGACAAGCCGGCGGCGCTGGTCAAATACGCCATCGATCACGGCCTCATTTCCCGCTAACACCGCGAACCCTGTGTTCACTGCAAAAACCTGTGGGAGCGCCGAATCCACCATTGACTGCGTCGATAGTCACCATCAATTCAATGAAGTTCTCTTAAAAAATCCACGGCGTAACATCTGCTCCATACCAACCCATAAGCACCCCGGAGCACACGATCATGAAACGCCAGACCCTCCTCAGCATCGCTTTCTCGGTTTTCGCAGTTAACGCTTTCGCCGCTACCTCTGCTCAACCTGTGGTCGCCGAAGGCGGCTCCGATCGTCTGATTGAAAGCCGTGTGGCCGAAGGTGGTTCCGATCGTCTGATCGAGAATCGTGTCGCCGAAGGTGGTTCGGATCGCCTGATCGAAAACCGCGTCGCCGCCGATGGCTCCGACAAACTGATGCAAAACCGCGTTGCTGAAGGTGGCTCGGACAAACTGATCCAAAACCGCGTTGCCGAAGGTGGCTCGGACAAACTCCTGCAAAACCGCGTAGCCGAAGGCGGTTCGGATCGTCTGATCGAAAGCCGCGCTGTCTGAATGCAGTGCTTTACCGCAGGAATCGACGAAAACCCGGCCTCATCAGCCGGGTTTTTTTACGTCTTTTATAAGTCCTTCCCGACACGCATAGCGCCTCGCCCGCCCCCCTTTTATCGCCATCCAGCCAGAAACTCCGTTCGGGGACTTGTGCTTCCGGTATTATGGTATACCATCAGACGCACAGACACCCAAACCTCTACGGAGCAGCTCATGAGTTTCGAAATCCGCAAGATCGTCAGCTATGTCGAAGAAACCTTTATTGAAGGCGGCAAAGCCACCGATAAGCCCGTGACCATGGTCGGTCTGGCCGTGGTGATGAAGAACCCCTGGCTGGGCAACGGCTTCGTCGAAGACCTGAAACCACAGATCCGCGCCAACTGCTCCGACCTCGGCGCACTGATGGTCGAGCGTCTGGTGGGCATCATTGGCGGCGCCGAGAAAATCGAGGCGTACGGCAAGGCTGCGGTGGTCGGCGCCGATGGCGAAATCGAGCACGCTTCGGCGGTGATCCACACCCTGCGCTTCGGCAACCATTACCGCGAAGCGGTCAAGGCCAAGAGCTACCTGAGCTTCACCAACAAGCGCGGCGGCCCGGGCACCTCGATCCAGATCCCGATGATGCACAAGGACGACGAAGGCCTGCGCTCGCACTACATCACCCTGGAAATGCAGATCGAAGACGCGCCGCGTGCCGACGAAATCGTCGTGGTCCTGGGTTGCGCCGATGGCGGCCGCCTGCACCCGCGCATCGGCAACCGCTACATCGACCTGGAAGAACTGGCCGCCGAAAAAGCCCAGTAACCGGCCAGCAGAACGACAACAAGAAGGCATTGCAGGAGCGCTCCATGATTCGGCTCACCGCTGAACTCACCCCGGCTGGCACCAGTTACCTGGCGACCGGCCAAGGCCAGCCCGTGGTCTTGATCCACGGCGTGGGCCTGAACAAAGAAATGTGGGGCGGCCAGATCGTTGGCCTGGCCACGAAGTACCGCGTCATCGCCTACGACATGCTCGGCCATGGCGCCAGCCCGCGCCCGGAGAGTGGCACGCCGCTGCTCGGCTATGCCGACCAGTTGCTGGAGCTGCTCGACCACCTGCAATTGCCCAAGGCAACGGTGATCGGTTTTTCCATGGGCGGGTTGGTGGCGCGGGCCTTTGCCCTGCACTACGCGCAACGCCTGGAAGGCCTGGTGGTGCTCAACAGCGTGTTCAACCGCAGTGCCGAACAGCGCGCCGGGGTCATCGCCCGCACCAGCCAGGCTGCCGAACACGGACCGGACGCCAATGCCGAAGCCGCACTGTCGCGCTGGTTCAGCCGTGAATACCAGGCCGCGAACCCGGCGCAGATCGCCGCGATTCGCCAGACCCTGGCCGGCAATGATCCCCAGGGTTACCTGACCACTTATGAACTGTTCGCCACCCAGGACATGTACCGCGCCGACGACCTGGCCAGCATCCAGGTGCCGACGCTGATCGCCACCGGCGAACTGGACCCCGGCTCAACCCCGGAAATGGCCCGGCAACTGGCCGAACGCATTCCCGGCGCGACCGTTGCCGTACTCGCCGAGCAACGGCATATGATGCCGGTAGAGTCGCCGCGCCTGGTCAACCAGCTGTTGCTGGAGTTTCTGCAGACCGCGCACTCCAAACAAAACCAGATCAAGGGGATCGTTGCATGACACTCGCACACTTCCAGATGTGCATCGGCGGTGAATGGGTCGATGCCCTGTCCGGCAAGACCTTCGAAAGCCTCAACCCGGCGTTGGCCGAACCCTGGGCTGAACTGCCCGATGCCGACGAAGCCGATGTCGAGCGTGCCGTGCAGGCTGCGCAGGCGGCTTTCGACAGCCCGGCATGGCGCGGTTTGACGGCCACCGCTCGCGGCAAATTGCTGCGACGCCTGGGCGACCTGATCGCCGAGAACAAAGAACAACTGGCGCAGCTCGAAAGCCGTGACAACGGCAAGCTGATCCGCGAAACCCGTGGCCAGGTCGGCTATTTGCCGGAGTTCTTCCACTACACCGCAGGCCTGGCGGACAAGCTCGAAGGCGGCACCCTGCCGCTGGACAAGCCGGACCTGTTTGCCTACACCGTGCACGAAGCCATGGGTGTGGTTGCCGCGATCATTCCGTGGAACAGCCCGCTGTACCTGACCGCGATCAAACTCGCCCCGGCGCTTGCCGCGGGCAACACCATCGTGATCAAACCGTCGGAACACGCCTCGGCAACGATTCTTGAACTGGCGCGCCTGGCACTGGAAGCCGGGATTCCGCCGGGGGTGGTCAACGTCGTCACCGGTTACGGCCCAAGCACCGGCGCCGCCCTCACCCGCCATCCGCTGATCCGCAAGATCGCCTTCACCGGCGGCGCGGCGACGGCGCGGCATGTGGTGCGCAGCAGTGCTGAGAACTTCGCCAAGCTGTCGCTGGAACTGGGGGGAAAATCGCCGAACATCATCTTCGCCGACGCCGACCTCGACAGCGCGATCAACGGCGCTATCGCCGGGATCTATGCCGCCTCCGGGCAGAGCTGCGTCTCCGGTTCGCGCTTGCTGGTGCAGGACGAAATCTACGACGAATTCGTCGGTCGTCTGGTGGAACGCGCCAAGCGCATCCGCATTGGCAACCCGCAGGACGACAGCAGCGAAATGGGCCCGATGGCCACCGCACAGCAACTGGCCGTGGTCGAAGGCCTGGTGGCCGATGCCATCGCCGAAGGCGCGCGCCTGCGCCTGGGCGGCAAGCGTCCAGAGAATCTGGGTGACGGCTGGTTCTACGAACCGACGCTGTTCGAGTGCGACCGCAATTCGATGAAGATCATGCAGGAAGAAGTCTTTGGTCCGGTGGCTTCGGTCATCCGTTTCAAGGACGAAGCCCAGGCGCTGGAGATTGCCAACGACTCGCAGTTCGGCCTCGCCGCCGGCATCTGGACACGCGACCTGGGCCGCGCCCATCGCCTGGCCCGGGACGTGCGTTCGGGGATCATCTGGGTCAACACCTACCGTGCAGTCTCGGCCATGGCGCCGATCGGCGGCTTCAAGAACAGCGGCTATGGACGCGAAAGCGGCATCGATTCGGTGCTGGCCTACACCGAGCTGAAAACGGTGTGGATCAACCTGTCCCAGGCACCGATGCCTGATCCCTTCGTGATGCGCTAGGAGTCCTGGAAAATGATCGAACCCGGCATTTACAAAGACGTGATGAGCTCGTTCCCGTCCGGGGTCACGGTGGTCACCACCCTGGACCCGGACGGCGGCATCGTCGGCATCACCGCCAGCGCCTTCAGTGCGCTGTCGATCGACCCGGCACTGGTGCTGTTCTGCCCCAACTACGGCTCCGATACCTACCCAGTGCTGCGCGACAGCAAACAGTTCGCAATTCACCTGCTGTCCGCCGACCAGACCGCCGAGGCCTATGCCTTCGCCGGTAAAGGCAAGGACAAGGCCAAAGGAATCGAGTGGCACTTGAGCGAACGGGGTAACCCGATCCTGGCCAAGGCCACGGCGATCATCGAGTGCGAACTGTGGCGCGAATACGACGGCGGCGATCACGCGATCATCGTCGGCGCGGTGAAGAACCTGATCCTGCCCGACCAACCGGTGACGCCGATGATCTACCACAAAGGCAAACTGGGCCCCCTGCCCACCCTGGCCTGATGGTTGAACACAATCCCCCTGTGGGAGCGGGCTTGCTCGCGAAGTGGCCGGCACATCCAACATTGATGGCGCCTGATACACCGCCTTCGCGAGCAAGCCCGCTCCCACAGGGTCCACCACTCTACTAAGGAGCCGGCATGAGCCCAGCAGCCTCGCAACTGTTCCGCCAACAGGCCTACATCAATGGCCAGTGGCTGGACGCGCCGGATGGCGCCTGTCAGGACATCTTCAACCCGGCCACCGGTGAACTGATCGGCCGAGTGCCGAACCTCGGCGCCGAGCATGCGCGCCTGGCTATCGAGGCCGCCAACAAAGCCTGGCCGGCCTGGCGCGCGCTGACCGCCAAGGAGCGCAGCAATACGCTCAAGCGCTGGCATGCCTTGATGCTGGAGAACGCCGACGCCCTGGCACACATCCTCACCCTCGAACAAGGCAAGCCACTGGCCGAAGCCAAAGGCGAAATCCTCTACGCCGCGAGCTTCATCGAGTGGTTCGCCGAAGAGGCCAAGCGCATCTACGGCGACACCATTCCCAGCCACAAGGGCGATGCGCGCATCGTGGTCAGCAAGGAGCCGATTGGCGTCGTCGCGGCCATCACGCCGTGGAACTTCCCGGCGGCGATGATCACCCGCAAGGCCGGCCCGGCACTGGCGGCCGGTTGCCCGTGCATCGTCAAGCCGGCTCCGGAAACTCCGTTCTCGGCACTGGCCATGGCTGCGCTGGCGGAACAGGCCGGGATTCCAGCGGGCATTTTCAACGTGATCACCGGCGATGCCATCGCCATCGGTGGCGAGCTGACCGGCAGCAGCCTTGTGCGCAAACTGTCGTTCACCGGCTCCACCGCCATCGGCAAACTGCTGATGGCCCAGTGCGCGCCGACCCTGAAAAAAGTCTCGCTGGAGCTGGGCGGCAACGCGCCGTTCATTGTCTTCGACGATGCCGATCTGGAACGCGCGGTTGACGGCGCGCTGATCGCCAAATTCCGCAACGCCGGGCAGACCTGCGTCTGCGTCAATCGCTTCCTGGTGCAGGCCGGCATCCACGACGCCTTTGTCGCACGCCTGGCCGAGCGGGTTTCGCAACTCAAGGTCGGCAGCGGTTTCGATGATGGCGTCACCCAAGGGCCACTGATCAACGAGCGCGCCGTGGCCAAGGTCGAAGAACACGTGCAAGACGCTCTGGCCCACGGAGCACAACTGCTGTGCGGCGGCGAACGCCATGCGCTGGGCAATGGATTCTTCCAGCCGACCGTGCTCATCGGCGTCACCACGCAGATGAAAGTCGCCCGGGATGAAACCTTTGGCCCGTTGGCCGCCGTGTTCCGTTTCGACACCGAGGCCCAGGCCGTCGAGATGGCCAACGACACCGAATTCGGCCTCGCCGCCTACTGCTACACCCGCGACCTGGGCCGCGCCTGGCGCATGAGCGAGGCGCTGGAGTACGGCATGGTCGGGATCAACGAAGGGCTGATTTCCACTGAGGTCGCGCCATTCGGCGGGATCAAGTCCTCGGGTCTGGGCCGTGAAGGGTCGAAGTACGGCATCGAGGATTACCTGGAACTCAAATACACCTTGATGGGCGGCCTTTGAGCCCGCGGGAGCTACGTAAATGAACAACGAAAAGTATGAAAAAGGCCTGAAGATCCGTACTCAGGTGCTGGGTGAGGCCTACGTCAATCGTTCCATCGAGAACGCCGACGACTTCACCCGACCGTTGCAGGAAATGGTCACCGAGTATTGTTGGGGTCATGTCTGGGGTCGTGAGGGTTTGTCGCTCAAGGAGCGCAGCATGATCAACCTGGCGATGATCTCGGCCCTCAACCGGCCCCATGAACTCAAACTGCATGTACGCGGCGCCTTGCGTAACGGCCTGAGTCGTGAGCAAATACGCGAAATATTGCTTCAGGTCGGCATTTATTGCGGTGTCCCCGCTGCCGTAGACAGTTTCCGGCTCGCCCGTGAAGCCTTCGCCGAAGCCGATGCCGAGGCCTCCAGTTAACCCTTGGCTGTTTGATCTGACCGGGCACCCAGATTCCCGTAATCGAAGTGCTCTTTTTTGCATGGACAGCCACAATCAGAGCGGACCCCATGAAACGCCTGCCACTCGACGACAGCTTCAAGGTCAATCGCAACCCCGTTACCCTGCGCGAAATCGTGCTGGATAAACTGCGAAGCGCCATCATGAACTTCCAGCTCCTGCCGGGAGACCGTCTGGTCGAACGCGATCTGTGCGATCGCCTGGGCGTCAGCCGTACCTCCGTGCGCGAAGCCTTGCGTCACCTGGAATCCGAAGGCCTGGTGGAGTTCGCCGACGCCAAGGGCCCGCGTGTCGCGATCATCACCCTGGCCGATGCCGTGGACATCTACGAGCTGCGCTGCGTACTCGAAGGGCTGATCGTGCAACTGTTCACCCTGCGCGCCAAGGCCAAGGACATCAAGGCCCTGGAAAAAGCCCTCGAAGAAAATCGCAAGGCGCTCAAGGACGGTGAGCTGCAACAGGTCATCGACTCGGTGCAAGGTTTCTACGATGTGTTGCTCGAAGGCTCGGGCAACCATGTCGCGGCCACTCAATTGCGCCAGTTGCAGGCACGCATCAGCTACCTGCGCGCGACCTCGGTGTCCCAGGAAAACCGTCGCGGCGCCAGCAACCAGGAAATGGAACGCATGGTCGAGGCGATCAAGGGCGGTGATCCGCTGGCCGCCCACCAGGCTTGCGTCGACCACGTGCGTGCGGCCGCTGCCGTGGCCCTGGACTACCTCAAGCGCAAGCAGGAAGAAACCGGCGACATCCCGGCGATTACCTTGCCCATCGCGCTGAAAGAACCGCGCATAGGTCGCTGAAATGTTCAGCCCGAGCTTTTGCCCCAAGTGCGGCAGCGCAGACCTCAGGTCACAGTTGCCGCCGGGCGATACGCACGAGCGCCTGATGTGCCGCGGTTGCGGCTACATCCATTACATCAATCCGAAAATCATTGCCGGCTGCATCATCGAGCAGGACGGCAAATATTTGCTGTGCCAACGCGCGATTCCGCCGCGCCCCGGCACCTGGACCCTGCCGGCAGGCTTCATGGAAAGTGGCGAGACCACCGAACAGGCGGCCTTGCGTGAAGTCTGGGAAGAAAGCGGCGTGCGTGCCGAAATCGTCTCGCCCTATTCGATCTTCAGCGTGCCGAAGATCAGCGAGGTGTACATCATCTTCCGCGCCATCGCGCTGGAGATTACCGGGCAGTACGGCCCGGAAACCCTCGACTACAAGTTCTTCGCGCCCGAAGACATTCCCTGGGACAGCATCTACTATCCGGCGATCCGGCAGATCCTTGAGCGCTATATCGAGGAGCGCCAGGCCGGGGTTTATGGCATCTACATGGGCAATGACGACAGCGGGAAGATTCACTTCATTCGCTGAAAAAACCCCACTCCCCCTGTAGGAGCGAGCCTGCTCGCGATGGTCGTCAACGATGACGCGTGCTGACTGACCGAACGCGTTGCTCTAACGTTTTTCGCGAGCAGGCTCGCTCCTACAGGGTCAAGCGGTGTTGGTCAGAGCGGCGCCATGCCCTCGACGATAATGACCTCTGCCTTCGCCACGCCTTCGCGATGTCCCCTGGCCTCCTGATACAACGCCGAGTGATAGCAAGCCACCGCCTGCTCATAGGAATCAAACTCGATCACCACACTGCGTTGCGGCGTAGGCCGGCCTTCCATCGCCTCGCTGCGCCCGCCCCGCGCCAGAATCCGACCGCCATACAGGGCAAACGCCTTCGGCGCCCGCTGGGTGTATTGGCTGTATTGATCGGGGTCGGTGACATCCACATGAGCAATCCAGTACGCCTTCATAGTGACCTCTCGGTTTGTTTTGTATTATGGTATACCACAATACCCATCCAACAAACACTGAGACTCCAGCATGGCCTTCAACAGCATCGAAGAAATCATCGAAGATTACCGCCTCGGCAAAATGGTCCTGCTGGTCGACGACGAAGACCGGGAAAACGAAGGCGACCTGCTGCTGGCCGCCGACTGCTGCACGCCCGAGGCGATCAGCTTCATGGCCCGCGAAGCCCGTGGCCTGATCTGCCTGACCTTGACCGACGAGCACTGCAAACGCCTGGGCCTGGAGCAGATGGTGCCGAGCAACGGCAGCGTGTTCAGCACCGCCTTCACCGTGTCCATCGAGGCCGCCGTCGGGGTGACCACCGGAATCTCCGCCGCCGATCGTGCCTGCACCGTGGCCGCCGCCGTCGCTGCCAGCGCCGGCCCTGCCGACATCGTGCAACCCGGCCATATCTTCCCGTTACGTGCCCGGGAAGGCGGCGTGCTGACCCGCGCCGGTCATACCGAGGCCGGTTGCGACCTGGCCCGCCTGGCCGGCCATACCCCGGCCTCGGTGATCGTCGAGGTGATGAACGACGACGGCACCATGGCCCGGCGCCCTGACCTGGAAGTGTTTGCGCGCAAGCACGGGATCAAGATCGGCACCATCGCCGACCTGATCCACTACCGCCTTAGCACCGAACACACCATCGTGCGCATCGGTGAACGTGATCTGCCCACCGTGCACGGCACCTTTCGTCTGATCACCTTTGAGGATCGCATCGAAGGCGGTGTCCACATGGCCATGGTCATGGGCGATCTGCGCCGCGATGAGCCGACGCTGGTGCGCGTGCATGTGATTGACCCGTTGCGCGATCTGGTCGGTGCCGAGTACAGCGGGCCGACCAACTGGACCTTGTGGGCCGCCTTGCAGCGTGTCGCCGCCGAAGGCCACGGCGTGGTGGTGGTGCTGGCCAATCACGAATCCTCCCAGGCGTTGCTCGAACGCGTGCCGCAATTGACCCAGACGCCCCGGCAGTTCAGCCGTTCGCAGTCGCGGATTTATTCGGAGGTGGGCACCGGTGCGCAGATCCTGCAAAACCTGGGTGTCGGCAAGCTGCGCCATCTCGGGCCGCCGCTGAAATATGCCGGTTTGACCGGGTATGACCTGGAGGTGGTGGAGAGTATTCCATTCACCGAGTGACTCTTGGTTTAACGCAATTCCCTGTGGGAGCGGGCTTGCTCGCGAAGAGGGAGTGTCAGTCGACCCAAAGTTGTCTGACACACCGCTTTCGCGAGCAAGCCCGCTCCCACAGGGGATTGCGTCGCCGGACGAAGTTCAGATCCACAGAAAAAACACCTTTTGGCTGATAGCCGGTACGGCAAAATGCTTGCACAAAGTTTGGAATACCATAATATGATATTCCATAGACCGAACAGTCAGCACTGACTCGACGGACCTACTGCTCCCGATAGGCGGGCACTCCAAAGCCCCGCTCATAAACACAACAATGAGGGCGTGAAAATGGTGTTGAACAAACGTGCGACCGCAGTTCTTTTTGCGGGACTGCTGAGCGTGACCAGCCAGGCATTGCTGGCGGCTGAAAGCGTCAACTTCGTGAGTTGGGGCGGCAGCACCCAGGATGCGCAGAAGCAGGCCTGGGCCGACCCGTTCAGCAAGGCCAGCGGCATCACCGTCGTGCAGGATGGCCCGACCGACTACGGCAAACTCAAGGCCATGGTCGAGAGCGGCAACGTGCAGTGGGACGTGGTCGACGTCGAAGCCGACTTCGCCTTGCGCGCCGCCGCCGAAGGCTTGCTCGAACCCCTCGATTTCAAAGTCATTGAACGCGACAAGATCGACCCGCGCTTCGTCAGCGATCACGGCGTCGGCTCGTTCTTCTTCTCCTTCGTCCTCGGCTACAACGAAGGCAAGCTCGGCGCCAACAAGCCGCAGGACTGGTCCGCGCTGTTCGACACCAAGACCTACCCCGGCAAACGCGCCCTCTACAAATGGCCAAGCCCAGGCGTGCTTGAACTGGCGTTGCTGGCCGACGGTGTAGCGGCGGACAAGCTCTACCCGCTGGACCTGGACCGCGCCTTCAAGAAACTCGACACCATCAAGAAAGACATCGTCTGGTGGGGCGGCGGCGCGCAGTCACAGCAGCTGCTGGCCTCCGGTGAGGCAAGCATGGGCCAGTTCTGGAACGGCCGGATCCATGCCCTGCAGGAAGACGGCGCCCCGGTCGGCGTAAGCTGGAAGCAGAATCTGGTCATGGCCGACATCCTGGTCATTCCCAAGGGTTCGAAAAACAAGGACGCGGCGATGAAGTTCCTGGCCAATGCCAGCAGCGCCAAAGGACAGGCGGACTTCTCCAACCTGACCGCCTACGCCCCGGTCAACGTCGACAGTGTGGCGCGCCTGGATTCGGCGCTGGCCCCTAACCTGCCGACCGCCTACGCAAAGGATCAGATCACTCTTGATTTCGCGTACTGGGCCAAGAACGGTCCGGCTATCGCGACACGGTGGAACGAATGGCTGGTCAAATGAAAATGGCGGTAACCGCGTCCCGTCCATCGACGCCAGTCGGGAGCGCCTCCGGCGCTGTCGGCAAGGCGGCTGCGATGACGCAATCCCCTACCCTGGCGCAACGCTGGCGCGGATCGAGCAACCTGATCCCCGCCCTGCTGTTCCTCGGCCTGTTCTTTCTCGCGCCGCTGATTGGCCTGCTGTTGCGCGGCGTGCTGGAACCGGTGCCGGGCCTGGGCAACTATGAGCAATTGTTCGCCAACTCGGCCTATGCGCGGGTGTTGCTCAACACCTTCTCGGTGGCCGGCCTGGTGACGCTGTTCAGCCTGTTGCTGGGCTTCCCGCTGGCTTGGGCGATCACCCTGGTGCCGCGCGGCTGGGGGCGCTGGATCCTGAACATCGTACTGCTGTCGATGTGGACCAGCCTGCTCGCCCGCACCTACTCCTGGCTGGTGTTGCTGCAAGCCTCCGGGGTGATCAACAAGGCGTTGATGGCCATGGGCATCATCGATCAACCGCTGGAGATGGTGCACAACCTCACCGGCGTGGTGATCGGCATGAGCTACATCATGATCCCGTTCATCGTGCTGCCGTTGCAGGCGACCATGCAGGCCATCGACCCGATGATCCTGCAGGCCGGCTCGATCTGCGGCGCCAGCCCGTGGACCAACTTCTTCCGGGTGTTCCTGCCGCTGTGTCGGCCGGGGCTGTTCTCCGGTGGCCTGATGGTGTTCGTGATGTCCCTCGGTTACTACGTGACCCCGGCGCTGCTGGGTGGTGCGCAGAACATGATGCTGCCCGAGTTCATCATTCAGCAGGTGCAGTCGTTCCTCAACTGGGGCCTGGCCAGCGCCGGCGCCGCGTTGCTGATCGTGATCACGCTGGTGTTGTTCTACTTCTACCTGAAGCTCCAGCCGGAATCCCCGGTTGGCGCCAGCAACGCGAGGTAAGCCGTCATGCTCCTGACCCCCAATGCCATGAGCCGGCGCATGCGCTTCGGCCTGTATGCCACCACCGGGCTGATCGGTCTGTTCCTGCTGCTGCCGATTGTGTTCATCGTGCTGCTGTCGTTCGGCTCGTCGCAATGGCTGGTGTTCCCGCCACCGGGCTGGACGCTGAAATGGTACGGCCAGTTCTTCTCCAACGCCGACTGGATGAGCGCGGCCATGGCCAGCCTCAAGGTCGCGGTACTGACCACGTTCTTCGCCGTCGCGCTGGGTCTGCCCACAGCTTTTGCCCTGGTGCGTGGCCGCTTCCCCGGCCGGGAAATGCTCTACGGTCTGTTCACTCTGCCAATGATCGTGCCGCTGGTGATCATCGCCGTGGCGGTGTACGCGCTGTTCCTGAAACTGGGCTACACCGGGACCATGTTCGCGTTCGTGGTCAGCCACGTCATCGTCGCGCTGCCGTTCACCATCATCTCGATCATCAATTCGCTGAAGCTGTTCGATCAGTCGATCGAAGATGCAGCGGTGATCTGCGGCGCCTCGCGCCTGCAAGCGGTGTTCAAGGTGACCTTCCCGGCGATTCGTCCGGGCATGGTGGCCGGCGCCCTCTTCGCCTTCCTCGTCTCCTGGGATGAAGTGGTGCTGAGCGTGATGATGGCCAGCCCGACCCTGCAAACCCTTCCCGTGAAAATGTGGACCACCCTGCGCCAGGACCTGACGCCCGTGATCGCCGTCGCCTCGACGCTGCTGATCGGCCTCTCGGTATTGGTCATGGTGATCGCCGCCGCACTGCGCCGGCGCAATGAAATCAGCGCCTGAGCGCGCAGGAGTACGACATGAGTGCAGTGATCAAAGATTCCGCGCAGCAAAATGACAAGCCCCTGGTGAGCCTGCGCAACCTGAACAAATACTACGGCGACTTTGCCGCCGTGGACGACATTTCGCTGGACATCAAGGACGGTGAATTCCTCACCTTCCTCGGCTCCAGCGGCTCGGGCAAAAGCACCACGCTGTCGATGCTGGCCGGTTTCGAAACCCCGAGCAGCGGCGAGATCCTGGTCAACGGCCAGTCGCTGGTGAAAGTGCCGCCGCACAAACGCGATATCGGCATGGTGTTCCAGCGCTATTCGTTGTTCCCGCACCTGTCGGTACGCGACAACATCGCCTTCCCGTTGGCCATTCGCAAACTGGCCGCCGCCGAACGCGAACGCCGGGTCGATGCGATGCTCAAGCTGGTGCAGCTTGAGCAGTTTGCCCATCGCCGCCCTTCGCAATTGTCCGGTGGCCAGCAGCAACGAGTCGCCATTGCACGGGCGCTGGTCTATGAGCCACGCATCCTGCTGATGGACGAACCCCTCGGTGCACTGGACAAGAAACTGCGCGAAGACTTGCAGGATGAACTGCGTCAGCTGCATCGGCGCCTGGGTATCACCATCGTCTACGTGACCCACGATCAGGAAGAAGCCATGCGCCTGTCCCAGCGCATCGCGATTTTCAGCCACGGCAAGATCGTCGGCCTGGGCAGCGGCTATGACCTGTACCAGAATCCGCCGAATGCTTTTGTCGCCTCGTTCCTTGGCAACTCCAACTTCCTCAAACTCAAGGCCCAGGGTAATGCGGTGGCGACCTTCGAGGGGCAACCGCTGTCGATCCGACTCACGGCCGGCCTGCAAACCGATCAGAACGTGCTGCTGATGGTGCGTCCGGAAAAAGCCCTGGCCCTGAGCAATGAACAAGCCATTGCCGAACCGCTGGCCGCCGGCTGGAACGAAGTCTCGGCCAAGGTCGTGGAAGTGCTGTTTCTGGGTGAAAGCCAGACGTGCAGCGTGGTCACCGCTGGCGGCACCTCGATGACGGTCAAGGCGCTGTCCGCCGCCGGCATGCCGCTCAAGTCCGGTGACCCGGTGCGGGTGCGCTGGGCTACCGCGGATGCCTGCGTCTACACCGAATGGGCCGAAAGCGACCTGAACAAGGCCGCAGGCGCTCACTGATCCATTGGCCTGCGCGCGCGGGCCACTATAATAAGTCACCCTCGGGCCACCACAACGTCGGGTTGTGGTGGCCTTTTTTCTGGTTCTTTATCTGGTTTGGAGTTCAGATCATTTTCGACCTGGACGCGGTCTCTTGTAGGAGCTGGCTTGCCAGCGATGGTCGTTAACGATAACGCGTGTGAGATGGATAAACGCGGCGCACTTGAGTCCATCGCCGGCAAGCCGGCTCCTACAGTTTCCCCCGAGATTGCATGAAGAACCTTTTCCCTGTCATCTGTAAGATAAATTGGACAACGGATTCCTAAAATCACGGTTTAATGCTAAATAGTGCTCAGTATTTTTAACACCCGACCCTGTCGTGCCACACAGTGCAACGAGAATAACGATATGAATGTCCATTTCGAGAAAAGTGAAGTGTTTGGGACCCTCCACCTGCAAGCGGCGGTGGCAGCATGATCGAAGTTACCGAAGTTTCCATTGCCGAGCTGCGCGCCGCGCTCGAATCCGGCCAGACCACCTCGGTTGAACTGGTCCAGGCTTATCTTGCACGGATCGACGCCTTTGACGGCCCCGAAACGCCTACCGCGCTGAATGCGGTCGTGGTTCGCAACCCCGAGGCGCTCGCCGAAGCCCAGGCGTCCGACGCCCGTCGCGCCAAGGGCCAGACGCTGGGGCCGTTGGACGGGATCCCCTACACCGCCAAGGACAGCTATCTGGTCAAGGGCCTCACCGCCGCTTCCGGCAGCCCGGCCTTCAAGGACCTGGTCGCCTATCGCGATGCGTTCACCATCGAACGCCTGCGCGCCGCCGGGGCCATCTGCCTGGGCAAGACCAACATGCCGCCAATGGCCAACGGCGGGATGCAGCGTGGTGTCTACGGCCGCGCCGAGAGCCCGTACAACGCTGACTACCTCACCGCCCCTTTCGCCTCCGGCTCGTCGAACGGTGCCGGCACGGCGACCGCGGCCAGTTTCTCGGCCTTCGGCCTGGCGGAAGAAACCTGGTCGAGCGGCCGTGGACCGGCTTCGAACAATGGCTTGTGCGCCTACACCCCTTCGCGCGGCGTGATCTCGGTGCGCGGCAACTGGCCGTTGACCCCGACCATGGACGTGGTCGTGCCGTTTGCCCGGACCATGGCCGACCTGCTCGAAGTGCTCGACGTGGTCGTGGCCGATGACCCGGACACCCGTGGCGACCTGTGGCGCCTGCAGCCCTGGGTACCGATCCCGAAATCTTCTTCGGTACGCCCTGAGTCCTATGCCGCGCTGGCCGCGAATAGCGATGCGCTCAAAGGCAAGAAATTCGGCATCCCGCGCATGTACATCAACGCCGACCCTGAAGCCGGCACCTCCGAAGCACCGGGCATCGGTGGCCCGACTGGCCAACGCATCAACACCCGTCCTTCGGTGATCGGGCTCTGGGAACAGGCGCGCAAGGCCCTCGAAGCCGCGGGCGCCGAAGTGCTCGAAGTGGACTTCCCTCTGGTCTCCAATTGCGAGGGCGATCGTCCTGGTGCGCCGACCGTGTTCAATCGCGGCATCGTCTCCAAGGAATTTTTACACCATGAACTGTGGGACCTGTCCGCCTGGGCCTTCGATGATTTCCTGCAAGCGAACGGCGATCCCAAACTGAATCGCCTCGTCGATGTCGACGGCCCGCAGATCTTCCCTCATGACCCGGGCACCCTGCCCAACCGCGAGGGTGACCTGGCCGCCGGCATGGACGAATACGTGCGCATGGCCGAACGCGGCATCACGCCGTGGGATCAGATCAGCACGGTGCCGGACGGCCTGCGCGGCCTGGAAAAGACCCGCAAGATCGATCTGGAAGACTGGATGGATCGCCTGGGCCTCGACGCGGTGCTGTTCCCGACGGTGGCCGATGTGGGTCCGGCGAATGCCGATGTCGATCCGCAATCGGCGGATATCGCCTGGAGCAACGGCGTATGGGTCGCCAATGGCAACCTCGCCATCCGTCATCTCGGTGTGCCGACGGTCACCGTACCGATGGGCGTGATGCCGGACATCGGCATGCCGGTCGGCCTGACGTTTGCCGGGCGCGCCTATGACGACTCGTCGCTGCTGCACTTGGCGTCGGCGTTCGAATCGACCGGCAGCAAACGCATGATCCCGCCGCGTACCCCGCCATTGGTCGCTGACAAGCGCTGACCCGTAACCCGTGGCGGCTCACTCGAGCCGCCATGGCTGGCAAATCAGGGATCAACCTGGGCCATCAGCTCGGGAATCGATTCCGGCCGCTTGGCATAACGCTGCGCCAGCACCGCACAGACCATCAGTTGAATCTGGTGGAACAACATCAGCGGCAAGATCAGCAAGCCGATGGTGCTACCGGCAAACAGCACCTGCGCCATCGGCACGCCGGTTGCCAGGCTTTTCTTCGAGCCGCAGAAGAGAATGGTGATGCGGTCTTCCTGGTTGAAGCCGAATGCCTTGCCCAGTACGGTCGAGGCCACCAACACCAGCGCCAGAACGATGCAACAGACCAGCACCAGCCCAAGCAGATCCAACAACGGAATCTGCTGCCAGAGGCCTTCGATCACCGCTTCGCTGAACGCGCCGTAGACCACCAGCAGAATCGAACCCTGGTCGACGAACTTCAACCAGCTCTTGTTGCGCGCCACCCAGTTGCCGATCCAGCGCCGCGCGATCTGCCCGGCAATGAACGGCAGCAGCAACTGCACGCTGATCTTGAGGATGGCGTCGAGGGTCGAGGCGCCTTCGCCATGGACATTCAGCAGCAGGGTCACCAGCAACGGCGTGAGGAAAATCCCGAACAGGCTGGACGCCGCCGCGCTGCAAATCGCCGCCGGGATGTTGCCCCGCGCCAGGGAAGTAAAGGCAATCGCCGACTGCACCGTGGCGGGCAGCGCGCACAGGTAGAGCATGCCCATGTACAGGTCATTGCCGATCAGCGGCGACAGCAGCGGCTTGAGCGCCAGACCGAGCAACGGAAACAGCACAAAGGTCAGGCTGAACACCAGCAAATGCAGGCGCCAGTGCCCGGCACCGGCAATGATCGACTCGCGGGACAGCTTGGCGCCATGCAGGAAAAACAGCAGCGCGATGGCGATGTTGGTCAGCCAGCCAAAACCGAGCGCGACCTGGCCGCTGGCGGGCAGCAGGCTGGCGAGCGTCACTACGCCGATCAGGGTCAGGGTGAAGTTGTCGGGTAACAAACGGGGGCGAGTCATGGGGGGTGATCATCCGGGGGTTGCCAGTACATGAAAGTGACTCTAACGTGCCTGATAATTACCGACTAACGCCGATGAGCCAGCCGATGCCGCCTAAAGGACATGACAAGAGTGTTCGACGCAGTATTCCCGGGCTGTCCAGCCTGCCAAGACCGCTCTACGGCCGTACCGAATCGCTGCCCAATCGAGCACTGACCCGGCGCCACAGCCACCCGTGGGTGCAGCTTTCCTATGCGATTGCGGGCGTGCTCGAAATACAGACCGGCGTCGGGCGTTTCGTGGCCCCGCCGGAGCGTGCCGTGTGGATTCCGGCGGGCATGCCGCACCGGGTGTTCAGTTCGCCGCGCACGGAAATGCGCAGCCTGTACATCGATTGCAGCGTCTCGACGTGGGCGCCGCCGGGCTGTCATGTACTGGGGGTCAGCGATTTGTTGCGCGAGTTGATCCGCGCCTTCAGTCAGGTTCCGGTGGAATACGATCAGGACGGGCCGCACGGTCGATTGGCTCAGGTGATTCTGGATCAGTTGGCCGAGGCGCCACAGATCGACTTGATGCTGCCGCTGCCTCAGGACAGTCGATTGCGGCAAATCGCGCAAAGCCTGGAGTCACACCCGGAGCAACAGACCACGCTCAGCCACTGGAGCGACCAATTCGGCGTCACCGAGAAAACCCTCAGTCGCCTGTTCCTGCGCGACACCGGCCTGAGCTTTCGCGCCTGGCGCCAGCGCTTGCGCCTGCTCGGCGCCCTGACGCCACTGGAACAGGGCGAACGAGTGACCGACGTCGCGTTGGCCTGTGGCTACGACTCGACGTCGGCGTTTATCGCAGCCTTCCGCCAGCAATTCGGTGAAACACCGGGGGAGTTTTTTCGCTGAGCCCTGCACCGTACATCTCTGTTGCCTGTCAGTCCGCCATCGCGAGCAAGCTCGCTCCCACAAGGAGCATTACTTCGTACGCAGGATTTGTGCACAACACATTCAACTGTGGGAGCGGGCTTGCTCGCGAAAGCGGTGGGTCAGTCGACACCTGCATTGGCTGAGACTGCGCATTCGCGAGCAAGCCCGCTCCCACAGGGATCATGGGTGTACACAAAATCTGTGCCCCCACAGATATCTCACACCATTTCCCGGTGTTACTGATCGGACTTGATATTGGTCCAGACCCGGGTACGGACCCGCTCAAGCTTTTGCGGCAGTGGCTGCACGACGTACAGCGTCTTCAATGCCTCGCTGGTCGGTGTCAGGTTCGGGTTGCCGGTGATGTCCTTGTTGATCAGCGCCAGCGAGTCCTTGTTGGCATTCGGGTAGCCGAGGAAGTCGCTGATCGGCGCGATGACTTTCGGGTCCAGCAGGTGGTTGAGGAATTCGTGGGCCTCGGCGACGTTCTTCGCGCTTTTCGGGATGGCGAAGGTGTCGAACCAGATCGGCGCGCCTTCTTTCGGCAGGCGCCAGTCGACGACCACGCCGTTGCCCGCCTCTTTGGCGCGATTGCCGAATTGATAGAAGCTGCCGGAGTAACCGATGGCCACGCAGATATCACCGTTGGCGATGTCGGTCATGTACTTGGCGGAGTTGAAGTAGGTGACGTAGGGGCGAACCTTGAGCATCAATGCCTTGGCTTTTTCGTAGTCATCGGGGTTCTGGCTGTTCGGATCCAGCCCCAGGTAATGCAGGGCCAGCGGCAGGATCTCCGACGGTGAGTCGAGCATCGCTACGCCACAGGCCTTGAGCTTCTCCATGTTCTCGGGCTTGAACACCAGGTCCCAGCTGTCCACCGGCGCATTCTCGCCCAGCGCCGCCTTGACCTTGGCCGGGTTGAAACCGATCAACACAGTGCCGTACATGTAGGGCACGCCGTACTGGTTGCCCGGGTCGTTCTTGTCCAGCAGCTTGAGCAATGCAGGGTCCTGGTGCGACCAGTTCGGCAACCTGGACTTGTCGAGTTTCTGGAACACGCCCGCCTTGATCTGGGTTTCGATGAACTGGTTCGACGGCACCACCAGGTCGTAGCCCGAGTTGCCGGTCAGCAGCTTGGCTTCCAGGGACTCGTTGGTGTCGAAGGTGTCCCAGGTCACCTTGATCCCGGTGTCCTTGGCGAAATCCTTGGGCACGGACGGCAGGATGTAGTCCGCCCAGTTGTACACCCGCAATTCGCGCTGTTCGGCATGCACCGCGCTGGCCAGCAGCGACAGTCCGCAAACGGTGGCGCCCAGTATGCGTTTCATTGAGTCCATGGATCATTTCCCCAAGTGTGGCGTGAGTTCGATGGTTTTTATGTTCTGTACACGGCAGCAGCCTTGAAAACAGCCAAGGGCAAGGAAGTGAAGCGTCTGGTCGTGGTTTTCACCTTGGGTTGCCGACTCAGCGACCCGCGTCTGATTCTTGCTGACGGCGTCGCCGGTTCACAGCGTGAGGCAGGCCAAAAGGAGATCGAAATGGCCAAAATACATGTCCGCTTTGATCAGCGGTGCGAGGCCTTTCACCGAGGTTAGTCCAATCAGCCGATGCCCGGGCAGCCTCGTTGCCGCTTATTGCGCATCACACCAATAACAAGATCGCGAGGCTTCGATGCGTGCTCCACTCCTGCTTGCCCTGCCCCTGCTCGGCCTGCTCAGTGCCTGTTCCGAGCCCTATGACCCGCAACCGCTGGCCAGCAACGGCAGCGCCACACCCTTGATCGGTAGCGCCGCTGTCGCGCAACCGCTGAACGGTACCATTCCCGCCAACCCCTACATGACCAGCAACGGCAGCAGCTACATGCATTCCGATGGCTACAGCTCCGACACGCACCCGGGGCCAGGCCCGTTGGGCCGGGATGTTCAGGTGAACAGTCGCGATGGCAGCCGCAAGCCCGGCGGCATGTGCCCGATCCATACCTTCGATCAGCAGGGTCGCCTGGTGGTGTTGTGCGCCAACCTGATGCAGTTCGAACTGCAATTGCTCGAACCACGCACCCTCAAGCTGCTGGCCCGCTACCCGCTGCCGCCGCGTCCGTCGACTTTCCACGCGCTGATTACCCTGGACCCGGACAAGATCATGGCCGACACCTCCGGCGCCTATTTCTATGTCGACGAACAGAATCGCGTGGTCATCGCCGATGCCGAGCAGCACATCCAGCGCGTCGTGCATCGTCAGGATGAGTCCGGTGCGTGGTCGTTCGAAGCGGTCGACAACTGGGACCTGAGCGACAAGGTCCCCCACGATTGTGTGAAGCCTGCCAACTGGTTCCCCAAAGGCGAATGCGACCCCGTCACCGGGGTCATGCCCGATCACCGAGGCTTGATCTGGTGGATCACCCGGCGCGGCCGCATCGGCACCCTGAACCCCGACACCGGCAAGGTCCAGGGCATTCAACTGGCCCACGAAGAAATCCAGAACGGCATGTCGGTGGCGGCCGATGGTGTCTACCTGGTGTCCGACCACGCCATGTACCGCTTCGTCGCCGATGCCGAGGGCAAGCCCGTGCAAGGCTGGCGCGAAGTCTATGACCGCGGCACCGGGCGCAAGGTCGGCGCGATCAATCAGGGCAGCGGTACCACCCCGACCCTGCTCGGCGAGCGCTACGTCACCATCACCGACAACAGCGACGGACGCATCAACCTGCTGGTCTACCGTCGCGAGCAGGACTACGCCGGCAATCGCCTGATCTGCAAGCTGCCGGTGTTCGACAACAACGCCTCGGCCACCGACAACTCGGCCATCGGTTGGGGTCGCTCGATCATCCTCGAGAACAACGCCGGCTACACCAGCGCCTTCGCGCAGAAGGACTGGCAGGCCGTGCACGGCGGCATCAGCCGCATCGACATCCGCAGCGATGAGTCGGGCTGCGACCGGATCTGGGAATCGAAGGAACGTTCGCCTTCGGTGGTCCCCAAACTCTCGGTGAGCAACGGTCTGCTGTACTTCTACACCTTCGAGCCGCAGCCCGACGGCGAGAACGCCTGGTACCTGATGGCGCTGGATTTCGACAGCGGCCAGACCCGATTCAAGGCGCTGAGCGGGGTCGGCCAGGCCTTCGACAACAACTGGTCGCCGATCACACTGGCGCCGGACGGCACGGCCTATGTCGGGACTTTCGGTGGGTTGGTTGCTCTTTGGGACAAGGGAGTGAATGCAACAAACGAGCAACCACGCGTGAGTGCCAGTGGCGGCCAACCCTGAAAAGCGATTCGAGCCTCCCACAGGGGATCGGGGGCACCTTTGAGACATTGGTCGGCTGTCAGGCCGTCATCGCGAGCAAGCTCGCTCCCACAGGTATCGAGTACATCTGCAAGATTTCGGTCGGCCGGCAGGCCGTCTTCGCGAGCAGGCTCGCTCCTACAGTTGGGCTGGGTACACTCGAAAGAAATTGGTCGGCTGGCTGGCCGCCATCGCGAGCAAGCTCGCTCCCACAATTTGATCGGTGTACATCAGCAAGAAATTGGTCGGCTGTCAGACCGCCTTCGCGAGCAAGCTCGCTCCCACAGAAGAGCAAAAGCAGATCGGCGTACACAGACGCTTCTCACCACTCATCAGGTCGAGCGTTAGCTCGCCTGCAGCTTTTGATCTTGATCCACCCGCCCCCTCGGCAGGCTGAGTGGAGGTGTTCATCCGGGGATTGGCGCGCAGCGCCGTTCGACGCAGTCGAACACATCGCATGTAGGTGCCAGCGAAGCCAACCGGAGGGCGATGCCCCCGGATGAATGCCGGAGCGAAGGAACCCCGAGCCTCAGCGA